>NZ_DASUCC010000156.1:0-92991 GCF_035762905.1 Actinophytocola sp.
GAGATCTCCGACGCGCTGGAAAAGGTGTACGGCCGGCACGCCGCGCAGATCCGTACCATCACGGGCGTGTACCGCGACGAGGCCGGCCCGGCGACGAACATTGAGAACGTGCGCGCCGCCACCGACGCGTTCGCCGACGCCGAGGGCCGCCGGCCGCGCATCCTGGTGGCCAAGGTCGGCCAGGACGGGCACGACCGCGGCCAGAAGGTGATCGCCACGGCGTTCGCCGACCTCGGTTTCGACGTGGACGTCGGGCCGCTGTTCCAGACCCCGGGCGAGGTCGCGCGCCAGGCGGTGGAGGCCGACGTGCACATCGTCGGGGTCAACTCGCTGGCCGCCGGGCATCTCACGCTGGTGCCGGCGCTGCGCGACGAGCTTGCCGCGCTCGGCCGGGACGACATCATGATCGTGGTGGGTGGTGTCATCCCGCCCGGTGACCACGACGAGCTGCGTTCGCACGGTGCGTCGGCGATCTTCGGTCCGGGCACGGTGATTGCGGACGCGGCCGGCGATCTGGTGCGCGGGCTGGCGTCGGCGCACGGGCACCCGCTGTAGTCGATGAGCCGTCCGCTCGATCTCGCCGCGTACGTGGAGGGTGTGCTGGCCGCGGACCGCGGGGTGCTGTCCAAGGCGATCACCCTGGTGGAGTCCCGCCGTCCGGATCACCGTGAGCTGGCCCAGTCGTTGCTGGTCGAGCTGCTCCCGCACGCCGGCGGCGCCCATCGGGTCGGTATCACCGGCGTTCCCGGCGTCGGCAAGTCCACCTTCGTCGACGCCCTCGGCAGCATGCTCACGGCTGCCGGGCACCGGGTCGCCGTCCTCGCCGTCGACCCGTCGTCGACCCGGACCGGCGGCTCGATCCTGGGCGACAAGACCCGCATGGCGCGCCTGTCCGTGGATCCGGCGGCCTTCATCCGCCCGTCACCGACCTCGGGAACGCTTGGCGGCGTCGCCAAGGCCACCCGCGAGACCATCGTGCTGATGGAGGCCGCCGGCTACGACATCGTCCTGATCGAAACCGTCGGCGTCGGCCAGTCCGAGGTCGCCGTCGCCAACATGGTCGACTGCTTCCTGCTGCTCACCCTCGCCCGCACCGGCGACCAACTCCAGGGCATCAAGAAAGGCGTGCTGGAGCTGGCCGACGTCATCGCCGTCAACAAGGCCGATCCCCCGCACACCCGCGAAGCCCAGAAAGCCGCCCGCGACCTCTCCGGTGCCCTCCGGCTCCTCCGTTCCCCCGACCCGAACTGGACCACCCCCGTCCTCACCTGCAGCGCACTAAACGGCACCGGCCTAGACGAACTGTGGGCCACGATCGAACGCCACCACGACACCCTCACCAGCTCCGGCGCTCTGGCCGAAAAACGCCGCCGTCAACAGGTCGACTGGACCTGGACCATGGTCCGCGACACCCTCCTCCACCGCCTCCACGACCACCCCGAAGTCCGCCGCATCACCCCCCACCTCGAACACCAAGTCCGCGACGGCCACCTCACCCCCACCCTCGCCGCCGACCAAATCCTCCAAGCCTTCACCCACCACCCCCCACCCCCCTACCCCACCCGCACCCCCATCGACTGCCGCTCCGGTGACCGGCATTTCGCCGACCCGGCTCCCTCCGATCCCCTTTCGGAGTTCCACACTTCGCCCCAGACCCCGCCAGCCCGCCCTCTGAACTCACCCGCGCTCTGGTCGGCTTTGGTTCCGGTGACCAGCCCCTCCAGCCCCCCTTTGGTGGTCCGCGCTCGTCCCGGACCCCGCCAGCCCCCGCCCCATCCCATCCCCTACCACCTCTTCCTTCCAGCCCCATGAACCTTCCTCATCCACCTCTCCCTGCGCCGTACCCGATCCGTTCTTCCCCACCGCCACCTGGCTGGGGTTCTCGCGCGTCATGCCAAATCCGCGCTGGGCCTTCATGGGCCCCGCTCTCCGAGCCCGCTACCCTTCGTCCTCGACGCCACCACCCACCGGTCCGATCGTTCCCAGGCCGTGATCGTCTGTCGACTCCGGCGGCGCAGCCATTCCCTCCCACGTCGCGGGATTGGTGGCTCAATCCCGCCCGGCTGCCTGGTAGTTCCGCCATCAGGCCGTTCCCATATCGCGAGATGTAATCGTCTTATCACTCGCGCTCGATCGGGTGGACAAGTAATGTGATCTCATGAAGCGTGTGGTCGCCCGGTTACTCCTCGTGGCGGCTTTCATGCTCCTTGTAGCGGCGCCTACCGGCATCTCGGTGAGTGCGTCGGCCGCGCCAGCAAGCGTCGTGGCGGTTCAACAGCCAACCCCGACGCCCAATCCGACCGCCCCGACTGGTCCGAACCTCACCCCGGAACAGCAGTCCGACAAGGCAAAACAGAAGCTGTTCATCGGAATCATGGCGGCGATGCTGCTGGCAATCGTCATCGTTGGCCGGAGTACCCGGCGCAGGATCAGAAGGAAGAAGCAGGGCGCGGTCTCGTCATGATCAGTTATCGATTGTGATCGACTAGCCAGGCCGAATTTCTTCGGGCCGCTCGGCGCATTGCTAGTACCGGCGAGCCCACCCTAAGGATCCTTGTGCAAAGCTCCAGCGCCGATGGTGCACGATTTGTTGGAACGTTTCGGAACCGACCGAACTTGCGGAGGAGGGATCGCGTTGACGGTGCTCGACTCGCGGTCCGATAGACCGCAGGATCGCCGCCGGCCGGCCGACCCGGGTGTGCTGCTGACCAGTGACGGCGTCAGGATGCCTCCTGTGGAGGACATCGGCGTTGGACGGGGGCCGTCCTGGCTGGACGACTGGTTGGCGCGCAACGGCGCCGACGTGATCGCTTGGTATCGCCACATTCATGCCTACCCCGAGCTGTCCCGGCATGAGTTCAACACCACGGAGCTGGTCGCCGGGCTGCTCTCCTCGGCTGGCCTGCGGCCCCGGCTGCTGCCCTCAGGCACCGGCCTGGTGTGCGAGATCGGCTCCGGCGGGCGCTGTGTGGCCCTGCGCGCGGACATGGACGCGTTGCCGCTCACCGAGCTGACCGGGCTGCCCTACTCCTCGACCGTGGTCGGCGCCTGCCACGCCTGCGGGCACGACGCGCACACCGCCATGCTTGTCGCCGCCGGGCTCGCCCTGGCGTCGGCCCCCGAGCTGCCCGGCCGGGTGCGCCTGGTCTTCCAACCGGCCGAGGAGGTCATGCCGGGCGGGGCGCTGGACGTCATCGCCGCCGGCGGGGTGGACGGCGTGGACTCGATCTTCGGCCTGCACTGCGACCCCCGGCTCGAGGTGGGCCGGGTGGGCACCCGGATCGGCGCCATCACGTCGGCCACCGACCTGCTCGAGCTGCAGCTCACCTCGCCGGGCGGGCACACCTCCCGCCCGCACCTGACCGCCGACCTGGTGCACGCCCTCGGTCACGTGATCACCGGCCTTCCCGCCCTGCTGTCCCGCCGGGTCGACCCGCGCTCCGGAACGGTGCTGGTGTGGGGGTCCGTGCACGCCGGCGAGGCCGCCAACGCCGTCCCCCAGGACGGGGTGCTACGCGGCACCCTGCGCACCGGCGACCACGAGGTCTGGGCCGACCTGGAGCCCCTGGTGTCCGGCCTGGTCCAGTCCCTGCTCGCGCCCACCGGCGTCGGCTTCAAGCTGCACCACCAGCGCGGCGTTCCCCCGGTGATGAACGAACCCGAGTGCACCCAGGTCCTGCGCGCCGGCGTCGAAGCCGCCCTCGGCGAGGATGCATTGGCCGGCACCAAGCAGTCCTCCGGCGGCGAGGACTTCGGCTGGTACCTCGAACAGCTTCCCGGCTCCTTCGGCCGCCTCGGCGTCTGGTCCGGCGAGGGTCAACCCCCCGACCTCCACCAACCCACCTTCCGCCTCGACGAACGCGCCCTCCTCGTCGGCACCCGGGTCCTCACCCACACCGCCCTAGCCGCCCTCGCCTAACCACCCCGGCCCCACGCGGCACTGGCGCCAGTCACTGATTCCCGCTTCGGGCACCTGACTCGCCAGCTCCGGTCGCCGAGTTCCCGCCTCGGACATCCGAGTCGCTGGTTCCGGTGGTCGAGTTGCCGTTTCGGGCAACCGAGTCGCTGGTTTCGGCGGTCGAGTTGCCGTTCGGGCAACCGAAATCCGGGTTCCGGTGGTCGAGTTGCCGTTTCGGGCAACCGAAATCCGGGTTCCGGTCGTTGAGTTCCGGGTCGGGGATCCGAGTCGCTGGTTCCGGTGGTCGAGTTGCCGTATCGGCCCCCGACTTCTCGGCTCTGGTCGCTGAGTTGCCGTCTCGGACGCTCAAGTCCCGGTCTCCAGTGCCGAGCTGTCGTTTCGGGTACGCGCCGGGTCGGCGGTTCCGGCCGCCGAGTTCCCGTTTCAGGCACCCGAGTCGGGTTGGTTCGCCGATCGGGATGGGGCAGCGCACGGCGTGGCCGACCCGAATCGGGTTGCCGAATCGGCAGGTCGTCGGCCGGAACCGGGTAGTCGTGGTCTCGAGTTGGCAACTCGCCGCGGGCACAGTGGGAATTTGGCGAGTTGCCGGTCCCGGCACCCGAGATGCCGGTTCGATCCCGCGCAGATCCCGGAACCGGTCAGGCGACGTGGCGGCGGCGGTTGATGGCGGCGCGGATCGCCGTGATCAGGCGCGTGGGATCGCGAAGATCGGGAGCGGTGGCGCGGATGACCCGCCAGCCTCGGCGCCGGAGGTCGGCCTCCCGCTCCGCGTCGCGTTCCGCGCGGTCCTCGTGGGCGTCGCGGCCGTCGTACTCGAGCGCCACCCGGGGCTCCTCCCAGGCGAAGTCGATGCGATACCGCTCCCGCCCATCGATGTCCAGGATGCGGTACTGCGGTGTGGGCAGCGGCAGACCGGCGTCGTACAGCTTCAGCAGCACGGCGCTCTCGGCGGGCGACTCCGGCAGCCCGGTGGCCAGGCCGAGGAGCACCGCGCCGCGCCGCCGGCCACGCGGGTCGGCGCGGGCGCGGATGCGGCGGAAGACCTCGGCCCGAAACCTGTCCCGGTGCGGCGGGTCGAGGCCGGCGATGGCCTGATCAGCGCAGGCCAGCGCCACCGGCCGGTGCGTCCGGCACAGCAGCTCGGCGAGCACGATCTCGAACGCCAGCACCCGTAGCCCGTCCAGCTCGAGCACCTCGGCCTCGTCGAACTCGCCCTGGTGCAGGGCGAGCCCCGGCCGCGGCCCCACCTTGCGGTCGTAGCCGGACAGCACGTGCACCGGGCCGTCCTCGGCCGCACTACAGCCATACATCAGCGCGGCCGTATGACTGGTGAGCGCCGCCTGGCGACCGACGAACAGCAGCGCCGCCGCGGACCGCGTCGGCAGCTCCAACATGCGGCGCCGGTCGACAAGAACATTTCGTGAATAGCGCACGAGCAGGCCGTCGCGCAACAGCGTGCGCACGTGCGGAAGGCCCACCTGGTCAATGAGGTCGGAACGGCGGTAGGCGCCGTGCAGACCGTGCAGAAGTTCGGTCGTCATATGTCAAACACTGCCGCGTCTACAGAGGGTCGCAACCAGTAAGGCGCGATCTGTGGACAACCGAATCGGCTGTGGATAACCGGGGCTTCCTAGGAGGCGAAATCGTCCCGAATCGGCAACTCAGCTGCCGGAAACGGGGACTCGCGGATTTTCATGGGCCGATGCCGTGACAGGGGCGAGTTCGGAGCGCGGAGACGTAGTCTGCTGGTGCGCCGGCGGCCTCGGCAGCGTCGGCCATGACCCCCAGATAACGAGCAGAAGGGAGACCACCCTCGTAGGCATCCAAGACATACAGCCAGGCAAGAACGGAGCCCTCCAAGGTCTGCACCCGGAGACGGATCTTGGTGTGTAGGCCGAGTTCACTGCCCTCCCACCGGTCCAGGCGAGCCTCATCCTCCCGGGTGACGTCGTAGAGCACCACGAAAACCTGGGCGTCCGGATCCTCGACGAGAGTGGCGAGCGCACCCTCCCAGCCGAGGTCCTCCCCGCCGAAGGTGAGGCGCCAACCAACGAGCCAGCCGGTGCCCGCCATCGGCGAGTGCGGAGCTCGCTCCATCATCTGAGCGGGATCCATGTTGGACCCATACGCGGCGTAGAGCGGCACGTCGGACAGCGTAGCGATACACACGATCACGTGAGGGGATGAAGCAGGCAGCCAACACCGTGTCACGCGTACCGTGACGACGAGCGGACCGTGACACGCGTGAGGAGGACCTGTGACCCGGATCGTGATCATGGGCGGGGGTCCGGCGGGCTACGAAGCCGCGCTGGTTGCCGCTCAGCACGGAGCCGACGTCACCATCGTCGAGCGGGACGGCCTCGGCGGGGCGTGCGTGCTGTACGACTGCGTGCCGTCCAAGACGTTCATCGCCTCGGCGGATGCCCGGTCGACCCTGCACCGCGCGGACGAGCTGGGCATTCGCACTCGTGATCTGCCGATCGACGTCGAGCTGCCGGTTGTACACGGTCGAGTTAAGGGCCTTGCCCTGGCTCAGTCCGCGGACGTGCGCAACCGGGTGCTGCGCGAGGGCGTACGGGTGATCAACGGCACGGCCCGGTTCCACGACGAGCATCCGGGGCTCGCCGCGCACCGGGTCCAGGCCACCGGCCTGAACGGTGAGACCGAGGTGCTGCCCGCCGATGTGGTGCTGATCGCGACCGGTGCCACGCCGCGGGTGCTGCCCGGAGCCGAGCCGGACGGCGAGCGGGTCCTGGACTGGCGCCAGATCTACGAGCTGCCCGAGCTGCCCGAACACCTGGTGGTGGTCGGCTCCGGCGTCACCGGTGCGGAGTTCGCCTCGGCGTACACCGAGATGGGGGTGAAGGTCACCCTGATCTCGAGCCGGGACCGGGTGCTGCCGCACGAGGACGCCGACGCGGCGGCGGTGCTCGAGGACGTGTTCGCCGAGCGCGGGACGACCGTGCTCAAGCACAGCAGGGCCGAACGCGTGCAGCGCGTCGGCGACGAGGTGATCGTGGAGCTGAAGGGAGGTGAGAAGGTCCGGGCCAGCCACGCGCTGATGACCGTCGGCTCGGTACCCAACACGGTCGACATCGGCTTGGAGAAGATCGGCGTCGAGCCCGGTCCGGGCGGGTTCGTCTCGGTCGACCGGGTGTCACGGACCAGCACTCCGGGGGTGTATGCCGCCGGGGACTGCACCGGTGTGCTGATGCTCGCCAGTGTCGCCGCGATGCAGGGCCGGATAGCGATGTGGCACGCGCTCGGCGAGGGAGTGGCGCCGATCAAGCTGAAGACCGTGGCGGCCAACGTGTTCACCCATCCCGAGATCGCCACGGTCGGGATCAGCCAACTGGCCATCGACTCCGGTGAGGTGCCGGCCAGGACGATCATGTTGCCGCTCGCCACCAACGCGCGGGCAAAGATGGAAGGTCTGCGGCGCGGCTTCGTGAAGCTGTTCTGCCGCCCGGCGACCGGTGTGGTGATCGGCGGCGTGGTGGTGGCACCGCGGGCGAGCGAGCTGATCCTGCCGATCGCGCTGGCCGTGCAGAACCAGCTCACCGTGGAGGACCTGGCGCTGACGTTCTCGGTGTATCCGTCCCTGTCCGGGTCGATCACCGAGGCAGGTCGTCAGCTCATGCGCCACGACGACCTGGACTGACCGCCGAGTGCGTACCGGCGCCGCGGCACCGGCACGCGATCTCGGCGACCGGTTGGGTCAGTCGTCGTGCTCGACCCAGTCGAAGGTGCGGGTAACCGCTTTCTTCCACAGCCGGAAGGTCTTCTCCCGGTCGGCCTCGGCCATCTGCGGCGTCCACTCCTTGTCCTTGGCCCAGTTGTTCCGGACGTCGTCCTCGCCGGCCCAGAAGCCGACCGCGAGCCCGGCCGCGTAGGCGGCACCAAGAGCGGTGGTCTCGGCGACCATCGGGCGGATCACCGGAACGTTGAGGATGTCCGCCTGGAACTGCATGAGCAGCTCATTGCCGACCATGCCGCCATCGACCTTGAGGGAGGTGAGCGCGACACCCGAGTCCGCGTTCATGGCATCGATCACCTCGCGGGTCTGGAAGGCAGTGGCCTCCAGGACCGCGCGGGCGAGGTGGCCCCGGTTGACGTACCGGGTCAGACCGACGACCGCTCCGCGGGCATCGGATCGCCAGTACGGAGCGAACAGGCCGGAGAACGCCGGCACCACATAGCACCCGCCGTTGTCCTCGACGGTCCGAGCCAGCTCCTCGATCTCCGGCGCGGAGCTGATCATGCTCAGGTTGTCCCGGATCCACTGCACCAGCGAGCCGGTGACGGCGATTGCGCCCTCCAGCGCATACACCGTGTCCTGCTGCCCGAGCTTGTAGCACACCGTGGTGAGCAGCCCGTTCTTGCTCAGCACCTGCTCGGTGCCGGTGTTGAGCAGCACGAAGTTGCCCGTGCCATAGGTGTTCTTGGCCTCGCCGGGGGACAGGCACGCCTGGCCGAACGTGGCCGCCTGCTGGTCACCGAGGATGCCCGAGACCGGCACCCCGCTCAGCACACCGCGCTCCCGGACCCGCCCGTACTCCTCCGACGAGGAACGGATCTCCGGCAGCATCGACAGCGGGACACCGACCTCGTCGGCGATGTCCGAGTCCCAGGACAGCGAGTGCAGGTCCATGAGCAGCGTGCGGGAGGCGTTGGTCGGGTCGGTGACGTGCACGCCACCGTCCGGCCCGCCGGTCATGTTCCACAGCACCCAGGTGTCCATGTTGCCGAACAGCAGGTCGCCGGCCTCGGCCCGCTGCCGCGCGCCGTCGACGTTGTCCAGGATCCAACGAATCTTGGGACCGGAGAAGTACGTCGCGATCGGCAACCCGGTCTTGGGCCGGTAGCGCTCCTGGCCACCGCCGAGCGCGCCGAGCTCGTTGCAGATCCGGTCGGTTCTGGTGTCTTGCCACACGACCGCGTTGTAGACGGGCTTTCCGGTGTTCTTGTCCCACACCACGGCGGTCTCGCGCTGGTTGGTGATGCCCACCGCGGCGATGTCCCCCACGTGCAGGTCGGCCTTGGCCAGTGCGGCGGCCGTCACCTCGCGGGTGTTGGCCCACACCTCCTCCGGATCGTGCTCGACCCAGCCCGCCTTGGGGAAGATCTGCTCGTGCTCCTTCTGGTCGATCGAGACCACTTCACCGGCATGACTGAAGATCATGCATCGGGTCGAGGTCGTGCCCTGGTCGATCGCTGCCACATAGCTGGTCATCTGGCAGGTGCCTCTCTGTTACCGGTTCGGTCAGGACGGAAGGATCTGGGACAGCAGTCCGGCGAGCACGCCACCGATGATCGGGCCGACCACCGGGACCCAGGAGTAGTTCCAGTCGGCGGCGCCCTTGTTCCTGATCGGCAGGATGGCGTACGCGATCCGCGGACCCAGGTCACGAGCCGGGTTGATGGCGTAACCGGTCGGCCCACCGAGCGAGTTGCCGATACCGATCACGACGAACGCTACCGCCGCGTAGCCCAGTGCCGCATTGCCGAACTGCGGCAGCCCGCCGTCCGTACCCTGCGCCACGCCCGGGCTGAGGAGGATCCAGAACACCAGGACGAACGTGCCGATGACCTCTGTGACCGTGTTCCAGGCGTAGTTCGGCACGGTCGGACCGGTGGCGAAGATCCCCCGGGTGTTCGCCGGCTCGTCGTGCGTGTCGAACTGCAGCTTGTACGCCGCCCAGCACAGCACCGCGCCCAGAATGGCACCGATCATCTGGCCGATCAGGTACGCCGGAACGTCACCCCATTCGAGCTTGTCCGCCGACGCCAAACCGAGCGTCACCGCCGGGTTGAGGTGGGCACCGCTCGGGGCGGCGATGCTCGCTCCGATGAAGACCGCGAAACCCCAGCCGAAGTTGATCAGCAGCCAGCCCCCGCCGCTGCCCAATGTCTTTTTCAGCACGACATTCGCCACGACGCCGCAACCCATCAGTGTCAGGGCAGCGGTCCCCAACAGTTCCCAGAGGAAGATCTCGCCAAAGCTCAAATCCATGGTCTGCCTCCCGCGGCTAGTTGGCGGGCAGGCAGAGACGGCCTTTGGTTGTTGGGCCGGCGTCCTTGCCTACCCTGAGCGATCTCGGACGCTACGTGACCATGGTCAACCTGTCTATGGTTGAGACGCCTTTCCACCTGGGTAAGCGGTACCGTGGGTTGCCTGGACACGGGAGGCGATCGTGGTCAACAGCAAGGCTGATCCGCCTGCCGGCGCCACTGTGGACGTTAGCGGTGGCCGGCTGGGCCCGGCGGAACGGGAAGACGCGTGGCAGCGCCTCGGTACGGAGGCGTTCGACATCGTCGTGATCGGCGGTGGGGTCGTCGGCGCGGGCACCGCACTGGACGCGGCGACCAGAGGACTGCGGGTCGCGCTGGTCGAGGCCCGCGATCTAGCGTCGGGCACGTCCAGCCGGTCCAGCAAGCTGTTCCATGGCGGGCTGCGTTATCTGGAGCAGCTCGAGTTCGGCTTGGTGCGGGAGGCGCTGCGGGAGCGGGAGCTGATGCTCACCAGGATCGCGCCGCACCTGGTGAAGCCGGTGAGCTTCCTGTACCCGCTGCGCCATCGGGTGTGGGAGCGCCCGTACACCGCGGCCGGGCTGTTTCTGTACGACCGGATGGGCGGCGCGCGGTCGGTGCCCGGGCAGAAGCACCTCAGCAAGGCGGGTGCGCTGCGGATGGTGCCGGCGCTGCGGCGCGACTCGCTGGTGGGCGGAATCCGGTACTACGACGCGCAGGCCGACGACGCCCGGCACACGATGACCGTCGCGCGCAGTGCGGCCCACTACGGCGCTGTGGTGCGCACATCGACCCAGGTGGTCGGGATGGTGCGGGAGGCCGACCGGGTGGCCGGGGTCCGGGTGCGGGACGTGGAGGACGGCCGGGAGACCGAGGTCCGGGCGAACGCCGTGATCAACGCGACCGGGGTGTGGACCGACGAGCTGCAGCGGCTGGCCGGTAGCCGCGGCCGGTTCAGGGTGCGGGCCAGCAAGGGCGTGCACATCGTGGTGCCGCGGAACCGCATCGTGTCGGAACCCGGATCGGAGACCGGGATCATCCTGCGTACCGAGAAGTCGGTGCTGTTCGTCATCCCGTGGGGTAACCACTGGATCGTCGGAACGACCGACACCGACTGGAATCTCGATCTGGCCCACCCCGCGGCCACCAAGCAGGACATCGACTACATCCTTGATCATGTGAACGCCGTGCTTGCCTCGCCGCTGACGCATGAGGACATCGAGGGTGTGTACGCCGGGCTGCGGCCGCTGCTGGCCGGCGAGAGCGAGGAGACGTCCAAGCTGACCCGCGAGCACGCGGTGGCCCGGGTGGCGCCGGGCATGGTGGCGATCGCCGGCGGGAAGTACACGACGTACCGGGTGATGGCCGCGGACGCGGTCGACGCGGCGTCGGTGGATCTGCCGGGACGGCTGCAGCCGTCGATCACCGACAAGGTGCCGCTGCTCGGCGCGGACGGCTACCACGCGCTGGTGAACCAGGCGGATCAGCTGGGCTCGCGGTACGGGCTGCACCCGCACCGGATCCGGCATCTGCTCAACCGGTACGGGTCGATGGTGCACGAGGTGCTCGGGGCGGCCGCCGGCCAGCCGGACCTGCTGCGCCCGCTCGGTGGTGCGCCGGACTACCTGCGGGTCGAGGCGGTGTACGCGGCCAGCCACGAGGGCGCGCTGCACCTGGAGGACGTGCTGGCGCGACGGACCCGGATCTCGATCGAGTATCCGCACCGCGGGGTGGGAACCGCCGAGGAGGTGGCCGAGTTGATGGGTGACGTGCTCGGCTGGGACTCGGCCACCCGGGAACGGGAACTCAAGATCTACCAGGCCCGGGTCGAGGCGGAACGGGACTCCCAGAACCAGCCCGACGATCAGGCCGCCGACGCCCGGCGATCCGCCGCCCCGGAGGCCCGCCCCAACATCCTCGAACCCGTTTCCTGACTGAATTCCGGCCGTTCGCGGTCGGGACCCGGCATCTCGATTGGGTCGAGCCGGCAACTCGAATGCAGGAGCCGGCGATTCGGGTGTCCCGGACGGGTGCTTGGGGCCGGTGGTTCGGGTGTTGGGGTCGGGAACGCGGGTGCGGGGGCTGGTGGTTCGGGTGTTCTGGCCGGCGACTCGCACGGTTGGGCCGGCGGCTCGCGTGTTGGGGTTGGCGGCTCGGGTGTTGGAGCCGGTGACTCGCGTGCTGGAGCCGGCGGTTTGGGCGCCCTGGACGGTAGTCGGGATCTGCGTGCCGGTGACTCGGTGTTGGAGCCGGTGGTTCGGTTGCTGGAGTCGAGAACGCGCGTGGTGCGGCCGGCGGCTCGGGTGTTCTGGCCGGCGACTGACACGGTTGGGCCGGCGGCTCGCGTACTGGGGTTGGCGGCTCGGGTGTTGGAGCCGGTGGTTGGGGCGCTGGAGTCGGAAACGCGGGTGCGGGGGCTGGTGGTTTTGGGTGTCCTGACCGGCGACTCGCACGGCTGGGCCGGCGGCTCGCGTGTTGGGGTTGGCGGTTCGGGTGCTGGCTGTGAGTCGGGTGTTGGAGCCGGTGACTTGGATGCCGGAGTCGAGAACTCTGGCTACTGGGGTCGGTGACTCGGGTTCTCTGGTCGGGAGTTCGGGTGCTGCGGCCGGAGACTCGGCTGCTGCGGCCGGTGACTCGGGTTCTCTGGTCGGGAGTTCGGCTGGTGCGGCCGGGGCTCGGCTGCTGCGGCCGGTGACTCGGGCGCTGCGGCTGGTGGCTCGGGCGCTGGGGTCGGCGACTCGGGTGCTGGGGTCGGCGGTTCGCGTGCGAGTTTGGCTGGCCTCTCGGGTGCCCGAAACTGGGAACTCGGTGGCTGGAGACGGTGGTTCGGTTGTTGGGTTGGTGGTTGCGTGTGGGGTTGCCGGTCCGGGTGTGGGGTGGCCGGCTTGCTATGGGATGGGGCTGGGGGTGAGGTGTGGCGGGGGAAGGGGGAGTTAGTGGGGGGTGTCGCCGATGACGGTGGGGGGGAGGTTGTGTTCTTCGCCGTCGATGGAGACGGATTCGGTGACGCGCTCGTCGGTGGTGCGGTGTCGGCGGCCGGGGGTGGCGCCCCGGACTTCGTTGTCGGGGGTGTCGTCGAACCAGGGGGCGGAGCCGATCACCTCGGAGCCGAAGCGGCGGAGCATGGGCTTGTCCTGGGGGTGGCCGGGGCCGGCGGCGGCACCTGGCGTTGCCGCCGCCGGCGTCCCAGCCGCCGCGGCCATTTGGCCTGCTGCGGCGGACTGCATGTCGGGCCCGGTGATGCCGCCGCCCAGGCCGGTGAAGCCGGCACCGATGCTCGAGCCGGCGGTGGGGACGGGGGCGCCGGCGCGTGGGCCGGTGGGGGCGCCTGAGCCGGAGCCTGAGCCGGAGCCGGCGCCTGAGCCGGGGGGGACGGCGCCGGGGCCGGAGCCCGGGCCGTGGGCGCCGCCGGGGCCGGGACCGTAGCCGGTGCCGGAGCCGTAGCTGTTCGTGTGGCCGGAGCCGGTGCCGTAGGTGGTGCCGGTGCCGTAGCTGGTGCCGGTACCGGTGCGGCCGCTGCCGGAGCTGAACCGGCCGCCACCACCACCGACGAAGGTGGGTCCGAACATCGGCGCGTTGGGGCCGGCGGCGCCGGTGTAGGTGCCCGGGCCGGGACGCATCGGGGTGGCTTCGGCGGCGGCGCCGGACGTGCCCCAGTTGAAGTGCGGCTCGCGGTGCGGGTTTCCGCCCGCGCCGGCCGGAACCACGGCCGGGCCGACGCCCGCGCCGGGCGCGAGGCCGGTGGTGATCGCGGCGGCCGGGGTGGTGAGCACGACGCCCGACCCGCGGTGCCGGTTCAGCTCGCCGGTGTCGACCACGACCGCGGCCGGCGGGCTGAACGCGGCCATCGTGTCCGTGTTGATCTGGCTGCTGCGCTGGTAGTTGGTCATCACCTCGAACGCCTTCTGCTGCCCGGCCGTCGCCGCGGTCTCCACCGGCTCCTGGTCGGTCTGCGTGGCGATCACCTGCACGGCCGGCGCGGTGGCCGGATCCGGCGCGGTCGGCGGCACGTCCTCGGGCACCGGCATGTCGGCCCGGGCCCGGGCCAGCGCATCGGCCTGCACATCGACCAGCTCGCGCATCTCGCCGGCCTGGCCCGCGGTGCGGTGTGCCCAGTCGACCAGCACGGCGAGCGCGTCATAGGCCTGTCCGGCGGCCCGGCCGTTCCAGCCGGCCCCGGTCCGGTCGATCGCGGACTGCAGGTCCTCGCCGACCTCGGTGAGCGTGGCGGCGATCTCCGACCAGCGGCGCGAGGCGTCGGCCGAGGCGCCCGGACCCGCGCCCTCGTGTAACAGCTTGTACAGCTCCTGGTGGGTGAAGCCCTGCCACCGGGTGGCGTCGGCGGTCTGCTCGGCCATCAGTCGCCCGTCCCCTCCTCCTGCTTACCCACGGTCACGCTGCTGTCCTCATCGGACAGTTGGTACTGGGCCGCGGTGCGGTCCAGCGCGTCCACGGCGTTGTCCAACTGGCCCCGGTAGGCCTCCAGTTGGCGCAGCGCAGACTCGCCGGAGCCCACCGAACGGGCGTTGAAGGCCTCGGTCGCATCGGCGCTGACCGGATCATTGGCCCACGGTGTGATACGCAGGTCGGCGTTGGCCAGTTCGACCTGCCGGCTCACCTTTGCGAGCGCATCGGCAAAGGCGTCCCGTAGTGCGGGCACGGCCGCGCGATCGACCACTAACTGGTTGCCGGTGCTACCGTCTGCTACCACGCCGGCCTCCGATCCGGTTTCGTGGATACCTGTGGTGTGTCCACTGTATCGGTCTGTGATGCTCGGATTCGACCGTTCGGCCACATTTCCTGGACGTGCGGTTTCCGGTCCAGGTTCCGGTCAGCCGTAGGTCAACACCGGGTGGCCACCAGGACCACCATCCGCTCTTCGGCGCCGTCCCCGCGGACGGCTTGCTCGACCTGCTCGGTTCGTTCAAAACCGCACTTCTCGGCCACTCGCGCCGAGGCCAGGTTGGACTCGAAGTGCCGGTACAGCACGCGCTCCAGCCCGAGTGCACCGAAACCGAACCGCAACGCGGCGCCCAGTGCGTGGGACGCCGTGCCGCGCCCCCGCCCGGCCGGATGGGTCCAGCAGGACGCCTCGGCCGTGCCGGCGGCGAGGTCGAGATCCTTCAGGCCGACCTCACCGAGCAACTCGCCGGTGGTCGGATCGGCCACCGCCCACGAGCACCGCTCGCCGGCCGTCCACTCCTTGGCCCGGCGCGCGATGTAGACACCCGCGCCGGCAAGATCGTCGATCTGGATGCCGGGCACCCACCGCCGGGTCTCCGGATCGGCGAAGCCCTCCACCACCGCCGCACGGTCGTCGACGCGATCATCGGCCCGCAGCGCGCGCAGATAGTAGAGCCCCAGATTGATCTCAACCGGTTCCACGGAACAACGTTAGCCCTGGGCACCGACAGTTTTCGGCGTGCCGGTCAGTCCCACGGCCGGCGCCGGCCGTGGCCCCGGCGGCGCCGGTCGGGCGCCCAGTCCTCGCCGAAGATGGCCCCGCCGAGGATCGCGAACACCGCCGGAATCAGGAACACGTACCAGTACCGGAACACGGTCAGGAACAGAACCAGCGCGATGATCCCGGACAGGGGCACCATCGCGGCCCAGATCCGCTGGCCCACCGCCCGGCTGTCCGGCCGGCCGGCGGGCGCCGGAGCGCGCCGGGGCGCCACCGCCGCGGCGAAGTGCGGCCGCGGGTCCGGCAGGTCGTCGAACAGTTCGAGCAGCTCACCCCGGGTCTTCGCGGTCGCCACCCGAGCCGTGCGGTCGCCGTACTCGTCCACGCCCAGCCGGCCATCGCTCATGTGCTCACCGAGCTTGCGAATGGCGTCCTCGCGCTCGATGTCGCCGATGCGGATGTTCGACGGGTCGCTCTCCACAGTCGAATCCTACGTGCGCCGCACGGGTCGCAGGTCCCATCTGAGAAGCGTCTCAGCCGGTCAACTCGGTCAGTCCTTGAGCTCGCAGAGCACGCTGCCCTGGGTGACCGTCTCACCGGTACCGACCGCCAGGCCGGTGACGGTGCCGGCCTTGTGCGCGGTGACCGGGTTCTCCATCTTCATGGCCTCGAGGACCACGACCAGTTCGCCGGCCTGGACCTGCTGGCCGTCCTCGACGGCGATCTTGACGATGGTGCCCTGCATCGGCGCGGTGACCGCGTCGCCGGAGGCCGCGGCGGTCTTGCCGCCGCTGCGCTTGCGCGGCGCGGCCTTGGCCACGGCCTGCTCACCGCCGCCGGCACCGCCGGCCGCGGCCAGGTTGGCCGGCAGCGACACCTCCAGCCGCCGGCCGCCGACCTCGACGACGATGCTCTGCCGCTGGTCGGCCTCCGGAGCTTCGGCGGCGTCGGTGAACGGCGCGATGGTGTTGTCGAACTCGGTCTCGATCCATCGGGTGTGCACCGTGAAACCCTGCTCGTCGCCGACGAAGGCGGGATCACGAACGATGGCGCGGTGGAACGGCAGCACGGTGGCCATGCCCTCGACGATCATCTCGTCCAGCGCCCGCCGGGACCGCTCCAACGCCTCGGTGCGGGTCTCGCCGGTGACGATCACCTTGGCCAGCAGCGAGTCGAACTGCCCGCCGATCACATCTCCGGACTCGACTCCGGCGTCCACCCGCACGCCCGGGCCGGACGGGGCGACGAACCGGGTGACGGTGCCGGGCGCGGGCAGGAAGTTGCGGCCGGCGTCCTCACCGTTGATCCGGAACTCGATCGAGTGCCCGCGCGGGGTGGGGTCCTCGGCCAGGCGCAGCTTCTCGCCGGCGGCGATGCGGAACTGCTCGCGCACCAGATCGACGCCGGTGGTCTCCTCGGAGACCGGGTGCTCGACCTGCAGCCGGGTGTTGACCTCAAGGAATGAGATCGTGCCGTCCTGGCCGACCAGGTACTCCACCGTGCCGGCCCCGGAGTAGCCGGCCTCCCGGCAGATCGCCTTGGCCGACGAGTGGATCGCCGCCCGCTGCTCCGAGGTCAGGAACGGCGCCGGCGCCTCCTCGACCAGCTTCTGGTGCCGGCGCTGCAGCGAGCAGTCCCGGGTGCCCACCACGACCACGTTGCCGTGCTTGTCCGCAAGCACCTGCGCCTCGACATGCCGCGGCTTGTCCAGATACCGCTCCACGAAGCACTCGCCCCGGCCGAACGCGGCCACCGCCTCGCGCACCGCCGAATCGAACAGCTCCGGGATCTCCTCCAGCGTGCGGGCCACCTTCAACCCGCGCCCACCGCCACCGAACGCCGCCTTGATCGCCACCGGTAGACCGTGCTCGGACGCGAAGGCCACCACCTCGTCCGGGCCGGCCACCGGCTCCTTCGTGCCCGGCACCAGCGGCGCCCCCGCCCGCGTCGCGATGTGCCGCGCGGTCACCTTGTCGCCCAGGTCCCGAATCGCCTGCGGATCCGGTCCGATCCAGGTCAACCCGGCATCGATCACGGCCTGTGCGAAGTCGGCGTTCTCGGCCAGGAACCCGTAACCCGGGTGCACCGCATCCGCCCCGGCCCGGCGCGCCACCTCGATCAGCTTGTCGATCGCCAGGTAGGTCTCGGCCGCGGTCGCACCGCCCAACGCGAACGCCTCGTCGGCGAGCCGGGCGAACACCGCGTCCCGGTCCGGGTCCGCGTACCCGACTACACTGCCCAGTCCGGCGTCCCGGCAGGCGCGGATCACCCGGACGGCGATCTCCCCACGGTTCGCCACGAGTACCTTGCGCACGCCTTCCTCCTTGCTCCCGACTCGGGCACGCTCCGAGGGAGTTTACGGACTGGGACCGCAGCGGTATCGAGAGCAAACTCACGCGCGCTGGAGGGCGGTGACATGGCCGGTCGGGTACCGCGGTCGTTGATCGCGGCCGTGCTGTTGGCGATGCTGGTCGCGGCCGGTGCCGTGGCCGCCGCGGGGGTTCTCCGGTACCGGGCCGCCGAGGCCGCGGCCAGGGCCGCGACCAGCGAAAAGGCCGCACCCAACGAGATCGACGCGCGGGGTTGCCTTGCCGAGCCGTGCCAGGTGCTGGCCTTCACCACGGTCGGCGGCACCAGCGTCGAGCTGGTGGCCGACAACGGCGCGCGGTCCGGCCGGCTGCGCGTCGGCGGGGTGAACGGCCAGGTGATCCCGGCCACGGTCACCGACCACGACGTGCTGCTGACCCAGGACTCACTGCAGTGCGTGTCCGGCGGCTGGTCGGCCTGCCTGATCAGGGGTCGGGACAAGGACGACCGGGTGTTCGGCCAGCTGATCGTCGGCCGGTCCGGCAACTGGGCGTCCCGGCAGCTGTTCGTGTCCGACGCCGGGTATCTGGCCCTGGCCGAAGTGGCGGGCAACTCCTCGCCGGAGGTGCTGGCCGCCCAGTACGTGTGCGGTGACGAGCCGTGCACCGACAAGCCGGTCCGGGTGCGGGTGTTCGACCTGCAGGGCAACGCCACCCTGTGCACCACGCGGAACTACCCGAGCCTGGACAAGCTGCCGGGGTATCCGGCCGTGCAGCTCAACCAGCCGGCGCTGGGGAAGTGCCCGTAGCCGGTCCCCACAGGTCCACCACGGACACACCGACCTCGGCCAGCAGGCGCCGGGTGAGCGGCAGGCTGATGCCGATCACGCTGGACGGGACCCCGTCCACGCCGTCGACGAACCAGCCGCCAAGCAGGTCCAGGGTGAACCCGCCGGCCACCGCCAGCGGCTCGCCACTGGCCAGGTACGCCTCCAGCTCCGCCTCGGTCGGCTGTCCGAACCGGACGGTGGTGCGTTCGGTTCCGCTCGCCCCGCGCACCGCGGAACCGTCCGGGCGCAGTACGGCGTGCCCGGTGAGCAGCACCCCGGTGCCGCCCGCCATCGCCGCCCAGCGTTTGCGCGCGACCTCGGCCGTGCCCGGCTTGCCGACCACGGCGCCGTCGAACAGCAGCATCGAGTCGCAGCCGACCACCACCGCGTCCGGCAGGTCGACCCGGGACAGCACGGCGCGCGCCTTGGCCTCCGCCAGCGCCGCCACCAACTCCTCCGGCCCGGGGTCGGTCAGCGCGGCGGCCACCGCGTCCTCGTCCACTCCGGACACCAGCACGACCGGCTCCACCCCGGCCGCGCGGAGCACGGAAAGCCGGGCGGGCGAGGCGGAGGCGAGCACCAGACGCACGGTGAGCGAGCCTAACGGGGCGCGGTCAGCGTCCCGGTCCGGGCGGGCTCGCGCAGCCCGGCGGCGCTGATCATGCCCAGGATCAGCACCACCACCGGCAGCACCAGGGTCGCCTTGGCGGCGTTGGTGAAACCGAGGTGGAAGGCGTCGGTGGCGACCGTGCGGACGTGTTCGACCACGGCAGGCGGCAGTTCGGACGGCAGCCGCGGGCCGGTGCCGGAGAACTGGCTGGCGGTGTTCGCCGCCCGGGTGATCCCGTCGACGAACTCGTCGCGGTACTGGAACGGCAGCCGCTCGGCGTGCTCGCGCGCGGCGTCCGGCACCGCGACCGCGATGCCCACCTGCAGCAGCACCCCACTGGCCGCGCTGCCGAGCACCCCGCCGACCTGGCGGGCGGTGTTGAACACCCCGGACGCCGCCCCGACCAGCTCACCTGGAACCCAGGCCATGGCCGCGCTGGTCAGCGGCGAGTACACCAGGCCGATGCCCAGCCCGGCGACCACCAGACCGGGTACAAGCAGCGCGGGCACGGTGTCCGGTTGCGCCTGCCAGGCCAGCCCGATCGTGCCGGCGGCCAGCGTGCCGAGGCCGAACATCACGAAGTGCCGGGCCTGCACCCGGGTCCAGGTCCGGCCGGCCGCCACCGCGGCCAACCCCGCGGCCACCGCCATCGGCAGGGTGAGCAGGCTGCACTCCAGCGCGGTCAGCCCGAGCACGGTCTGCAGGTAGATCACCAGCGGCAGGAACATGCCGGTGGTGGCGAAGCCCAGCGCCGCGTGGGTCAGGTTGGCGTTGGCGAACACGTTGCCGATCGGTCCGGCGAACATGCGCAGCGGCAGCAGCGGCTCGCCGGGTGTGCGGCGCTGCCACACCACGAACGCCACCAGCAGCGCCACGCCGACCGCGATCACCATCGGCACGGTGACCGGTCCGGCCACCCGGCCCCAGTGGTAGTGCTGGCCGTTCTGCACGCCGAACACCACCGCGAACAGCCCGGCCGAGCCGAGCACCGCGCCCGGCACGTCGAACCGGCTGCGCAACCCCGGCAGCCAGTCCGGCAGGAACACCACGGCGACCGCCAGGCTGACCAGGCCGACCGGCACGTTCAGCAGGAAGATCCACCGCCAGTCCAGGTGCTGCACCAGTAACCCGCCGAGCACCGGCCCGGTGATGATCGCGATGCCGGCCGCCGCGCCCCAGACCGCGATCGGCGCCCGGCGCCGGTCCGGCGGGAACAGCCGGCTGATGAACGCCAAGGTCTGCGGCGCCATGGCAGCGGCACCCAGCCCCTGCACGGCCCGGGCCGCGATCAGCTCGCCGGGGGAGCGGGCCAGGCCGCACCACAGCGAGGCCGCGGTGAACAGCACCAGCCCGGCCAGCAGCACCCGCTTGGGGCCGAACCGGTCCCCGAGCCGGCCGGTGAGCAGCAGCGGCACCGTGTTGGCCAGCAGGTAGACGCTGTTCACCCAGATGATCTGGTTGAGGTTGGCGGACAGCCCGGTGAGCATCGACGGGATCGCGACCGTCACGATCGTCGAGTCGAGCATCAGCATGAAGAAGCACACGCACAGCGCGGCGAACGCCAGCCACGGGTTGCGCTCGCCGCGGTTCACGGATGCTCCTTGCGGTCGGTCAGGGCAGCAGACCGGACGCGCGCCACGCTCCCGGCCCATGTGCGATGGGACGGCGAACCATGGTCCGCGGATCCGACCACACCGGCCGGCCGGCCGACGATTCGGCCGAGCGTGCCGCCGAGGACAGCGCACCGACCACGGCGACGACCGCGGCCAACTCGTCGTCGGCCGGCATACCCCGCACCACCCGCAGGTACGGCTTATCTGTGCTCATGGTTCGCTCCGGGTCGGCCGCTGCTGGTGTCGGCTTCCTTCGTGCGCTGCTCGCCGCTCGTTCCTCGCGGCTGTGCTGCTCCTCGGTCCAGCCGACACCGCGGCCGAGCCTGCGCTCACGGTCATAGCGGGATGTTCCCGTGCTTCTTCGGCGGCAGCGTCTCCCGCTTGTCCCGCAGCAGCCGCAGTGCGCGGGCCACGTAGGCGCGGGTGTAGGAGGGCGGGATCACCGAGTCGACGTAGCCGCGCTCGGCCGCCATGTACGGGTTGCACAGCGTGTCCTCGTACTCCATCTGCAGCTGCGCCCGCAGCGCGTCGACGTCCTCGCCGTTCTCCGCCGCCTTGGCCAGCCGCTTGCGGTGCACGATGTTGGCCGCGCCCTGCGCACCCATCACGGCGATCTGCGCGGTCGGCCACGCCACGTTCATGTCCGCGCCGAGGTGCTTGGAGCCCATCACGTCGTAGGCGCCGCCGTAGGCCTTGCGGGTGATCACGGTGACCTTGGGGACGGTGGCCTCGGCGTAGGCGTAGATCAGCTTGGCGCCGCGCCGGATGATGCCGTTCCACTCCTGGTCGGTGCCCGGCAGGAAGCCCGGCACGTCCACGAAGGTCAGCACCGGGACGTTGAACGCGTCGCAGGTGCGCACGAACCGGGCGGCCTTCTCGGCGGCGTTGATGTCCAGGCAGCCGGCGAACTGGGTTGGCTGGTTGGCCACGATCCCGACGCTGTGGCCCTCCACCCGGCCGAACCCGACCAGGATGTTCGGCGCGAACAGCGGGTGCACCTCGAGGAACTCGCCGTCGTCGATCACCCGGGTGATCACCTCGTGCATGTCGTACGGCTGGTTCGGCGAGTCGGGGATCAGCGTGTCCAGCTCCCGGTCGGTGTCGATGATCGAGTCGGCGACCGAGCCGTTGTCGGTGAACCCCTCGAACACCGGCGGGTCGGACATGTTGTTGGACGGCAGGAAGGACAGCAGCTCCTTGACATAGGAGATCGCGTCCTCCTCGTCGGCGGCCAGGTAGTGCGCGTTGCCGGACTTGGTGTTGTGCGTGCGGGCCCCGCCCAGCTCCTCGAACCCGACGTCCTCGCCGGTCACCGTCTTGATCACGTCCGGGCCGGTGATGAACATGTGCGAGGTCTGGTCGACCATCACCACGAAGTCGGTGATCGCCGGCGAGTACACGTGCCCGCCCGCGTTCGCCCCCATGATCAGCGAGATCTGCGGGATCACCCCGGAGGCCCTGGTGTTACGGAAGAAGATCTCCCCGTAGAGGCCGAGCGAGACCACCCCCTCCTGGATCCGCGCGCCGCCGCCCTCGTTGATCCCGACGATCGGGCGGCCGGTCTTGATCGCCAGGTCCATCACCTTGACGATCTTCTCGCCGTACACCTCACCGAGGCTGCCGCCGAAGACCGTCACGTCCTGGCTGAACACGCACACCGGCCGGCCGTCGATGGTGCCGTAGCCGGTCACCACGCCGTCGCCGTAGGGGCGGTTCTGCTCCTGGCCGAAGTTCGTCGAGCGGTGCCGGGCCAGCTCGTCGAGCTCGACGAACGAGCCGGGATCGAGCAGCATGTCGATCCGCTCCCGAGCGGTCTTCTTCCCCCTGGCGTGCTGCCGCTCCACCGCCCGCGCCGACCCGGCGTGCACCGCCTCGTCGTTGCGCAGGTAGAGGTCGGCCAGCTTGCCGGCCGTGGTGTGGATGTCCGGGACCGCATCGGGAACCTGGCCCACCGGCTGGGTCGCACTACTCATGGAAGGGGAGCCTAATCGCGGGTGGCCGCAGCGCCGCTGGAGGAGTGTTCACCGTCTCTCTGGGGTCCCGATACGGTGTCCGTTGTGGACGCGACCGCGCTGCGCGCATCGCTGGTGGCGCCGTCCGGGCCGTACGCCGCCCTGGACGTGGTGCCGAGCACCGGTTCGACCAACGCCGACCTGGCCGCGGCGGCGGTGGCGGGCGCCGCGGACCGGACCGTGCTGATCGCCGAACGGCAGACCGCGGGGCGCGGCCGCCGGGGCCGGGAGTGGGTGTCCCCGCCGGCCGGCGTCTACCTGTCGGTGCTGCTGCGTCCGGACCCGGTGCCGGCCGCGCGGCTGGGCGGCCTTGCCGTGGTCGCCGGGCTGGCGCTGGTCCGCACGGCCGCCGGTGCCGGGGTGGCCGCGGAGCTGAAGTGGCCCAACGACCTGCTGGCCGGCGCCGGCAAGTGCGCCGGCGTGCTGTCCGAGGCGGTGCCCGGCGGCGTGGTGGTCGGCATCGGCCTGAACGTGGCCGCGCTGCCGGCCGAGGTTCCGCCCGGTCCGGGCGGGCTCCCGGCGACCTCGCTCGAACAGTCCGGAGCCGGCCGGCTGGACCGCACCGCGGTGGCCGGCGCGCTGCTGGCAGCGTTCGCGGAGTACGAGACCCGCTGGCGGGCGGCGGACGGCGACCTGGCCGCCGCCGGACTGCTCGACGAGTACCGGCGGGCCTGCCGGACGCTGGGCCGGCGGGTGCGGGTCGAGCTGCCGGACGGGGAGCTGACCGGCACCGCGACCGGCGTCGACGCCGGTGGTGAGCTGGTGGTCGACACCGACGGCGGGACCCGGCGGACGCTGTCCGCGGGCGATGTGGTGCACCTCCGGGCAACCCCCTGACCGTTACCCCACCCGGGCCCGCCCGGACAGGTACGGTTACCGCGACAACGAACGGTGTCGTGACGTTCGGGAGGAACACCGTGGCCTACCCCGAGGACCTGCTCAGCCAAGGCGAACAGGTCGTCATCCACAAGCATCCGCACTGGAAGATGCTGCTGCTGCCGTACCTCGCCCTGATCGTCATCCTGGGTGTGGGCATCTGGCTCTACATCCTCGCCCAGGACGCCTCCGGTCCGTGGAACACGGTCTCGTCGATCGCCATCGGGGTCATCGGCCTTGCGCTGATCGCCTGGCTGTTCCTGGCGCCGCTCCTGCGCTGGCGCACCACCCACTTCATCGTGACCACCGACCGGGTGATGGCCCGGGAGGGCGTGATCAAGCGGACCGGCATCGACATCCCCATGTCCCGGATCAGCAGCGTGCGGTTCGAGCACGGCCTGATCGACCGGATCGTCGGCTGCGGCACGCTGATCGTCGAGTCGTCGTCCCAGGAACCGCTGGAGTTCGACGACATCCCGAACGTGGAGAAGGTGCACTCGCACATCTACCGCGAGGTCAACGACAACCCGCTGGACGACTACCGCGCGTCCGGCGCGACGGCGCCCTACACCCAGCAGGGCCCGCCGCCGGACCCGCGCGGCCGGTAGGTGCCGGCCAGGGCGCTCGGCCTGCCGGTGCGCAGCCCGGCGCCGAACCTGCCTGAGCGGGTCACGATCTGGGAGGTCGGGCCGCGCGACGGCCTGCAGAACGAGCCGAACACGGTTCCGGTCGAGGTGAAGCTGGAGTTCCTCGACCGGCTGGCCGGCAGTGGTCTGACCGTGCTGGAGGCGACCAGCTTCGTGCACCCGAAATGGGTGCCGCAACTCGCCGACGCCGAGCAGTTGCTCGCCGGGCTGGACCGCCGGCCCGGCGTGCGCTATCCGGTCCTGGTACCCAACGAGCGCGGGCTGGACCGGGCGCTGGCCGCCGGGGTGCGGCACATCGCGATCTTCGCAAGCGCCACCGAGACGTTCGCCGGCCGCAACCTCAACCGCACGCTCGACGAGCAGTTCGCGATGTTCGACCCGGTGGTGAGCCGGGCCCGGGCCGAGGGCCTTGACGTGCGCGGTTACGTGTCGATGTGCTTCGGCGACCCGTGGGAGGGCCCGGTCGACCCGGCGCAGGTGGTCGCGGTCGGCACCAGGCTGCTCGGCATGGGCTGCGCGCAGCTCTCCCTCGGCGACACCATCGGGGTGGCCACCGCCGGCCAGGTCGAGGCGCTGCTCGGCGCGTTCCGGTCCGCCGGCACCGACATCGACGCACTGGCCGTGCACTTCCACGACACCTACGGCCAGGCGCTGGCCAACACGCTGGCGGCGCTGCGGCAGGGAGTGACCACCGTGGACTCCTCGGCCGGCGGCCTCGGCGGCTGCCCGTACGCCGAGTCGGCCACCGGCAACCTGGCCACCGAGGACCTGGTGTGGCTGCTGGACGGTCTCGGCGTGCACACCGGCGTCGACCTGGACCGGCTGGCCGACACCAGCGCGTGGATGGCGCAGCGGCTCGGCCGGCCGAGCCCGTCCCGCGTGGTCCGGGCGCTGCGGGGCTGAGCCGATGCGGGTGGTGGAGCTGTCCGAGCGCACCTGGCCGGCGCTGGAGTCGCTGTTCGGGCGCAACGGCGCCGACGGCGGCTGCTGGTGCATGTTCTTCCGGTTGCCCGGTCCGCAGTTCCGGGCCGGGCTGCACGAGCCGAACCGGGCCGCGCTGCACGCGCTGGCCGGTGCGGACGAGCCGGTCGGACTGCTGGCGATGGACGGCGACGCCGCGGTCGGCTGGGTGGCCGTCGCGCCACGCGCGGTCTACCGCAGACTCGCCCGGTCGCCGGTGGCGAAACCGGTGGACCCGGCCGAGGACCTGACCGGGGTGTGGTCGGTGACCTGCTTCTTCGTGCATCGCACCGCGCGCCGGTCCGGCACCGCCGCGCTGTTGCTGGACGAGGCGGTGGCCTTCGCGGCGGCTCGCGGCGCCCGGCTCGTCGAGGGATATCCGGTGGACACCGCGGGCGAGCGCCGGCCGTCCGCCGACCTGTATCACGGCACGCTGTCGCTGTTCCTGGCCGCCGGGTTCCGGATGGTGCAGCGGCGCGGGACCCGGCGGGCCCTGGTCCGCCGGGAGATCCGGTGAGGCCGCCGGCCGCGGAGCTTGCGCCCGGCCCGATGCTGGTGTGGCGCTGTGCCCGGCCGTGGCTGGCGATCTCGTCGGCTCCGCTCGGCGGCGGTCTTGGCGAGCGGAGCTGGGTGGTCAACGCGACCGTGCCGGCCGGCTACCGGCGGCTCGATCCCGACGTGCACCTGGCCGGCCTGGCCGGAGCGGCCGGGCTGACCGGTGCCGGGGTGGGCCTGCTGACCGCGGTGGACGTGCGGGACGTGGTGCACGAGACCGACTCCGGCGTGCAGGCCTGGGTGACCACGGGCATCGGCGGGCACCCGACCTGGGCCGCCGCCGGCGACCCGGTCGAATGTCCGAGCCGGGTTGGCACGATCAACGCGGTGTGCTGGCTGCCGGTGCGGCTGGCCGAGGCGGCGCTGGTGAACGCGGTCGCCACGGTGGCCGAGGCCAAGGCCCAGGCGCTGGTCGAGGCCGGCATCGCGGGAACGGGCACGGCCACCGACGCGACCGTGCTGCTGTGCCCGCCGGCCGGGCCGGCCGAGCCGTTCGGCGGCCCGCGCTCCCCGGTCGGCGCGGCACTGGCCAGGGCGGTGCACGCGGCGATTCGTGCGGGGCTGCGGGCGTCCGCCTAACATCACCCGAGCGGGTGGGAACCGGGGGCCGGAACCGGCCGTCCAACCGCTGCCGGCGCTTGTGAGCACGCGGAGGTGGCCGTGACCGTTGACCACCAAGCCCAGGTCGATGAGCTGATCGCCGGCTACCGGCGAAGTCGTGAGCAGCTTGCCGGTGTGCACCGCGCGCTTGCCGCGGTCAGCGGCTCGGCGACCAGCGCGGACGGTCTGGTGACCGCGACCGCCGGGCCGGGCGGCACACTTGCCGGGCTCACCATCGACGAGTCCGCCTACCGCCGGTACCAGCCGCACCAGCTGGCCGAGCTGATCGTGCGCACCGCCGCGGCCGCCGCCGAACTGGTCCACCGGTCCAGCGCCGATCTGGTCGCACCGCTGCTGCCGGCCGGCGCCGACCCGGCCGCCCTGCTGCGCGGCACCGCCGACCTCACCCCGGCCGAGCTGGCGCCGCCGCCGGCCCCGGACGAGAGCTTCGAAGACCGGACCTGGATGCAGCGCGGAGGGATGCCGGGATGAGCGACGGCTTCACCGCCGATGCGGGCACGCTGGCCCGCCAGGCCACCGAGTTCCCCGACCTGGCCGCCCGGGCCGGGACCGTGCACCGGGAGCTGACCGAGACGCTGGCCGGGCTCGGCGCGTGCTGGGGCGCCGACCGGGTCGGGCAGAGCTTCGCCGCCACGCACACCGGACCGGCGGACGCCACGCTCGGCGGGCTGGGCGCGCTGCCGGACCGACTCGGCTCGGTGGGCACGCGATTCGCCGACAGCGCGGCCGCCTACCAGCGGCAGGACGCCGCCGGTGCGGTCCAGATCGAGGCCGCGGACGGGTAGGGGGTAGGCATGGGAATCCAGCTGCCGCCGGAGCTCGCCGACGTCGCCGCGCGGGCCGGGGTGGAGTGGCCGGAGGCGGACGAGGACCGGATGCGCGCGTCCGCGGCGGCCTGGCGGGACGCCGGCGGCAAGCTGACCAACCTGTCCCGGGACGCCGACCACGCGGCCCGCTCCGCGCTCGGCACGGTGCAGGGACCGGCCGCGGACGCCGCGCGGACGCACTGGTCGACGTTCGTGCACCCGGACAACGGGCATCTGACCGGCGCCGCCCGGGGCTGCAACGCCGCGGCCGACCGGCTGGAGCACGCGGCCGACCAGGTGGGCGCGGCCAAGGTGGAGATCGTGCGCAACCTGGTCGACCTGGCCCGGAACACCGACGCGGCGCAGCAGGCGGCCGGCGCCGGCCACCCGACCGCGCTGCTCGGCCTGGACACCAGCGTGCGCGGCACGGCGGCGAACGTCGCCAACATCACCAACAACCTGGTCACCGCGGTCCAGCCGGCCAGCGGGGTGGACATGTCCGGCGTGCGCGACCTGGTGGACGCCAACCCGGGCGGGCCAGGGCCGGACCGGGGACACGGCGCGAACCCGATTGCGGCGGTGGTGGATCCGGTGGCGACCGTGGTTGCCGAGCCGGTCCGGGCCGTGGTGGAACCGGTTTCGACGGTGGTGGCGCACCCGGGGCACGGCGGGGTGGACGGCGCCGTGCCCGCCGTGGTGGACACCGTGGCACCGGGCCTCGCGCACCCAGTGCGCGACGTGGTTTCGGGTGTGGTGGCGCCGGTGCAGGATGTGGTTTCGGGTGTGGCGTCGCCGGTGCAGGATGTGGCTTCCGGTGTGGTGCCGCCGGGTCGGGGGGTGGCGGAGGTCGTCCCCGGGGTGGGCCACGCCGGTCCGGATCCGGTGCCCGGGGCGGGTGTGCTGGACCGGGGCCTGCCTTCCGACGTCACCGGGCCCGGCAACCCGGAGCTCACCGGACCGGTGCGGATCCAGCCCGACCTCGTGCTGCCGGACGCGCCCACGCCACCGGCCGGGATCCCGCTCGGCCCCGGGCAGACCGTGCAGGCCGGGCTCGCCGGAGCGCCGGCCGAGGCCGCCATCGCCCCGGCCCAGACCCCGGCCGCGCCGGCAGCCGGTGGCCCGGTGCCAACCGGGGCGCCACCCGCCGGCCCGGTTCCCGGCGCTCCGGTGGGCGGCGGCGCGCCGGGCGGCATTCCGGCCGCGCCCGCGGCTCCCGGGCCGGTGGCCGGTCCCGGCGCCGGCCCGCCCGTTGCCGGCGGTCCGGTCCAGGGTCCGGATCGCCAGGCACCCGCGGGCGGCACCGCGCCGGCACCGCCCGACCGGGGCCGTGGCGCGTTCACCGCCGCCGTTCCGCCCGGCCCGCCGGCGGCCGCCCAACCGGCCGCGCCCACCCAGCCGACCGCCCCGGTCAAGGAGCGCCGCGAGACACCGGCCGCCCTGTTCTGGGTGCACATGTTCCCGATCGGCCACATTCCGGTGGTCTCCGACGAGCCGGAGCGCCAGCTCGCGCCGCCGGCCCCCGAGCTGGACTACGCGCCCGGCCTGCGGTTCCCCCCGGGCGACCATCCCGAGCACCACGCCGTGGCCGGCACGCAGCGGCTCGAGGAGCTGCGCGCCGGGGTACCGCCGCTGCACCCGGCCGACGGGCTGCCCGCCGCACACCCGACGGTCCAGGCCATGGCCGGCGGCTACGACCCGCTCGGCGGGCAGCACGAACGCGAGTGGGACCGGCGCTACCTGGTCCGGCTGGGCAGCGTCACCGCGCAGGGGATCAGCAGCGAGGGCAAGGAGTTCGCCTGGCCGCCCGGCGAGCGTTACCCCGAGGGCGGAACGGCGCCCGGCGATCCGGAGACGCTCGCCGAGGGCACCGTGATCGACCGGTTCGGCACCCCGGCCGGCCGGGTGTTCTCGGCCGCCGAGACGCCGTTCGCCCGCCGGTCGCTGCCCCCCGACCTGCTCGAGGCCGGCTACCGCCGGTACCGGGTGACCCGGGCGCTGCCGGCCTGGCGCACCGTGTCCGCGCCGTGGTTCGGCCAGTCCGGCGGCGGCGAGCGGTACCGGACCACGTACTCGGCGCTGGAGCTGGTCGCCCTCGGCTACCTGGCCGACATCACCGGAGGTGCGGAGTGAATACCGAGTCGATCGTCGAGTGGCTCGCGGCGGTCGGGGTGCCGGCCGAGGTCGTCTCGATCGGCGCCGAGGCGGACAACGCCTGGTGCCTGGTGCGCGACGAGCTGCCGGCCGAGGACGGCACGGTCGGCTGGGAGGTGTACTGGCGCGAGCAGGGCAACCGGTACGACTGGGCCCGGTTCTCCAACGAGCAGGTCGCCTGTCACTACCTGTTCGGCCGGCTCACCTGGGCCCAGGTGGTGCGCGGCGCGGTCGGGGTGCTGCCGGTCAGCGCCTGAGCAGCTCCAGCGCGGCGGCGTGCAGCGCGCCGTTGGAGGACAAGGCCGAGCCGCCGTCGAACCGGGCCGCCCCGGTCAGGTCGGTGAACGTGCCGCCGGCCTGCTCCACCAGGACCTGGACGGCGGCCACGTCCCACGCGTTCACCACCGACTCCGCCGCCAGGTCCAGCGCGCCCTCGGCCACCAGGCAGTGCTGCCAGAAGTCACCGAACGCGCGGGTCTCCCAGCACGCGTCGGCCAGCCGCAGGTAGGACTCCCGGGAGTGGTACCGGACCCAGGAGCCGAGGTCGGTGGTGGACAGGTAGGCGTCGGCCAGGTCACCAATGCGGGACACCGTGATCCGGCGCCGCGGGTGGTCCCGGTCCGCGGTCCACGCGCCCTGGCCGGTCGCCGCCCACCAGCGCCGGCCAAGCGCCGGGGCACTGACCACACCCACCTCGGGGTGGCCGTCGATGACCAGGGCGATCAGCGTGGCCCAGGCCGGCACCCCGCGGAGGAAGTTCTTGGTGCCGTCGATCGGGTCCAGCACCCAGGCCCGGCCGGCCGCGGCCACCGCCCCACCGCGCTCCTCGCCGAGCACCGCGTCGCCCGGGCGGCGCTGCGCCAGCAGTGCCCGCACCGCGTCCTCGACCGCGGTGTCGGCGTCGGTGACCGGGCTGCGGTCGGGTTTGCGCTCCACGACGAGATCGCGGGCCAGGAACCGGGACCGGGTGATCGCGTCGGCGGCGTCGGCCAGTTCGAGCGCGAAGGTCAGGTCGTCTGCACGGGACGGCACGCGGAGGATGCTCGCACGCCTACGCTTGTCGACGTGAGCGTGGTGCTGCTGGCCGAGGACGACGTGGCGATCGCCGATCCGTTGTCCCGCGCCCTGCACCGCGAGGGCTACGACGTTCGGGTCGTCGGTGACGGGCAGAGCGCGCTGATCGCGGCCGGCTCGGGCACGGTGGACGTGCTGGTGCTGGATCTGGGGTTGCCCGGGATCGACGGACTGGATGTGTGCCGGCGGCTGCGGGCGACCGGCAGCAACATCCCGGTGCTCATGCTCACCGCCCGCGCCGACGAGGTGGACTTCGTGGTCGGGCTGGACGCGGGCGCGGACGACTACGTGGCCAAGCCGTTCCGGCTGGCCGAGCTGCTGGCCCGGATCCGGGCGCTGCTGCGCCGGCGGGCCCCGGGCACCGTCGAGGTGAACGGCGTGCGGATGGACCTGGCCGCCCGGATGGTCACCGTGGACGGCCAGGAGGTGACCCTGGCCAACAAGGAGTTCGAGCTGCTGCGCGTGCTCATCCAGCGGGCGGGTCAGGTGGTCACCCGGGACGAGATCCTCACCGAGGTGTGGAACGGGCCGGAACTGAAGACCAGCAAGACACTCGACATGCACATGTCCTGGCTGCGCCGCAAGCTCGGCGAGGACGGTGCCCGCTCCAGCGAGCAGCGGATCGCCACCGTCCGGGGCGTCGGCTTCCGGTTCAACGCCGACTGACGCCGTGCGCCGCCGAATCCTGCTGGCCATGCTGCTGGCCGTCGCGATCACCGCGTGCGCGCTGGGCATCCCGCTCGGCTACACCGCATCGCAGGTGGTGGAGAGCCTGACCAGGGAGGATCTCGCCACGCGCGCGCAGCAGATCGCGGCCATCCTGGACGACGAGATCGCCAACCGCCACCAGATCGACCTGCGCCGGCTGGAGCTGGCGGTGCCGCCCGGCGGTCGGCTGGTCGTCGAGCTGCCCGGCGCACCGGACCGCACCCTCGGGCCCGAGCTGACCGGCTCCACGGTCAGTGAGGAGGTGCCGATGGTGCAGCAGGGGCGGGTGCGGCTGTCGGTCGACGCCGGGCCGATGCACACCCGGCAGGCCCAGGTGACCGCGCTGGTGTCGCTGGTGGTGATCGCCACCGTCGGAATCGGCGCGATGGTCGCCGTGCTCACCGCACGGCGGCTGGCCCGGCCGCTGCGCCACGTCGCAGAACGGGCGTCCCGGCTGGGCGCGGGCGACTTCCGGCTGGACCGCGGCCGCTACGGCGTGCGCGAGCTGGACATGGTCGCCGAGGCGCTGGACAACTCGGCGCTCGCGTTGGCCCAGCTGGTGCAGCGGGAGCGGGAGCTGGTCGGCGACGTGTCCCACCAGCTGCGCAGCCGGCTGACCGCGCTGCAACTGCGTCTGGAGGCCCTGGTCTCGTTGGGCGACGGGGAGACCGTCGGCGAGGCGCGCGCGGCGCTCGAGCAGGCCGAGCGGCTGGCCGACGTGCTGGACGACATGCTGGCTGCCACCCGGGAGGCCAGGGCGGCCGGAGCCGGGCCGGTGGACCTGAGCCGGGAGCTGGCGGTGATCGCCGAGGAGTGGCGTCCGCCGCTGCGGGCCGCCGGGCGCTCGCTGCGGCTGCGCGTACCGGCCGGACTGCTGGCCAAGGTGTCGCCGGCCCGGCTGCACGAGGTGGTCGGCGTGCTGCTGGACAACGCCCTTCGGCACGGCGCCGGCACGGTCAACCTGACCGCCCGCGGCGGCGAGTCGATGCCGGGCGGCGAGACCGTGCTGATCGAGGTCGCCGACGCCGGCACCGGAGTTCCGGACGAGCTGGCCGCGCACATCTTCGAGCGCGGCGTGTCCGGCAGCGGTTCGACCGGTCTCGGCCTCGCCCTGGCCCGTGCCCTGATCGACTCCGACGGCGGCCGGCTGGAGCTGTCCACGGCCCGGCCGCCGACGTTCACCCTGTTCCTGCCGGTGCCCCGGGTCGCCGACGTCCGCGGTGTCCGCTGGCCCGCCGAGCGCGGCCCCCGGTAGCCACCACAGTGGATCATCGGGACAAGTTCCGCCAACCAACGCAACCTCAGGGGCACCGTGACGCAACCCAGCCACAATCAACCCGCCAACCGCACCACCGGCTGGAACGCACCAACAGCAGTTAAATTCCGGAGAGGCGGAAAGGTCAGGCGGCGCGGTCGGTGCGGCGCGGCCAGCGGATCTCGCGCACCACCCGCTGCCGGGCGTTGGCCTGCGGGAACACCCACTTCTTGAACGCCCACAGCCGGAACGCCATGGCCAGCAGCGTGCCAAGGATGATGCCGGAGGCGAAGTCGGCGATCTCCTGCACCAGCAGGCTCACGTTGGGCTGCTGCAGGTGCAGCACGTACCGGGACACCCACAACGGCAGCGAGTTCAGGCCCAGCCCGATGCCGCTGATCAGGAAGAACAGGGCGGCCTCGTGGTGTCGCTCGCGGCCGCCCCTGGTCCGGAACGACCACTCCCGGTTGAGGATGTAGGACACGATCGTCGCGACCAGGACCGCGACGGCCAGTGCGGTCACCGGCTTCTCGGTCAGGATCGTGAACTTCAGCGCGTAGTTGACCAGCAGCGTGACCAGGAAGCAGAAACCGCCGACCACCAGGAACTTCAGCATTTCCCGATGCTTGATCAGCACCGAGCGCAGCGGCTCCGGCACACGGGTCAAGGCGGTCTCGATCAAGGCCATAGAACCATAGTCTACTGAGCCCGCTCACGGTCCGTCGCATGGCGGCCGATCTCGTGAACAAGGCCACTACAACGGGTGGAGTTCGGCCCGTGATTATCTGTGTGCGTGACCAAGCCTCGCGTCCTGCCGGCGGCCGCGTTCGTCCTGGTTCGGCTCGCTAGGCTGCGCTGATCGTGGACTCTCGGACCGGTTTCCCCGTGGTGGGCATGGTCGGCGGCGGGCAGCTGGCCCGGATGACCCACCAGGCCGCTGTCGCGCTCGGCCAGTCGCTCGCCGTGCTGGCCGCCGCGCCGGACGACCCGGCCGCGCTGGTCAGCCCGGACGTACGGATCGGCCCACACACCGACCTGGCCGCGCTGCGCGCCTTCGCCGCGCACTGCGACGTGCTGACCTTCGACCACGAGCACGTGCCGACCGGGCACCTGCGCGCCCTGGTGGCCGAGGGCGTGACCGTGCACCCCGGCCCCGACGCCCTGGTGCACGCCCAGGACAAGCTGGTGATGCGCACCCGGCTGGCCGGGTTGGGCGTGCCGGTGCCCGAGTTCGCGGCGGTGACCGCCGTGGCCGATGCGGTGAAGTTCGGTGACGAGCACGGCTGGCCGTGCGTGCTCAAGGCCGCGCGCGGCGGCTACGACGGCCGGGGCGTGTGGTTGCTTGCCGACCCGGAGGAGGCCGCGGAACGGGTGGCCGGGTTGCTCGACGCCGGCACGCCGCTGCTGGTGGAGCGGCGGGTGGCGATGCGCCGTGAGCTGGCCGCACTAGTCGCCCGGTCGCCGTTCGGCCAGGGCGCGTGCTGGCCGCCGGTGCAGACCGTGCAGGCGGACGGAATCTGCGTCGAGGTGCTGGCCCCGGCGCCCGGCCTTTCCGCCGAGGTCGCGGCGCAGGCGCAGGAGCTGGCGCTCGGGGTGGCCGCCGCGCTGGACGTGGTCGGCGTGCTCGCCGTCGAGCTGTTCGACACCGAGGCCGGCCTGCTGGTCAACGAGCTGGCCATGCGCCCGCACAACTCCGGGCACTGGACCATCGAGGGGGCCCGGACTTCCCAGTTCGAACAGCACTTGCGCGCGGTGCTGGACTACCCGCTCGGGGCGACCGACGTCCTGGCTCCCGCGGTCGTGATGGCCAACGTGCTCGGTGCCCCGGCCGCGCCCGCGCGGAGCGTCGACGAGCGGCTGCACCACGTGCTGGCCCGGTTCCCGGACGCGCGGGTGCACCTGTACGGCAAGCGCGAGCTGCCCGGGCGCAAGATCGGCCACGTGACCCTGCTCGGCGAGCGGCCGGACGGTCTGCGCGACCGCGCCCGGCTGGCCGCGCACTGGCTCTCCCACGGCGAATGGCTGGACGGCTATGACATCCACTGAGGTCGGCGTGATCATGGGCAGCGACTCGGACTGGCCGGTGATGCGCGCCGCGACCGAGGCGCTGGCCGAGTTCGGCGTGCCGTACGAGGTGAGCGTGGTGTCCGCGCACCGCACCCCGGAGCGGATGCTGTCCTATGCAAGGACGGCGGCCGGCCGGGGCCTGCGGGTGATCATCGCGGGGGCCGGCGGGGCCGCGCACCTGCCCGGCATGGTGGCGGCGGCGACCGTGCTGCCGGTGATCGGGGTCCCGGTGCCGCTGGCGCATCTGGACGGTCTGGACTCGCTGTTGTCGATCGTGCAGATGCCGGCCGGGGTCCCGGTGGCCACCGTCTCGGTGGGCGGCGCGCGCAACGCCGGACTGCTGGCCGTGCGGGTGCTGGCCGCCTCGTCCGAGGCCCTGCGGGTCCGGATGGCGGAGTTCCAGTCGAACCTGGAGCAACTCGTGCTGGACAAGGACGCGGCGTTGCGCTCGAGCCTGAACGGGTGAGGTGCTGGAGCTCACTGGGACGCCCTAGTGAACGACTCCTAACATGGAGCCATGGACGCGGGATACGGGTTGTACCAGCTCGGCGAGGAGCACGAGGAGCTTCGTGCGGCGGTGCGTGCCCTGGCGGAGAAGGAGATCGCGCCGTACGCGGCCGATGTGGACGAAGCGGCGCGGTGGCCGGCCGAGGCGCACGCGGCGCTGTCTCGATCCGGGTTCAACGCCCCGCACATCGCCGAGGAGTACGACGGCCAGGGCGCCGACGCGGTCGCGGCCAACATCGTGGTCGAGGAGGTGGCCCGGGTCTGTGCGTCCTCGTCGCTGATCCCCGCGGCCAACAAACTCGGCACCATGAACCTGATCCTGGGCGGTTCGGAAGCCCTCAAGAAGGAGGTGCTGCCCGGCATCGCCACCGGCGAGCTGGCCTCCTACGCGCTGTCCGAACGGGAGGCCGGCTCGGACCCGGCGTCGATGCGCACCCGGGCGGTGCTCGACGGGGACCACTGGGTGCTCAACGGCACCAAGTGCTGGATCACCAACGCCGGCGAGTCCACCTGGTACACCGTGATGGCCGTCAGCGACCTCACCGCGGCCAAGCCCGCCGACGGCATCTCCGCGTTCATGGTCCGCGCCGACGACCCGGGTTTCTTGGTCGGCCCCAAGGAACGCAAACTCGGCATCAAAGGCTCCCCCACCCGGGAGATCTACTTCGAGAACTGCACCATCCCGGCCGACCGCATCATCGGCCAACCCGGCCACGGCCTGCGTCTCGCCTTCACCACCCTCGACCACACCCGCCACACCATCGGCGCCCAGGCCCTCGGCATCGCTCAAGGCGCCCTGGACGCCGCGGTCGCCTACGTGAAGGAACGCCGCCAGTTCGCCCGCCCCATCGCGGATTTCCAGGGCATCCAGTTCATGCTCGCCGACATGGCCATGCGCATCGAGTCCTCCCGCCACCTCGTCTACGCCGCCGCCTCCGCCGTGGAACGCCACGCCCCCAACGCCACGTTCCTGTCCAGCGCAGCCAAAACAATGGCCTCCGACACCGCCATGTCCGTCACCACCGACGCCGTCCAACTCTTCGGCGGCGCCGGCTACACCACCGACTTCCCCGTCGAACGCATGATGCGCGACGCCAAGATCACCCAAATCTACGAGGGCACCAACCAGATCCAGCGCCTGGTGATGGCGCGGCACCTGCTCAAGGGCTAGATCGACGATCTTGGACTGGCTCCGATCGACGGCAATTTCCATGATCAGGCCGTCTCCAGGCCGTCACCGGAGCCAGGCCGCCCGAAGACCGTGTCAACCGCCACCCGGGCCCGCTGATGGCTCGACGGGACCAGGTGCGTGTAGACCCGCAACGTGAACCCCGGGTCCGAGTGGCCGAGGTAGGTCGCCAGCTCCTTGATCGACACGCCCTGGGCGAGCAACGTCGACGCGTAGAAGTGCCGCAGCGCGTGCATCCCGTCGATCTGCTTGGTGCGCTCGATCCCGGCCGTCCGGAACGCACGCTCCCAGACCGTCTTGGTGAACAGATCACCGGAGTAGAGCCGCCCGTCCACACCAGTCGCGACGAGTCGCACGGTGACCGGATCCCCGGCCGGCTTCCGCCATGGCAGGGTGACCGAGCACGGCGGGTAGGCCTCCAGGTGATCTTTGATCTCGGCGAGCACGCCGGGGGAGAGCGGCACCGTCCGCGTCTTGTTTCCCTTGGGCAGCGCGAACACCAGCGTCCGCTCCACCGTGCGCAGCTGCCGGCGCACGTGCAGGAGAAGCGCGCTCTCGTCGATGTCTTCCGGAGACAGGCCGAAGATCTCCCCCTGCCGCAGCCCGAGCCCGGCACCAATGGGAATCGCGATCCGCCAGCGTTCAGCCATGCCGTCGCGGATCGCCTTGACCCGCGCTTCCGGCCAGATGTCCTTGACTTCCACGGCCGGGCTGGTCGGTCGCCGGATGGTCTTCGCCTTGCACGGGTTGTCCCGGATCAGCTTGTCGTCGATCGCCGAGTCCATGACCCCGGTCACGACGCTGAACAAGACCACCTTGTAGTTGTCGGCCTGGTCCTCGATTTCCCCCAGCCAGTCCCGGATCGTGCTCGGAGTGATCTTCCCGATCGGCAGATCCCCAAGGTGCGGAAGGATCTTGCTCCGCAGCCGGCTACGCAGCACCTCCCGGCTAGCCGGATCGTCGGACTGTCCCTTGATCCAGTTGTCCGCCTGGGTCCGGAACTTCACTCGCGCGGCACGCGGATCGATGTAGCGCCCTTCGCGCTTGTCGTTCTCGACACTGATCAGGAAGTCTTCGGCCTGCTTCTTCTGCCGGTCCGGGAAGGTCTTGGACTTTTCCCGTCCGTCCGGGTCGATGTAGCGGACCTTGTACCGGTGCCCCGTCCCGTACAGCTCGGTCCGCTCCAACACCGGCTTGCCACGCGCGTTGACCATCGGTCTGTCGGTGTCCGGGTCCCGTTTTGGCCGGTACCAGCGATCCTGGATATGCGCCATCGGTCGCCCCCTACGCCGCTTCGGTGGCCCAGGCCCGCACGGTCGCCGGGTCGTACCGCAGGTGCCGGCCGATTTTCCGAACCGGCGGCCCCTCACCCCGCCACTTCCACTGGTAGAGGGTCTTGACCGGCACCCCGAGGTAGGCAGACACGTCTTCGACAGTCCACAGGCGATCAATCGAGCTGTTTGTCTCCATGTCGTCCCCCAGGTCAGGCCGCGTGTTGTGGAGTTGCTGAAACATCGGGCGGTTGCGCGGCCAGCAGTGCCGCGTTGTATTCGGCGCGCCATCGGATTCGCTCGGCGATTGCGTGCATGAGCAGGTAGGCCCGGGGTGGCACGTTCGGGTCGCCCGGTTCGACCTTGAACCAGGCCAGCCGGGCCCGATCCGGCTCGGGCTTCTGGATCCCCAACGCCGCCAACGCCTGCATCACGAAGGCCTTCCGGTCCGCCCGGTGGTCGGCCAGGGTCTTGCCGGACCACTTGCGCGAGACCAGCACTCGCCGCCCGGGTAGGCCGAGGGTGGTGCGCCGGTGGGCGCGGCTTTTGCAGTGCCCGGGTGTGGTCTTGCGGGAGGCACCGACCGGTTGGATCCCGTAGAGCAGCCATATCGCGCACCGCGTCGAGCACGGCGTGACGGACAGCTCTTCGTGGAGCCGGTCGTGGTGGGCCCGTTGCCGGTCGGTGTCGGCCGCGACGACTTCGCCGACGGTCTTGGTGAGGTATTTGGTCAGGTAGCCGATGTGTCGGCCGGCCGCTTCGGTGCCGCCGAGGATGCCTTTGGAGTGCACTTGAGCGCCGAAGGTTGCCAGGTGCGCCGGCTGCTCGACGTGGTCGACCGCGTCGGCCCACTGGGTGAGCGGCGCTCGGGTGTCGGGGTCGAGGAACTGCTCGCCGTCCCACACCGGCATCGGGCCGTTGCCGTAGACCAGTTCGTCGTGGTTGGGCCACCACACCTGCAGGTAGATCGCCGCGGTGACCTGCCGCAGAATCTCGTGCGGGATCGACCCGCGCAGGGCGGCGTGCAGGTGCGGCGCCACCCGCTTCTGTGGCTCGACGGTGGCGAAGTACTGCACGTCCCAGCCCACGCAGCGGCGTAGGTTCTGCCACCACCGATCCACCAGGCTCGCGAAGTGCACCGCGTTCCGGGCCGCCCGGCGGTAGTCATAGCTGGCCGGGTCGACCGGGGTGCCGTCATCGCGCACGCGGCCGTAGCTGTCGCAGGTCAGGGTGATGAACATGGACGGGCGGAATCGCCCGGCGAACTCCCGTCCGAGGGTGCGGTTCTCGACCTTGCGGCGGGGCAGGTTGGGTGCGTCCTGTCGCCGCCGGGTCGACCGGTTCGGCACCCGCTCACCGGGCCCGTCCGGGTTGGGTAGCCGGCCGCGCATGCCGAGCGTGCGTAGTTCCTCATCAGCGGAGTGGATCTCCTCGCGCAGCTCGTCAGCGTCCCCGGCCCGTTCCTCGTCGACCGCCTGTCGGTAGGCCGCAACGAGATCGGCCCGGAACTCCAGCAGCGCCGTCTGATCTCCGGTGGGTGGTTCGGGGGTGAAGTCCGGCTCTGCGGTCAGGTGCCAGCCCTCCCGGCACTAGGCCATCCGCAGCGCCCGGGCCTTGCGCGCACACGGCCCGCACTGCGATTCCACCGTGGAGCCGCACGGGACGCCGACGTAGTTCAGTTCGCCGGTGTCGCGGTCGGCGACCTCCATGGTGAACGGCCGCACGCACACGCCGTGTTGTTCGGCGGTTGCGGTGATCACGTCCAACGCGAGGGGTTGACGCATCCGTTCCGCGCGGGTCTGCCCGGCCACATCGGCCGGCAGGGTCGGAATGGCGCTCATTCCGCCCACCCCCGCAGCACCCCGAGCGGGATCTCGCGCCGCTGTCCCGGGTGCAGGTCGGCGCCGAACACCTCGGCCTCATAGGGCACCCCGCCGAAGACCCGCACCGCCTCGTCGACCATCCGCCCGACCACATCCAGGTGCACCGCCAAACCGTCGGGCACCCGCCAGAGGATCACGCTGACTGCGGTGAGGGTGTCGGCCCAGCCCAGCAACGCCGCAGCCAGCGCCGGCAGCTCCTGGCTCCACAGCTGCACGGTCACCACCTCACCGTCCAGACTGTTGATCGCCGCCTGGACTGAGAAGATCTCCCCGCCTGGCTCGGCCACGGCCAGGTGATCCCGGATCGCACCCAGCAACCGCATGAAGGCCTCCTGCCGGCTCATGCCGCCGCACCCCCGTCCGAGTCCCCACCCGCCACTGGGAACGCCACAACCTCAGCCGCCCGGGCCGGTAGGGTCACCCGCCCGATCAGGTAGGCGCCGAGCTGGGCCAGGTCGTCATCGGTGACATGGAACGCCCGGGCTCGCACGGGTTCGCGCCGGCCGTCTTCCTTGACCCACGCGACACCCGGGGTGTTCTCGCTGATCTCGTGCGCGTTGGCGCCGCGTTGGCGCACGCCGTCGCCGAGCACCATGTCCACCTGCGCCGCCTCGTCCAGGCGCATCGCGACGCGGGTGGAGAACAGGTGCCGGAAGCTGATGATCTCCTTGCGCGGGTCCTGCAACAGCCCCAGCACGCACACCCCGGGCGCCCGGCCCTGCGAGGTGACCGTCTGGATCGCCCGGGTTGCCCGCTCGCGCAGGGTCTTATCCGGTTGGTAGGCGATCAGGTCGGCCAGCTCGTCGATCACCAACAGGAGAAACGGATCCCCGGTCTCCGGTGTCCAGACCCGGCGCCGGCCCCGGTAGGACTCCGCGCGCCGTTTCACTTCCTGGGCCAACCACTCCAGCTGAGACACGGCCTTGGCGCCGTTGTCAAAGACGACCCGGTCGAACACCTCCGGTGCCGCGCCCAGCTCCATGCCGCCCTTCGGGTCGATCCCGATCAGCTTGACCAGCCCGGCCCGGATCGCCGGGGCCAGCGCCCAGGCCACCGCCCACAGCAACGACCCCTTACCCGCCCCGGACACGCCCACGGTCAGGACATGCGTGCCGAGCAGACGTAGCCGTAGCGGTTTGCCGGTCTCGGTGCGGCCGATCACCACCCGTCGCAGATCCACGCCGGCCGGATCCTCACCCAAGGCCGGGACCGGGATGGGTCGGGCCAGCGGGTCGGAGTGGATGAAGTCCAACTCCACGACACCCGGCTTGACCACGCGAACCCGGCAGGAGTTCGCGTGGAAGGAGTGCGCCAGGCCGGAGGCGTGCAACTCCCACTGTTCGGGTGCTTGGCCTTTGATCATGCGCACCCGGACCAGGTCGCGCCAGCCTTCGGCGCGCACCCGCCGCAGCCTGGGCCGGTGCTCCTGGCCCCGCTTGTCCTTGGCCAGCTCCGACAGCCGCATGACCGTGCGCCACTGGCACGCGTAGATGACGAACCGGCGAAACTCCGTACGCGGACGCGGCAGCACGAACCGGGCGAACGAGGCCCGCCAGCGCCACCACCACACCGCCAGGCCCACGATCAGCACACCGCCGAGCACGGTCAACGGCCACTCACCCAGCAGCGACCACAACCAGCCGACCGCCACGATCACGCCGATCGTCAGCGGATACCGGTAGACGACCCGGCCGGCCTGATACGCCAGCCAGGACAACAGGATCACCGCCGCAACCGGCGCCAGGACCACCTTGACCCAGAAGGGCAGCAACGTCCACCACGGCAACTGCGGCCGCGACACCTCCAACGGCGCCGGATCCACCCAGCGCGACTCCCGCCCGCTCATCGCCGCTCACCCCCGCCGGGCGTGAACTCCAGCGCCAACGCCCCGGAGCACCGGGCGCACTCGGTCTCGCCGGGCAGCAGTCGGGCGAACCGACGACACTTCGCACATCGCGGACGGGCAACCCCGGCTAGCGGGACTCCCTCCGCACGGTCTAGCCTTTCCACTTGTCTGCCTTCCGTTGGGCGGACAGCGCAGAAGCGGACCGGCGCCAACCAACCCCGCTTCTGCGCCTTTGCTTTCCTTACCTGCCAATAGGCACAGGTGTTCTCACCACGTGACCAAGCAGCCCGTGGTCTGTCTCCTCTGGACTTTGGTGTGACTGTCCGATGCGGACTAGACGGTCTCGCTCCCGACGTTATCGGGGCTCCCGTTGCGGATCGCGTTGGCTTTACGGCGCTCCCGCCCGGCCCAATAGAGCGCCTCATGGTGGTGACCCCGGTCCACCTCGGCGATCCGGTCGTACACCGCAGCGCTGCGCTGGTAGTAGGCCAGCACACCGACTGTTCGGCGTTGCTCGCCGGCCGCAGCCGCACCAGCGCGTCATGAGCCTCGATCAACGTGCGGCTGGTGTTGGCCTGCTGCCAGGCCGCTGGCATCAACGGCTGGTGCTGCTTACCGGTCATCGCCGCTCACCACCACGGCGCGGAGTGGGGTCGATCAGCCCACGACCCACGCCCGAGTCCCGCAACCTCACGACCCCACCCCGCTCAGGCCGCAGCCGACTTCGCCGCCGGCTTACCCTGCTCAACCGGCAGCGCCGAGCGCATCGCCTTGGCCCACAACGTGTAGGACACCCACCCGTCCCGCACATACGGCACCGCACTCATGTCCTCGAAGGCCGCCGGCCGAAACGGCGTCCCCGGAATCGCCGGCAACGGCTCCGGCTGGTACGTCGCCGCGATCTTGACCACCTGACCGGTGTTCTTCCCCTTCGCCGACGGATCAGTCACCTGCACCGCCCACACCGGCAACCCCGAGACCGCATCCACCGCGTCCTTCGGCTTGCCGTTGTTGTAGTCCTTGGCCCGCTCGACACTCATCACGTAGCACCCCTGCGGGAACACGTCATCGAACGGGATCTTGAACCGGTAACCACCTGGGATAGCCATCTGCTGTGTCCTCTCTCAGCCACCGACCTCGGTCGGTCCTCTAGACAAGTTCCAAGGTACATAGTCGTCTAGAGGAGTTCAATCGGGAAACATGATCCTTCGCTTTCGGGAACGCTCAGCGAGCCGGGACGTCGTACTCCAGCACGTAAGCGTGTGAGACCTTGACTGTGTCGCACACCTCAACCGGCAGGTCATCCACGTCGAACGCAGTCCGGACCAGGGTCATCACCGGCACTCCCGCCCCGATCTGGAGCACCTTGCGCTCCTCCGGAGTCGGCATCCGCGCCGTGACCTCCTCGGTGAAGCGCCCCAGCTCGTGCCCCTGCTCCTCGATCCGCGCATAGATACCGCCTGGCCCGGTGTCGGTGCTGGTGATCGCCGTCCCCGCCGCGATCGACTCCGGGACGTAGGACGTGGCGATCTCCACCGGCACCCCATCGGCCAGGTACCGCCGCGACCGCATGACCACCCGCGCGCCTTCCGCCAGGTGCAGCCGGTCGGCGATATCGGCCGGGGCCGGCTCCGTAGTCACCGAGATCTGATCCACGGTCGCCTTGCGGCCGGTGGCCTCAGCCTCTACTAGGAACGCCGCCTTGCCCTCCTTGCGATGCGCTCGCGCGAACCGGTTGGACGCCAACCGCCGCACCGGGGGAGCCGATCGCACGAACACACCCTTGCCGTGCTCGGCGACCACCAGGCCCTCACCACGTAACTCCTGCAACGCCTGCCGCACGGTCATCCGAGCCACGCCATAGTGCTCGATCAGCTCGCTCTCCGACGGCAGCTTCGCACCCGGCGTGAGCTTGCCCGTCGAGATCAGCCGACGCAGCTGCGTAGCGATCTGCCGGTAGGGTGGGCGGTCGTCAGTCCTATCGATGACACCGAGGTCAACCATGACGGACTCCTGTAGACGACTAGACAAGTGACAGTATGGCACGCCCGGTCGGATAAGGAAAGTTCGGCATGACCGACACCCCGAAACACTCAGTCAGCGTCGCCGGAATCATCATCGACGCCCAAGACCGCGTGCTCGTCATCCGCCGCCGCGACAACAACAAATGGGAACCACCCGGCGGAGTCCTCGAACTCAACGAAACCTTCGACGAAGGTGTCCGTCGCGAAGTCCTTGAAGAAACCGGCGTTACCGTCACAGTCGATCGCCTCACCGGCGTCTACAAGAACATGAACCGCGGAATCGTCGCGCTTGTCTTCCGTTGTAGTGCCGATCATCTAAATGCGGTAATCACGAGCGAATCAGCCGAGGTTCGATGGATGAGCCGTGCAGAGGTAGAGGAAGCAATGGACGCAGCCTATGCCGTCAGGGTTCTTGATGCTTTTGCCGACGATGTCCGAACGCGTGCTCACGACGGCGTGGGCCTAGCCTAGAGCCAAACCTGAGATCCTGCGTGCGCAAGAATGTTTCGTGAATCAGGAGCGGCGAGATCGTCCTATGCGATACCGAAATAGCTCTTAATGAGTCCGCCGACCACGCCGCCAATTGCCGATGTGGCTATCTTTCCGCTTGCATTGGCCGCCCCTAAAGTTAGCTTGCCCAACCAGGCATTCACTCGCGGCCCGGGCGTATCGGGGGCCTGCCCGCCGGCTTCTTCGCGATCCGCACGTAGCGCATCGCGTAGCTCGCCTATTTGTGATTCGCTAATTCCGATCGAGGCTAGTGAAGAGATTAGCGCCGCCTCGTCCCCGCGAGGAGGAGCTGCGATCTCCTGGTGAAAGTCCGAGCTCTGGATCGCGACATTGTTTGATCCGCCGTATATGTTATTGATGATTGTTTGAGCAGTTGCCGTATCGATTTTGGATGTACCACGCTCTCCTACGCCAGGAGAAACCCCCTCTAACGTTAGCGCCAGGTCGAGTACGCGCGAGCGCACTGTATCAATGATGGCACTGAGCTGCTGAGGGCTAACGCGACGGGTTGCTTGCATAAGGCCCATGTATGGGTACAGTTTTATTCTGCCTTGTTGCAACATGTAGTTGGTCATACTTATGGCATCGGCGGGCCAGGGTGAACCAAGGTTGTCCGCACTCTTTGCTTTTCCTAGCTCCTGGAGTTCGGCGATCGGCTGCGGAAACGCAACCTTGAATAGGTAGCCTTCACGTAGATTTTCCGGAAACGCACTAGGCGGAATCGGAGCGTTATTAAGCCCGCTTCCCATTGGCCCAGAAAAATGGCCAAGCACTTCAGCTTCGAACGGCCCCCTGTAGGATGGAAGCTCGTCAGAATTAGAGTAACCAACAAGTTCGTGCTCTACCCACTTCGCGAGGTCTCCTGTGCCGATTCGCGACGCCAGGACCTTGACCTTCCTCAGAAGGCTAGATACCGGGACGTCGTCTCCACTAGCACTCTCGATGATCTCGTCTAGGAGTGTCATGACGTTCATGTCGCAGGCGAGTGGCCACCCGTTTCAAGCGCATTCAGTGTCAGTGCCGTTACGGTAGGTAATACAGGTCTTGCCGGGTAAGTCGCTGCCCCGCTAGTAACGCAGGTCGGTGGCGCATTTTTGTTTCCTTGTGGTTCCTCGCGTGGTTCCTCGTGGTTCCTGCTGAATTTGCCTCTATGGGATCAAGGCGGGCCGCCGGTGGCGGCCCGCTCGGGTGTGCCCGTTGCGCTGGTCGCTGCGCCGGCATCCGTCGCGGCACACGGCCGGCTGCCGCTTCGCTCACGCCGGCCGGGCCGCGCGGCGCAGCTCAGCGCGGCAGGGCACGTCCGCGAACCGTCATCGGCGGCCACCTGGATCAGGAGCGCGACCGGCAGGATCAACGAGCAGTCCGCGCGCCTCATCTATGGGCGGCCCCTCGCAGGCACTGATCGTTTAACGCCAGGCCGCCGGCATCAAGGGCGCTCCTACGTCGCGTCGGCTTCGCCGATGGCTGCGCCACCCTTGACACCGACGACCCGGCGCTAACTGCCGGCCAGTGCGAAGGGACGCACCCGAGCAGGACCCGACCTAAAGGGAGCCCAGCATGCGCCGCGCCGTCAGCCCCAACCAGCTCGCTCTCTGGCCGCGCTACCAGCTGACCGGGTTGTTCGTGCCGATCGTTCTCGTTCGGACGGCGCCGCGCGTCAGGGTGCGGTATGTGGTGATCACCCGACCAAGATCAGGCCGCCTCCAGGCCGTCGCAGGTCGGGTAGTGGGGAGAATCCGGGAGAACTGGCGAGAGCTGTTCGGGCTGGTCAGATGGCACGCACGGCGGGTTGGCCTGGAGTGGGGCTGACCTCGACGAGAGATCACCCAAATTTACGAGGGAACCAACCAGATCCAGCGGCTGGTAATGGCTCGGTACCTACTCAAGGGCTAGGGCACGGGAAGCGATGGTCTTCGGATAGCGTTCCAAATTGGCCGGCGCAGGGGTCTGATCGGTTGCAATGATCTGCGCCATGTTCACGCGGGCAACGCTGCGGCTCGTGGCACATGAACGTGATCAATTGGTGTGTCGTGTCAAGGATCTGTCCCAATCCGCGTGTGCCCGATCGCCGCGAATGGCGGCAAAGTGATGGTTGTGCGTCGTTGCCTTGGCGGGTCGCCAATTAGGCGGGCCCCGTCCGGTCCGTGTGATCTTTCGAAGGCAGGGCGATACTGACCGTTGTTTGTGGCGCACTCGTCTGTGACGATGTACGTCCGTGGCGGCAGTCCGGGTGCGAGGGAGCCATGACGAAGAAGACGAGGCTTCGACCTCGCGGCCAACGGGTCACGACGCTTGGTCTCCTGGTACTGCTGATCCCCGCGGTGGGCGTCGCGGCCGCGCTCAAGTGGCCCAACGCGGGAGAATGGGCGCTCGCGACCGCGACCGCGCTCACCGCCCTTGCCGCTGGGGCGGGATCAATCTGGATACGCTGGCAAGATCAGCGGCTGGACGCCAAGAGCACCATCCGGCGTAGTTTTCTTGGAACCGATGCGCGTATAGGGGACAAGCTTCCGGTAGTCGCCGATATCGACCTCCAGGCGTTGCGGGTGCATGCCGCGGTGGTCGATGTGCCCTACATTCCACGGCGATCCAAGGAACGTGAGGTCGCCGACCATCTGCGGGCGCAACGGCCGGTACTGATTGTCGGATCTTCCATGGTCGGTAAGACCAGGTTGGCCGTCGAGGTGGTCAAGGACCTGTTTCCGGAGCGGCCGGTCCTGATTCCCGATTCGCCGACAAGTCTTGCTGAGCTGGACAAGGCTGACATGGTGCTCCGGGATCACGTGATCTGGCTTGACGATCTGGACCGTTTCCTGGCCGGCAACGCGCTGACTCCGGGCCTGATTACCCGTCTGGCCGCACAGAACTGCATCGTGGCCACCATCCGCGCTCGCGAGTGGGATCGGTTTCGGCCTACCGACCAACTTCGCCCTCCGGAATGGGATCTGCTGATCGCGTTCTGCAAGGTCACTCTCGATCGAGATCGGGACCGGCCGGCGGACGACGACATCTTGCGGGCCATTCCTGATCCGCAGGTTCGTGAGCGCATCATCAACATCGGGATCGGTGAGTACGTAGGTGCCACGCAGCATGTCGCCGATCAAATAACCCTCGGTGCTCATTACAACCCGTTGGGGTACGCGCTGCTCCTGGGTGCCGTCGACTGGAGGCGAGCCGGGATCATTCGGGGTGTGCCGGCCGAACTGTTGCCGGCATTGGCTGGAGCGCGCCTGACCGCGCGGCAGCGCGCCGACCTTGGCAACAGTGACAACTACGCGGATGCGCTGCGGTGGGCGACTCGCGAGATCAACCCGACGGTCGCACTGCTCGAACTCGACGAGAGCGACAACTACTCCGTCTACGACTACGCCCTCGATCAACTCATGGTTTCCGACCCGACCGTCCCGCTCGATACCTGGGAACTCGTTATTGATCACGCAACGGCGGACGAGTTGAACGCCGTCGGTTATCAGGCGGAAGTCACCTACCGTCTCCATCAGGTGGCCGAGCGGTCCTGGCGGCGAGCCGCCGAGATCGGCAATGCCGGCGCCATGAGCAATTTGGGTGTGCTGTTGGCGCGGCGCGGTGATGACGTGGAGGCGGAGTCCTGGTATCGCCGCGCGGCTGATGCTGGCGATGCGGACGCCATGTACAACCTGGGCGTGCTGTTGGCTCGGCGGGGTGACGCCGTGGAGGCGGAGTCGCTGTGGCGCCGCGCTGCTGATGCGGGTGATGCGGACGCCATGAGCAATTTGGGTGTGCTGTTGGCTCGGCGCGGTGATGACGTGGAGGCGGAGTCCTGGTATCGCCGGGCGGCCGATGCGGGTGATGCGGATGCCATGTACAACCTGGGCGTGCTGTTGGCTCGGCGGGGCGACGACGAGGACGCGAAAACCTGGTATCGCCGCGCCGCTGATGCCGGTCATGCCGCCGCCATGTACAACCTGGGCGTGCTGCTGGCCCGGCGGGGCGACAAGGAGGAGGCGGAGGCCTGGTATCGCCGCGCTGCTGGCACCGGACATGCCGCGGCTGTGAACCAGTTGAGCGTGCTGCTCGCGGAGCGTAGTGAGATGGACGAGGCCAGCCGCTAGCCGACCTGGCGGGTCACGTCGGGGCAGCTGAGCTTGATCGTCCACGCGGGACACAAAAAGGCAGGGGAAATCTCTACTCCCTGCCACTTTCAACATATAGCGCACCGGGGGGCTTGCGGCAAGGCCCGGGGGGTGGCGCAGAATGGCCGGCCGGGGTCAGGAGCTGCGGAAATCGGGCGGGTACGGCGCCGGATCGGGTGGAGTTGCTGGCCGGAGAATGCGAACTGAGGTGAATCGGGGGCTCATGTTTGACGTGATCGTTGCCGGGGGCGGACCGACCGGGTTGATGCTGGCCGGGGAATTGCGGTTGCACGGGGTGCGGGTGCTGGTGGTGGAGAGGGAGGCGGAGCCGACCAGGTATGTCCGCGCGTTGGGGCTGCACGTGCGCAGTATCGAGGTGATGGATCAGCGCGGCCTGCTGGAGCGGTTCCTGGCGCACGGGCAGAAGTATCCGGTCGGCGGTTTCTTCGCGGCCATCCCGAAGTCGTCGCCGGAGCGGTTGGACACCGCGCACGGCTACGTGCTCGGGATTCCGCAGACCACCACCGATCGCCTGTTGGAGGAGTATGCGATCGAGGTGGGGGCCGAGATCCGGCGTGGGTGCGAGCTGGTGGGGCTGAGTCAGGACGATCAGGGGGTGAGCGTCGAGTTGGCTGATGGCGCGCGGTTGCGGGCGCGATACCTGGTCGGCTGCGACGGGGGGCGGAGCACGGTGCGCAAGTTGCTGGGCGTGGGCTTTCCTGGTGAGCCCTCGAGGGTCGAGACGTTGCTCGGCGAGATGGAGGTGGGCGTGCCGCCGGAGGAGGTGGCGGCGGTGGTGGCCGAGGTCCGCAAGACGCAGCTGCGGTTCGGCCTCGGGCCGCTCGGGGACGGGGTGTATCGCGTCGTCGTGCCGGCCGAGGGGGTGACCGAGGATCGCGCGGTCGCGCCCACGCTCGCGGAGGTCAAGCGGCAGTTGCGGGTGTTCGCCGGCACCGACTTCGGCGTGCATTCGCCGCGCTGGTTGTCCCGGTTCGGCGACGCCACCCGGCTGGCTGAGCGCTACCGGGTCGGGCGGGTGCTGCTGGCCGGGGACGCGGCCCACATCCACCCGCCGGTCGGTGGGCAAGGGCTCAACCTCGGCATCCAGGACGCGTTCAACCTCGGCTGGAAGCTGGCCGCCGAGATCAACGGCTGGGCGCCGGCCGGGCTGCTGGACAGCTACCACACCGAACGGCACCCGGTGGCCGCCGAGGTGCTGAACAACACCCGCGCGCAGATGGTGCTGATCTCACCCGAGCCGGGCCCGCGGGCGGTGCGCCGGCTGGTGTCCGAGCTGATGGTTTTCGAGGAGGTGAACCGTTACCTGACCGAGAAGATCACCGCGATCGCGGTTCGCTACGACTTCGGCGAGGGGCATGAGCTGCTCGGCCGGCGGATGCGGGACGTGGGATTGAAGCGGGGGCGCCTCTACGAGCTGATGCACGGCGGCCGTGGCCTGTTGCTCGACCAGACCGGCCGGCTTTCCGTTGGGGGATGGGCGGATCGGGTCGATCACGTCGTCGACGTCAGCGAGGAGCTGCAGGTGCCCGCCGTACTGCTGCGGCCCGACGGCCACGTGGCCTGGGTCGGTGACGACCAGCAGGATCTGTTCGACCGACTGCCCACGTGGTTCGGCGCCGCCGTCAGCTGAGCAATCCCGCACCTTGGTCGGGTCCCGGATCCTTGAAATCTGCCCGAAAAGCCGGTGCCGGCGGGCGGATCGGGGTATTAGAATTTGCGTCCAGCCGTGACTGGGGTGACGGCTTCGGCGTCGGGGGGCGGCGGGCTGGGGGGCTGATCGAATGGCTCAGATTCTGGACTATTCCGCGGGTTATCCGGGTGCGGAGAACGTGCGGCGGATGGGTTTTGCCGGGGTGATCCGGTATCTGCGCAAGGAGGGGTCGTCCCGGGTGCGGCCGCTGACCGCGGCTGAGGTGGCCGACATGCGCGCCCGTGGATTGGGGATCGCGCTGGTGTACCAGCACGTGTCGACCAGCCGGGTGAGCCAGGGCCGGGCGGCGGGACGGCATGACGCGAACTGGGCGTTGAGCCAGGCGCGGGCGGTGGGGATCGAGCCGAGAGCCATCTACTTCGCGGTGGACTATGACGCCGGCCCGGGCACGGTGGTCGAGTACTTCCGGGGAGCCTGCGACGTTCTGGGCGTGGGCCGGGTCGGCGGGTACGGCGGATTCCGGGTGGTGGGCCACCTGTTCGATCTTGGGCTGATCCGCTGGGGCTGGCAGACCGTGGCGTGGTCGGCCGGGCGGCGCGAGGGCCGCGCGCACCTGTTCCAGCGGCTCGGTCAGATCAGCTGTGGCGGCATCCGGTGCGACGTCAACGACGTGCTCAAAGCCGACTACGGGCAAACCTCGGGGCCGGGGAGCGATGAGGAGGACGACATGCCCTACAGCGAGAAGCAGCTCGAAGACGTGGTCTACCGCGCCGTGCACAACCTGCTGATCGACGCGCACAGCGAGGTGCCGGGGATGGGGGCCGGCGCCGCGAACGCCCTGCGCGGCATCCTCGCCGGGCTCGCCGGGCCGGACCCGGCCGAGTTCGCCGCGGTGCTGGCCGGCCCGCTCGCCGAGCGGCTCATCGCGGCCGGCGCGTTGGGCATCACCCCGGACCAGGTCGCTGACGCGCTGAGCGGGGTGCTCGGCCAGTTCGGCATTGCCGCGCAACAGCCCGAGCGGGAAGGCAGCGTCCCCTGATGTCCGACTACACCCGTTCGATCGTTCGGACCGTGGTCCCCGGCGTCTGGGCCGTGGTCGTGCTGTGGCTGGCCAAACTCGGCCTTCCGCAGCCGGTGTCGGACTGGCTGGCCAGCACCCCGGTCGCCGAGAAGGTCACCGAGCTGGCGGCCCTCGGCGCGGTGTACGCGGTCGTCCGCTGGATCGAGCCGCGCATGCCGGACTGGCTGACCCGGATCCTGCTCGGCTCCGCCCGCCCGCCGGTGTACCGCGAGGCCGAGCAGAAGACGCCGGTCGCCCATTGACTATGGTCTCACCATAGTCAATTCTGGGCGATGTGGAGCGGCGTGGCTACCGGTCGAGCCGGCGGGAGGAACAGGCCCGGCTGACCCGGCGACGGGTGCTCGAGGCGGCCTCGGCGGAGTTTCTCGAGCGCGGGTTCGCCCGCGCGACGATGCGGGCGATCGCCGCGCGGGCCGGGGTGTCGGTGCCGACCGTGGAGCTGCTGTTCGGCACCAAAGGACGATTGCTCAAGGCGGCGATCGACGTCGCCATCGCCGGTGACCACGAGCCGGTGCCGGTGCTCGACCGGAGCTGGGCCGAGGCGGCGGTGCGGGCGGAAGGTCCGGACGGATTCCTTGCGGTCGTCGCGGACGTGGTCGGCGCGGCCCAGCAGCGGTCGGCCGGCCTGGTGCTGGCCGCGTTCGAGGCCGCGGGCGCCGACTCCGAACTTGCCGAGCTGGCCGCGGAACTGGCCGCGCAACGCGGCACCACCGCCGCCTGGATCGTCGACCAGTTGTCCCGCAAGGCATCCCTGCGCGCGGACGGCACCGCGGAGGAGGCCGTCGACACCGTGTGGATTCTGATGGACCCCGCGGTGTTCGACCGGCTCACCCGCCGGCGCGGATGGACCGTCCCGCGGTACCAACGCTGGTTCGCCGGCTCGGTCGGCCGGCTGTTGATCGACACCCAACCCGGGAGGCGAACGCCATGAAACACCCGTCGCACGGCCAGATCGGCTACCTGCAACTGCCCGCCACGGACATCGCGCGCTCGGCGGCGTTCTACGAGTCGGTGTTCGGTTGGGTGGCCGATCACACCCTTGGCGGTTTCGAGGCCCCCGGGATGATCGGCCAGCTGACCACCGAGCTGGGGCCGGCCGGCGCCGGTGGACCGGTGCTCTGGATCTGTGTCGACGACCTGTATCCGGCGCTGCGGCGGGCGATCGCGGCCGGCGGCGCGGTGCGGGACCGGCCGAGGCTGGACGGCGGTGAACGCTGGCTCGCCGAGATCGACGACCCGGCCGGCAACCGGATCGGGCTGGTCGCGCCGGTCCGCACCGCTGCGCCGCAGACCATGATCGCGGTGCGCGACGTCGAAGCGTCGAGTCGCTGGTACCAGCAACTCCTTGGCCTGCAAAGTGATCACGGCGGCCCGGCGTACGAACGCCTGCTCGCCGACGGAACCCTGGTGCTGCAACTGCACCATCTCGGCGTCGAGCACCACCACGGCCCGGTCGCCGACCCGGACCGCGAGATCGGCAACGGCGCCCTGCTGTGGTTCGGCGAGGTCACCGACTTCGACGGCGCCGTCACCCGCGCCAAGGAACTCGACGCCGCCATCCTGCGCGCCCCACACCGCAACCCACCCGAAGGCCAGGGCAACGGCCCGGCCCACCGCGAACTCTGGATCAAGGACCCCGACGGCTACACCGTCGTCATCGCCAGCCCCGACGGCGAAGCCTGGGAGAACTGACGGTCAGCGCATCAGCAGCAGGCACGCCAGGCACCGCCGGTCGTCCGGGTGGGGTTCGGCCAGCCGGGCGGCCAGGGCACTGTGGTCGCACATCGCCCGTGCGGTCAGCTCGCCGATCATGTCGGGGTGGAAGGCGTGGCTGAGGTGATCCCACGGGGAGGTGAGCCAGACGGGCTCAGCCATGGCAGCGTCGCCGGGCCGGGAGCGGGTTCGCTGTTCAGCCAGGCTTGCCGAAGTCCGGCATGACGCGGTCGATTCATCCCTGTCACCTCTCGTACGGAGGCAATATCGGTCCTCGTGGGCCGCAAGAACACCGCCGTGGAAGCACAGCTCGCGGGGCAGCGGCTGGCCAATCCTGCCTGTCGAGCAGGGAAACGGTCGTGGCCATGACGGAGTAGCCTCGCGAGTCGATATCCGGGGACGGGAGCGGAACGTTGGCCGAGCTTGAGCTGTTGCCGTTCGACGAATACGTCGCCGGGCTGCCCAGAAAGGTTCTCTCGGCGGGTGTGCTGCTCCGAGACGAGCAGGGTCGCGTTCTGCTTGTCGAACCTTCTTACAAGCCCTACTGTGACATTCCCGGCGGCGTGGTCGAACCCGGCGAAGGCCCGTGGGAGACCGCTCAGCGCGAGTTGTACGAGGAGACCGGACTGGAGCGTTCGCTCGGTCGCTTGCTGGTCGTCGACCACGTGCCGGCCGAGAATGACGGCCTGCCCGAGCGCATCGCGTTCGTATTCGACGGCGGCCCGGTCGAAGAGCGGGATCTCGCCGGAATGCGGCTCGGTGCCGAGATCGTCTCCGTTTCGCTCCACACCGCAATGGATATGCGGAACAAGGTCAAGCCGGTTTTGGCCGCCCGGATCACGGCGGCGGTCACAGCGGTTGAGAATGGCGAGACCACGATGTGCCAGCAGGGAAGGATCATCAGTTGATGTCCGATCCCTGGTCGCTGTCCGAGAACCTCGCACGGATCCGCAAAGCGCGTGACCTGTCTCAGGAGCAGCTCGCCGCGGCGGCCGGCGTCGCGGTCGACACGGTGGCCCGGATCGAGCGCGCCGAGCGGCGGACCACCCGGCCGTCCACTGTGCACAAGTTGGCCGGAGCTCTGGGAGTCACGCCGAGCGTGCTGCTCGGCATCCAGCAGCCGGTCGGGACGGTCAGGGTCGATGTCGGCGACCTTCGCAGAGCCGTCACCGCGACCGAGCACATTGCCGGCCTCGTCGAGTTCACCGAGCGCGCCGAGGTCATTCCCGTCGAGGTGCTCACCGACATGGCGCGTCGCGCCTGGCAGGCCTACGTGGATGGCCGCCATGCCGAGCTGTTGTGCGTGCTGCCGCCTCTGCTCATCGACATCCTCCGGTTCGCCCATTCGCATCAGGGTGACGATCGGGCCGCCGCGCACCGGGTGCAGTCCGCCGCATACCGCTTGGCCGCCGGCGTCGCCGGACGGTTCGATCTCGACGACCTAGCGTGGACCGCCGCCGAGCGTGCCGTGCAGGCCGCTGGTAGCTCCGACGCACCCGATCTCCAGACCGCGATCTCGGTGCGGTATCTCGTGTGGACCCTCGTTCGGCAGGGCCGTGCCGAGGAGGCCGAGCAGGTTGCGGTGAAGGCGGCGGAGCGGGTCGAGCCCGGCCTGCTGGATCCCGAACAGCATCGAGTCGGTGTGTTCGGCAACCTGATGTTCAATGCGGCGGCCGCCGCGATCCGGTCCGGCAATGGCGGGCGGGCCGGGGACCTGCTCGCCGTTGCCCAGTCCGCGGCGGTGCGGTTCGGGCGGGACCACAGTTCAGAGGCAGCGATCTTCGGGCCGAGGGTTGCCGCGTTCCAGGCAGTTGAGCAGGCCGTGCGGCTCGGCGACTCCGAGGCCGCACTGCGTCTCGCGGAGCGCACTCCGACGACACGGGGCGAGGTGCCGGCGTTCTGGGAAGCCGGCCACCGGCTCATGCTCGCGGCCGCATCGGCTGACTTGCGTGCTGACCGACGAGCGCCCGCCTACCTGGCGGAAGCGCGGGCGATAGCTCCGGAATGGGTGCGGTACCAACCTCTTGGTGCGGGGACGATGCGGATTCTTGCCGACCGCGCGACCAGGCGGCGTGGGTTGCTGTTCGCCGTCCTTGCGACGCACTACGGCGTCATTTAGTCCCGGTTTGTCCCGCGGGGCTGCGCTGGGGTCAGGTGGGGAGGTCGACCGTGGTGCGTTCGGTGGTGCGGTGGGAGGGGAGGGTGGCGGGGTCCGGGTTGGTGATGTGGACGAGGGAGGCGCCTGCGGCGAGGGGGGTCAGGAACGCTTCCAGGAGGCCGGTGGGGATGGTCCAGTCGCGGGTGGACAGGATCCGGGAGGCGCGGGTGAGGGCGAGGGCGGTGGCGCGGGATCGGGCCTGCGACAGAGTTTCGGAGACGGGGGTGCCGGCGAGGGCGGGAGTCGAGTCCGGGACCGGGACGACGGGGAGGAAATCGTCGGCGTGGATGCGGCATTCGGCGATGTAGTCGAGGGTGCCGTCGGGTGGGGTGCCGAGGTCGCGGCCCATGGGGTCGAGGGAGGCGATGACGGCGACCTCGGTGGGCGGGATCGGTGCACCAGGGGGAAGGAAGGTGAGGCGGGCGGGGCCGGTGGTGATGTTGGCGCCGCACCACCAGGCGCCAAGGAGGATGCCGGCGGTCTGCCAGTGGGCGGGGAGCAGGACGGCGATGTCGGTCCCCGGCCCGACATCGTGTTCGTCGGCCAGCCAGTTGGCCGTCTTGGCCGCCCAGTTTCCCAGTGTGGCAACGGAAAGCTCGACGCGGGTGCCGGCGGCGTCGTCGTAGTGGGTGATCAGGGGGCGGGCCGGCGCGGTGTTCAGCAGCGGGCGGAGCAGGGCCTCGGTGATGCTCAACGACGCTCCCGGTACACAGAGTCTCAGTCGATGCAGGGCACCGCTGCGGCGCGCGCGACGGCGGAGCCATTCAACGCCAACGGCTGCGGGCCGCGCAGACCGGGTGGACCGGTGGGGGGTACGACCGGGCTGGGCATGGGTGGCCGGGCCCCGGAGATGAGTTGGGCGATGTAGCTGTGCACGGCCGGAATGTCCACGGTGATGATGCTCTGGCCGCGGTCGTTGCGGGCGCCGACGCCGGTGACCGGGATGGTGACGAACTCGACCGCGCCGGATGCCAGCGCCTGGGCCTGGTTGACCAGGTCCAGGAAGTGCAGGCCCGGGTCCATCACCACGGTCTTGGACACCGCGTCGGACAGTTCGTTGAGCTTGCCGGTGTCGGTGAGCATCCCGCCGGAGAGCACCTTGTTGATCGCCGAGGACAGGAACACCTGCTGGCGCACGATCCGGTCCAGGTCGCCGCGCGGCAGGTTGTTGCGCTGCCGGACGAACGACACCGCGTCGGCGCCGCGCACGGTCTGCGTTCCGCGGCGGAAGTTGGCGCCCGAGTCGGTGTCGCTCGTGGCCTGCTTGAGGCACACCTCCACGCCGTCGATGGCCTTGGTGAGCAGGTAGAACCCGTACAGCGTGATCTCGGCGTAGTGGTCGATGCGCACCCCGGTCAGGCCCTGCACCGCCCCGATCAGCGCGCTGCGCCCGGCGCTGTCGGAGTCCCGCTCGATCTTCTTGCGGTCCTTCTCGCCGGCCCGCACCATGTCCTCGGCCGCCCTGGCCTTGGTCACGCCGAACGCGCCGTTGATCTTCTCCTCGCGCCAGTTCGGTACCGGCACGTAGGTGTCCCGCGGGATCGAGACGGCATACCCCTTGGCGCCGTTGCGCGGGAACCGCACCAGGATCAGCGTGTCGGTGTTGAGCGTCTCGGTGGCCTCGGTGCGCAGCTCCTTGAGCAGCTTCAGCGGCAGCGGGTTGCCCTGCAGATCGGTCCGGGTGTCGCTGCCGACGATCAGGATGTCGTTGGCCCCGTCGTCCACGGCCGGCGCATCGGCCTGCTCCTGCGCCTCGGCCAGCGCGTCGGTGGTGTTGACGCTGTCCTGCAGCTGGTCGACCTTCACGTCCACCAGCGCGGTGGCGGCGAGCACCGCTGCGGAGAACAACCCGATCAGTACCCGAACGGAGATCAGCAGCACCCGTGGGCCGCGCCGGCGCCGGGGCGGGGGCGGGGGCGGGGGCAGCTCGTCGGGGTCGAACGAGCCGGCGACCGAGACGATGTCCGTCGGCCCGTCCTCACTCATTTGCCCACCTCCGCTCCCTCCATCAGGTTAGCCGGGGTGGACGTTAGTTCACGCAGGTGAGACTGCCTGCCACGATCGGGGACGGTAGGACGGGCTCGGTAGTGGTAGGTGTACTCGGTGTGGTCGGCTGGCGCAGCACCTTGCCCTGGGCCGAGCCGGACGGGTAGTCGCTGCCGAGCAGCACCCGGACCCGGCCGGCCGGCAGGCTCAGGTCCATCTCCAGCCCGAACTGCCGGCCGAGCGCACTGGCCACCAGCTGCGCGCTGTACTGCTCGCCGGACGCGTACCTGATCACGGTGACCGCCTGCGCCGGCGACTCGGCGATCTCGCCGCGCCGGAAGCCCTGACCCACCAGCCGGTCCGCAACGGTGGCGGCCAGGCCGGCGGTCCCGGAGCCGTTGCGCACGTCGACGGTGATCGACGACGGCTGTTGGAGCGGCGGCGGGTCGAACTCGGAGGGGCCGGCCCGGGGCGGCACCTGGGTGGGGGTGGTGCGGGACGGGCGCGTCGTGGTGGTGGTGGATCCGGACGGTGGGGTGAAGTCCGGCCTCGCCGACGGCTCGGCCCCCGCCCCGGCCGCCCCGACCAGCCCGGCCACGAACTGGTGCACCTCGGCCGGATCGACCCGGATCACGTCCGCGCCGCCGATCTTGGCGGCGCCCTGGGTGGGGATCGTGTAGAAGTCGATGTTGCCGCTGGTCAAACCCTGCATCTGGGCGGCGAAGGTGAACAGCTCCCAGCCGTTGCTGAGCACCACCGACCGCTGCACGGCGCCGACCAGCTCGCGGATCTTGGCCGGGCTGGTCAGCATGTCGGCGGAGAGCACCTTGTCGGCCAGCGCGCCGAGGAACACCTGCTGGCGCACGATCCGGTCCAGGTCGCCGTTGGGCAGCTCGTACCGCTGGCGCACGAACGCGAGCGCGGCCGCCCCCTCCACGGTCTGCCGCCCGGCCGGGAAGTTCGCCCCGGACCGCCGCTCGTCCACCGCCTCGTTCAGGCACACCTCGACGCCGCCGATGGCCTTGGTGATCTCGTAGAAGCTGGCCAGGTTGACCTCGGCGTACCGGTCGATGGTGACCGCCTTGCCGATCAGCGTCTCGATCGTCTCGATCAGGTTGCGCCGGCCGACCGTGGCCGCCTGCGTCTCGAGCGCTTTGCGGTCCGAGATGGTCCTGGCCAGGTCGCGCCGGGCGTCGTTGTAGGCGTAGGCGAACGCCGAGTTCAGCTTGTGCCTGCCGAACCCGCCGGCCAGCTGGACCCACGAGTCGCGCGGGAACGAGATGGCCACCGCCCGGGTCCCGTCCACCGGGATGTGCACCAGGATCATCGTGTCGGTGTTGCGCTCGCCCTCGTTCACACCGGCGTGCAGCATGTCCATCACTTCGCGGGGCAACGGGTTGCCGTTGGCGTCGGTGCGGCTGTCCATGCCGACCAGCAGCATGTCGACGGCCCCGTCGAGCGGGATTCGGGTGTCGGCCACCTCGTGGTCGATCACGTCGGTGGTGACGGTCGTCCCCGAGAGGTCACCGACCGTCCACCAGGCGTAACCGGTCGTGGCGAGCACGGCGGCCGACACCACGGCGGACATCGCCCGGCCGGTGCCGAGGCCGACGGAACGCAGCAGGTTGCCGCGGGGCGGCGGCGACGCTAACGGGGGCTCCGGATCGGGCGTGACCTCGGGCTCGGCGGGCGGCGTTTCGCCAGACCCGTCCGTGTCGTCCGAACGCTCGTCCACGCGCTCTCCCCATCCCCGGTCCACCCGGTTGCCAGCCTACTGACCGCCGTGTTAAGGCGCTGCTATTCGTTTCTACGCAGCCGCGCCCGTCCGGGTTTGGTGCCGGGCGTGAAACACTCACGGCCATGCGAGTGTTGGTCACCGGCGGTGCCGGGTTCATCGGATCGAACTACGTGCGGCAGGCCCTGACCGGGGCTTACCCCGCGCTGGCCGATGCCGAGCTGGTCGTGCTGGACAAGCTCACCTACGCCGGGAACCTGGCGAATCTGGCACCGGTCGCGGACAGCCCGCGGCTGCGGTTCGTCCGCGGCGACGTGTGCGACGCCACCCTGGTGGCCGACCTGATGCGCGGAACCGACCTGGTGGTGCACTTCGCCGCCGAATCGCATGTGGACCGGTCGATCCAGGGCGCGGCGGACTTCGTGCTGACCAACGTGGTCGGCACCCAGACGCTGCTGCAGGCCGCGCTGGACGCCGGGGTGGGCAAGTTCGTGCACGTGTCCACCGATGAGGTCTACGGCTCGATCGAGCACGGCTCGTGGTCGGAGGATCACGTGCTGGAGCCGAACTCCCCGTACTCGGCGTCGAAGGCGGCCTCGGACCTGTTGGCCCGCTCGTTCCACCGCACGCACGAGCTGCCGGTGTGCATCACCCGGTGCTCGAACAACTATGGGCCGTACCAGTTCCCGGAGAAGGTGATCCCGCTGTTCGTGACCAACCTCATGGACGGCAAGAAGATCCCGCTCTACGGCGACGGGCTCAACGTGCGGGACTGGCTGCACGTGGACGACCACTGCCAGGGCATCGCGCTGGTCGCCGAGAAGGGCCGGCCGGGGCAGATCTACAACATCGGCGGTGGCGTCGAGCTGACCAACCGGGAGCTGACCGACCGGCTGTTGGCCGCGCTGGACGCCGACGAGTCGATGATCCAGCCGGTGATCGACCGCAAGGCGCACGACCGGCGGTACTCGCTGGACATCACCAAGATCAGCGACGAGCTAGGTTACCGGCCGCTGGTGTCGTTCGAGGAGGGACTGGCCGGCACCGTGCGGTGGTACCAGGACAACCGGCACTGGTGGGAGCCGCTGAAGGAGTCCGCGGCCGTTCCGGAGGGCTGACATGACGACCGGAGGCATCGCCGTCCTGGTACCGGGCGGAACCGGGCAGCTCGGCCGGGAGTTGGTCGCGCGGGCCCCTGCGGGCGTCCGGATGCACGCCCCTGGCCGCGCCGAGCTGGACCTGACCCAGGCCGGCGCCGTGATCGAGGCGGTCACCGCGCTCGCCGAGCAGGCCGGTGCGGACGGCCTGGCCCCCATCGTGATCAACGCCGCCGCCTACACCGCCGTGGACGCCGCCGAGACCGACCAGGCCCGGGCGTTCGCGCTCAACGCCGACGGTCCCCGGGTGCTCGCCGCGGCCTGCTCCTCGCACCGGGTGCCGCTGCTGCACTTATCGACCGACTACGTCTTCGCGGGCGAGGCCGACCGGCCGTACCGGGTCACCGATCCGGTCGAGCCGCGCTCGATCTACGGCCTGACCAAGTTGGCCGGCGAGGACGCGGTGCTCGGCTCCGGTGCCAGCGGCTGGGTGGTCCGGACCTCCTGGCTCTACGGCGCGTACGGCCCCAACTTCGTCCGGACCATCATCCGGCTGGCCGACGAACGGGACGCACTGTCCGTTGTGGACGATCAGCGCGGATCGCCGACCTGGACCGGTGACCTGGCCGACGGTCTGTTCGAGCTGGCCGCCCGGATCACCTCCGGGCAGGCGCCCGGGGCGCGGTTGCTGCACTGCACGAACGCTGGCGAGACCACCTGGTACGGCTTCGCCCGGGCGGTGTTGGAGGAGTTGGGCACCGACCCGGACCGGGTACGGCCGTGCAAGACCGGGGACGCACCGCGCCCCGCTCGGCGGCCGGCGTATTCCGTGCTGGCCAACGACTCCTGGACCGAGGCCGGGCTGAGCCCGTTGCGGGACTGGCGGTCGGCGCTGACCGAGGCGTTTCCGTCAGTCGAACACCAGCAGCGAGCGGGCACCCACTCCTGACTCCATCCGGCGGAACGCCGCGCCCACCTCGGACAGCCCGATTCGGTGTGACACCAGGGGTTCCAGGTCCAGGTGGCCGAGGCCGATCTGCTCGGCCAGCCACGGAACGTCCCGGTCGGCGTCCCCCGAGCCGTACACCGACACCGAGATCGTGCGGGCGAAGTGGTACAGCTCCAGCGCGCTGATGCTGACCGCGTCGTCGATGCGGCCGACGCCGACCACGGTGACGTTGCCGCCGCGGCGCACCGCCGACCAGGCGGCGCGGATCGTGACCGCGCGGCCGACGCACTCGAAGGCGTGGTCGGCGCCGCGGCCGCCGGTCAGTGCCCGGATCGCCTTGTGCTGGGTGTCCGAAGCCGGCACGAAGTGCGTGGCGCCTGCGGCGATCGCGATCTTCTCCTTCTCCGGCGAGACATCGACGGCGATGATCGGTCCGGCGCCGGTGAGCCGGGCGCCGGCGATCGCGGACAGGCCGACGCCGCCGAGGCCGATCACGACGACCGACTCGCCGGGCCGCACCCGGGCGGTGTTGCGCACCGCGCCGACGCCGGTGAGCACCGCACAACCCAGCAGCGCGGCCAGGTCCAGCGGAACGCCGTCGGCAAGCGGGACCATGGCCGCCTCGGACAGCACGACCTCCTCGGCGAAGGCACCGACGCCGAGCGCGAGGTGGGTGCCGGTGCCGTCCGACAGGGTGCCGCCGGGCAGGCTGGCGATGCCCTCGACCGCCTTGCACAGGTAGGGCTGGCCGGCCAGGCAGAACCAGCAGCGCCGGCACGGCGGCGCCCAGTTGATCACGACCCGGTCGCCGGGAGCGACCCGGGTGACGTCCGGGCCCACCTCGGCCACCACGCCGGACGCCTCGTGCCCGAGCACCAGCGGGAAGGACGGCCGCAGCGTGCCGTTGACCATGGACAGGTCGGAGTGGCAGATGCCGGCGGCGGCCACCCGGACCCGGACCTGGCCGGCGCCCGGCCCGGGCAGGCTCAGGTCCCTGATCTCGATCTCCGCGTCAGCGCCGGAAACCACCGCCGCAGCAACCACAGTTACCTCCCGCTGTCGGTCCTACCCCGTCTGGACGATGCGTCGATCGCCCGGCGATACGCGGCGACGGTGAGCTCCGCGCACCGGTGCCAGGTGAACCCGCCGGCATGCGCCCGTCGGGTGGCGAGGGCGGACAGGGTCAGCGGCTGCTCCAGCGCCGCCGTGATCGCCGCGCCCATGGCCTCGCTGTCGCCGAACGGAACCAGGCTGGCGTGCCCGCCGGCCACCTCGCGCAGCGCCGGCAGGTCGGTGCACACCACCGGCACGTCCGAGGCCAGCGCCTCCAGCACGGGCAGGCCGAAGCCCTCGTCCCGGGACGGCAGCACCAGCGCGGACGCGCCGGCCACGACGCTGCGCAGGTCCACATCGGACAGATAGCCGACGGCCCGGACCCGGTCCCGGGTACCGCCGGCGTGCCCGGGGCCGACCAGCACCAGCGGCGGCAGGTCGGGGCGTGCCTCGTGCGCCTTGAGCAACCAGTCCAACGCCTTACGCGGCCCGGCGGCGCCGACGAACAGCAGATACTCCGCGGGCAGTCCGACCCGTTTGGCCAGCGCCTCGCTCGGCGGCCGGGCGGTGAACCAGGCCGGGTCCACCCCGAGCGGGGTCACCACGATCTTGTCGGCCGGCACGTCCAGCCGCTCCGCCACCGTGTCGGCCACGGCCCGGGTCGGAGTGCACACCACCGCCGCCCGACGCACCGAGAGCCGGACCAGTTCGGGCAGCCGCGCGTCGCTCGGCGGCAGATCGTCCGGCGCGTCGAGGAAGGCGAGGTCGTGGATGGTGACCACGCCGGCCGCCCTGGCCGCCGCGGGCAACACGAAGTTGGTGCCGTGCACCACATCGGTGAACCCGGCGAACAACTCGACCGGCGGGAACGGGCCGCGCAGCCAGCAGGCGCGCAGCAACCTGGCCGGCACCGGCATGCCACGCGCCTGCGAGCCGTGCGGCAGCACGGTGCGCAGCCGGCGCCAGCCGCGCAGCGTGAACGCCACCGCCCGCATGTCCACATCGGACAGTGAGGCCAGCTCCTCGGTGAGCGCCGCGGTGTACCGGCCGACTCCGGTACGCGCGCCGAGCAGTGGCGTGCCGTCGAGCAGCACGCGCAGTGCGGGGCGGCGGTGGGACCGGCCGGGTCTACTCATCCGGTTCGCTCCGCCCCAACCGCTCGCGGGCCATCCGGCGGATCCGCCCGACCGTGCGCTTGGCCAACTCGGCCGGACCGCCGGACTCCAGATACTCCTTGACCAGCGCGGCATCCCGGCGCAGCACCTCGTTCGGGCGCAGCGCTCGGTTGCGGACCAGCGGCTCCGCGCCCGGCAGCCGGTCCGCGGCCGGCTTGGGGTTGCGACAGAACGCGGTCAGCGGGGCGAGCACGGTCTCCCAGGTGAACCGCTCGCGCACCACGGCGATCCGGTCCCGGGCCGCGCGGGCGAACTCCTCGTCGTAGAGCACCGTTTCCAGCGCGGCGGCCAGGGCCTGCGGGTCCTCCGCCGGAACGACGACGCCAAGCCGTTCGGCCCGGACCAGCTCGGCGAACGAGTCGCCGTCGGTGGTGACGATCGGCAACCCGGTCCACAGGTAGTCGAGCACCCGGGTGCGGAACGCGAACGTGGTCTCCACGTGCTCGTAGTGCGTGGTCACCCCGCAGTCCGCGTCGAGCAGCCAGTTCTGCCGGTCCGCGTAAGGCACCCAGGTCTCGTTGAAGAACACGTGCCGGCCGGTCAGCCCGAGCCGCCCGGCCAGCAACCGGGTCTGCTCGCCGATGTCCATGTCCGGCACCTCGGGGTTGGGGTGCCGCATGCCGAGGAACATCAGCCGGACGTCGCCGTGCCGCTGGGCCAGCAGGTCGATGGCGTGCAGCAGGGTGAGCGGGTCGAACCAGCTGTACACCCCGCCGGCCCACAGCACGACCTTGTCCGCGGTCCCGATGCCGTCGATCCCGCCGCGGATCGGCGAGGTGGTGCGGTGCGGGGGCTTGCCGGGCAACCCGAACGGCGCCACGGTGAGCAGCGAGCGCACGGTCGGGTCGGCGTCGTACACCTGCGGCGTGAGCCGGCCGAGCGCGGCCAGGTGGCCGAGCCAGAAGTGCCGCTGCCGCTCGGAGGCGCACAGGAAGAAATCGCCGCGCAGCAGTTGGGCGTTGAGCACCTTGGTCACGCCGCGCAGGTCCAGCTCGCGCTGCTCGTCGGTGGCGCTCTGGGCCAGATCACGGCCCTGCTCCAACAGTTCCAGGTGCATCGGGTCGTACATGTCGCAGACCACGATCTTGGCCGAACCGGGTTTCTTCAAGCCGGGCAACAACTCCAGCACGTGGCCCTGCAGGATCACGATCTCGGCCCAGTCGGCGTGCCGGCCGAGGTCGGTGCGCCGGGCCTGGAGCACGGTGAACGGCGAGTCCGGCGGCGTGCAGGTCGGATTCACCGTGACCAGCCGGACCTCGTGCTCGGCGCTGAGCACGTCGGCCATGTTCCAGGCCCGGATCGCCGGGCCGGCCATCCGCTCACCGATGGCGTCGCCGGTGACCACCAGGATCCGCCGCCGGGCGCCGAACACCTCGTCGATGCCGAACACCTCGACCAGCACGTCGTGCGCGGCCAGGTAGCGCGGCAGCGGGTAGGCTGGCTCCATCGCCTTGCGCATCAACGGGATCAGGTCGGCGTCGGAGCGGACCCGGGCCGCCTGCTCGGTCGCCCTGGCCGCGGCAAGCGCGGGCAACAGCTCGACGAACTGGTCGATGGCGAGCACGCCGGCCAGCGTGGTGCGCGGGACCGGGACGGTGGCCGGCTCGGCCGCGCCGTGCGTCGGCCGGTTGACGATCTCCAGCTGGGTCGGGTCCAGCCCGCCGCGCGCGGTGGCCCGGCGCACGGTCAGCGCAAGCGCCGCCGGCAGCACCGCGGCCAGCGTCTGGTCGGAGAAGTTCTTGTACAGCGCGGCCAACGCGTTGCGCTCGAGCAGGTACAGCTCCCGCGCCTGATCCGCTGAGTCCACTGTGGACATCGAGGCGTGGTGCCGGTGGTAGGCCAGCGAGCGCGGCTCGTAGCGCACCCGCCAGCCGCGCAGGTTGAGCCGCCAGCCGAGGTCGACGTCCTCGTAGAACATGAAGAACCGCTCGTCGAAGCCGCCGAGCTCGGCGAACACCCCGGCCCGGACCAGCATCGCCGACCCGGTGGCGAACAGCACGTCGCGCGGCTCGTCCTGGGCGGTGTCGGCCGGTTGTCCGGCGTGCCGCTTGTAGCCCATGCCGAACCAGGTCAACCCGCCGTCCACGAAGTCGATCGTGTCGCCGGACCAGTCCAGCACCTTGCTGGCCACCGCGGCCACGGTCGGCTCGTCGCGCAGCACCGCCACCGCCGCGCGCACCCAGTCCGGGTGCGGCCGGGCGTCGTTGTTGAGGAAGGCGAGCACGCTGCCGGTGGCGTGCCTGGCACCCAGGTTGCAGCCGCCGGCGAAGCCGAGGTTGCGCGGTGCCTCGATCAGCTCGACCCCGTCGATGACCCGCAGCCGCTCGGCGCCGCCGTCCCCGGAGGCGTTGTCGACACAGATGATCTGCAGTGCCTCGGCCGGGTAGTCGAGCTCGTCGCGCAGCGCGCGCAGGCAGGTCGCGGTGTCCTCGGCGCCGCGGTAGTTGACCACGATCACCGAGACGGTCGGCAGCAGCGCCGGCTCGGCCACGCGCACTCCTTTTCCTCTCGGTTGTACATAGCCTGCCTCATGCCTACCGGACCCGTGCGCGCAACCGGTCGTTCAGCGGGCGAAGGTGCGCCAGATCTCGTTCCGGGCGGCCACCGAACGGCGGCCGATCCGGCCGCGATCCCGGATCGCCGCCGGCAGCCGGACGGCCAACGCGCCGAGCACCCGGAGCCGTAGCCCGAGCCGGAAGTTCGCCGCCGCCGGCACCGGACGACCCACCAGGCGGCGCACCGGCAGCACCGCGGTGAGCGCGGCGAACCGGGCCAACTCGCGGGCGGCCACCCGGGCCGGGGCGCACCGCAGCAGCATCAGCAGCCGGTTGCGCTCGTTCCACAGGTGGAACCGGGCCGAGCCCGGCCGGGTGCTCGCCCCGAGCAGGTGGTCGGCGCGCGCGGCGGGCACCGGCCGCACGGTCCAGCCGGCCAGTCGCAGCCGCCAGGACGTGTCGGTGTCCTCGTAGTAGCAGAAGAACCCGGCCGGAACGCCGCCGGCAGCGGCCAGGGCGGCCCGGCGCAGCAGTACGGCACCGCCGCAGAAGCCGAACACCTCGGCCGGTTCGGCGGTGTCCGCGCCGTAGCCGAGTGGCGTGAGCCGCACACCGACCGAGGCCGGTCCGCCGTCCGGGGCGGTCAGTGCGGAGCCGGCCGCACCGGCGCCGGGGTCGGCGTCCAACGCGTCCTCAAGCGCGGCGAGCCAGCCCGGCTCGGGCGCGGCGTCGTCGTTGAGCCAGGCGACCAGCTCGGTGCGCACCCCCGGCAGCGCGGCGGCCAGCCCGCCGGCGTAGCCGCGGTTGGCCGGCAGCCGGAGCACCTCCGGCCGGCTGGGGTGGGCGGCGATCAGTGCGGCGGTGCCGTCGTCGGATGCGTTGTCCACAATGACTGTCCGATGTGGACGATCCTGGCCGGCGAGCGCGTCCAGGCAGCGGGTGATGTGCGCGCGGCCGCGCCAGGTCACCACGACGATCGTGGTCCGGGGGGCCGCTGCGGTCATGGGGACCGACCGTACCCTGGGCCGGTGCCGGAGCTTGTCGTGCTCGCCGAGCAGCTCTACGCGCCGGTTCCGGGCGGGACCGGGCGCTACACCGCCGAGTTGCTGGCCGCCCTCACCGCCGATCCGGCGCCCGGCTGGACCGTGCGCGCCGTCACGGCCTGGCACGCCGGCCGGGGTCCGAGCGCCGGGCTGCCGGCGGTGCGCCGGCTTCCGTTGCCCCGCCGGGGTCTCACCGCGGTCTGGGAGCGCGGGGTGCCGCTCTGGCCGGGCGGCGACAGCGTGCACGCGCCGACGCCGCTGGCTCCGCCGCGCCCGCGCCGGGGCCGCCGGCTGGTGGTCACCGTGCACGACACCGTGCCGTTCACCCATCCCGAGACGCTCACCCCGCGCGGCGCGGCCTGGCACCGGGCGGCGATCGCCCGGGCCACCCGGCACGCCGACGCGGTCGTGGTGCCCACCGCCGCGGTCGCCGCGGACCTGCGCCGGTTCGCCCCCGGCCCGGCCCCGGTGCACGTGGTCGGGCACGGCGTGCCGGCGGCGCTGCTGCGCGAGCCCGACCCGGCCGCGGCCGACGCGGTGGCCCGGCGGCTCGGGCTGCCGGCCGGCTACGTGCTCGCCGTCGGCACGGTCGAGCCGCGCAAGGGCCTGGCCGTGCTGATCGACGCGCTGGCCCGGCCGGGCGGGCCGGACCTGCCGCTGGTGCTGGCCGGGCCGGCCGGCTGGGGCGGGGTGGATCCGGCCCGGCTTGCGGTGGACCGGGGCCTGTCGGCCGGGCGGCTGCGGGTGCTCGGCCGGGTCACCGACGCGGATCTGGCCGTCGTGCTGCGCCGGGCCAGCGTGCTGGCCGTGCCCAGCCTGGCCGAGGGGTTCGGCCTGCCGGTGCTGGAGGCGATGGCGGTCGGGGTGCCGGTGGTGCACTCCGACGCACCGGCCCTGGTCGAGGTCGGGGGTGACGCGACCGTGGTCACACCACGGGGTGATCCGGAAGCCCTGGCCACCGCGCTGCGCGACACCGTCAACGGGCGATCCGCGGCCCTCGTGCACCGCGCACGTCGCCGAGCAGCGGATTTCACCTGGGAAAAGGCCGCACGTGAGGTGTGGGAAGTGCACGCCGGGTTGTACCGGTGAGCAATTTCCCTATCACGACAATAGAGTGACCCAGCGAGGCCGTAGTCTCTCTGTGTGACCGCCGAACCCCACGTGCTGATCGACGCGACGGCCGTGCCCGCGGAGCGCGGCGGGGTCGGCCGGTACGTCGACGCCCTGGTGGCCGCGCTCGACGCGGACGGCGCCCCGATCTCCGTGGTCTGCCAGCCGCGCGACGCCGAGCTGTACGGCCGGCTCGCGCCCCGGTCCCGGGTGGTGCCCACGGTCGAGTCGATCGCGACCAGGACGGCCCGGCTGACCTGGGAGCAGACCACGCTGCCGCGGCTGGTCCGCCGGCTCGGCGTGGACGTGCTGCACTCCCCGCACTACACCACGGCGCTGGCCAACCCGGTCGCCTCGGTGGTGACCCTGCACGACGCCACGTTCTTCACCGACCCGATGCTGCACCATTCGATCAAGGCCCGGTTCTTCCGGATCTGGACCAGGACGGCGCTGGCCAGAGCCTCGTTATGCGTGGTGCCCAGCGAGGCGACCGCGGCCGAGCTGACCCGGGTCGCCCGGGCCGATCCCCGGGGTCTCGAGGTCATCCTGCACGGGGTGGACAACGAGCAGTTCCACCCGCCGTCACCGGACGAGGTCCGCAAGCTGCGGGCGCTGGTCGGGCTGGACGATGTGCCGTACATCGCCTTCCTCGGCGCCCTCGAGCCGCGCAAGAACGTGCCGGCGCTGATCCGGGGGTTCGCCACGGCCAGCCGCAACCGCACCGAGCCGGTCGCGCTGGTGCTCGCCGGGCAGCCCGGCTGGGACCACCAGGTGGAGCAGGCGCTGGACGACGTGCCGCACCGGATCCGCGTGATCAGGTGCGGTTACCTGCCGTTCGACGGTCTGTCCGGCTTTCTCGGCGGCGCCGAGCTGGTCGCCTACCCGAGTCTGGGCGAGGGCTTCGGTTTCCCGGTGCTCGAGGCGATGGCCTGCGGCGCCTGCGTGCTGACCACCCGGCAGCTCGCGCTGCCGGAGATCGGCGGCGACGCGGTGGCCTACTGCGGAGTGGGCGCCGGAGACATCGCCGCCGGGCTGACCGAACTGCTCGACGACTCGGCCCGGCGGGCGGCGCTGGCCGCCGCCGCGCAGCGCCGGGCCAAGGACTTCTCCTGGGCGGCCAGCGCCGAGGCGCACCGGGCCGCCTACGCCCGGGCCCACGTGCTGCACCGCCGTGGCCGGTAGGGAGAATGCTCACCCGTGACCGAGCCCAGGCAGTACGGCGATGAGCTGGCGGTGGTCACCGTCACCTACTCGCCCGGCGAGACGCTGGACCGATTCCTGGACACCCTGGACAAGGCCACCGGGCGCGCGGTCCGGGTGATCCTCGCGGACAACGGATCCGTCGACGGGGCGCCGGAACGCGCCGCCGAGCGGGACAACGTGACCCTGGTCCGCACCGGCGGAAACCTCGGCTACGGCGCCGCCGCCAACCGCGGCGTCGCGGAGCTGCCCCCGGCCTACGGGTGGGTCGTCGTCGCCAACCCCGACGTCGAATGGGCCCCCGGTGCCCTCGACACCCTGCTCGAGGCGGCGCAGCGGTGGCCGACCGGCGCCGCGTTCGGCCCGCTGATCCGCAACCCGGACGGCTCGACCTACCCGTCCGCGCGGCTGCTTCCCTCCCTGGGCAAGGGAATCGGCCACGCCATCCTCGGCCGGGTCTGGCCCCGCAACCCGTGGACCACCGCGTACAAGCAGTCGGAAACCGAGGTCACCGAGCGCCCCGCCGGTTGGCTGTCCGGCTCCTGCCTGCTGCTCCGCCGCGCCGCCTTCGACGAGATCGACGGCTTCGATCCCCGCTACTTCATGTACTTCGAAGACGTCGACCTCGGCGACCGCCTGGCCCGCGCCGGCCACCGCAACGTCTACGTCCCCACCGCCGAGGTTCTCCACATCCAGGGCCACTCCACCGCCAAGGCCGCCCCGGCCATGCTCACCGCCCACCACGACAGCGCCTACCGCTACCTCGCCGACCGCCACCCCGGCTGGCGCTGGGCCCCGGTCCGCGCCGCCCTCCGCGCCGGCCTCTCCCTCCGCCTCCGCCTCGAAACCCGCGGCCAGCGCTGAGTAAAGCGCGCGCCCGGCGGAGCCGGGTACCGCCTTGCTCGCGGGTGGTGGGTAGGCCGCGCTGGGCCGGGCTCCGCGTCGGGCTCACTGTCCGGCTCCGCCTCGAAATCCGCGGCCAGCACTGAGGAAAGCGCCCGGCGCCTGCGGCGCCGGGCGCCGCAGGCGCCCGGCCGAGCCGGCCGAGCCGGGCACCCCGCATGCTCGCGCACGGCGGGAACGCAACACCCCGCATCTCAACTCGCGGCCAGCGTTAGAGACCGCCGTTGATCAGCCGTCCAGGCGTTGGGAGAGGCTGGAGCGGGTGGCGGGGGGTTGTTTGACCGTGGGGACGAGGCCCTCGACGTGTTCGGGTTGGGGTTCGGGGTCGGGCTCGGGTGGCGCCCAGCTCATCGCCACCGGCTCGCGGGGGGCGCGCTCGGGGGCGCGGCGCGCGGGAGGCGCGGGGCTGGCCAGGCTCTGGGTGGCGGCTTCCTGCGCGATGGCCGGGCGGGTGTCCTCGGGTTCGACGGCCGGGAGGGACATGGTGGCCTCGGGGTCGTCGTCCCGCCGGTCGATGGCGGACACCAGGTTCCGGGGGATCTGCAGTGTGCTCGCGGCGTCCATCGGGGAGATCGCGCTCTCCGGCGTCACCACGAACGAGCCGCGCGCGCGGGCCCGCGCCAGAGCGGCATCCGCCCGCTCACGGGGATCCATGCGTCGATCTCACCTGCCTTGCGTGACCGGCTTGCGCCGCCAGCGTAAGTCTTCCCGGTGTTGCGCGTCAGTCAAGTCGCGAAACCGGGTGATCACACAAGCCCTTGGTGGCCCCGTTTCCGCAGCAGTTCGGTCAGCCGCTTGATGTCCTGTGCCCGGTCGCGCCGGCACACCAGCACCGCGTCGGCCGTGTCGACCACGATCAGGTCGGTGACGCCGAGGGTGGCGACCAGCCGGTCGGCCGGCACCACGATCACGCCCTCGCTGTCCACGGCCAGCACCGGACCGCCGCGACCCGGCAGGGACACCACCCGTGCGCCGTCCTGGTCGCGGCCGAGCAGCTCACCGAGGGTCTCGAAGTCGCCGATGTCGCTCCAGCCGAAGTCGCCGGGCACGGTGCCGACCCGGCCCTCCCCGGCGGCCGGCTCCATCACCGCGTACTCCACGGCCACCTTCGGCACGTCCGGCCACAGCTCGGCGAGCACGTCGTGCTGCCGGTCGGTGTCCCAGGCCTGCGCGATCAGCCGGATCGGCTCGTAGACGTCCGGGCGCCGGGTGGCCAGTTCGGCGAGGAACACCTCGGTACGCCACAGGAACATGCTGGCGTTCCACAGGTACCGGCCGGACTTGAGGTACTCGGCGGCCACGTCGGCGCTGGGCTTCTCCTTGAACTCCAACACCTTCTGGATCGCCGACGGGCGCGGCGGCTCGGTGCAGCGCAGGTAGCCGTAGCCGGTTTCCGGCCGGGTCGGGGTGATCCCGATGGTCATCAGCGCGCCGTCCCTGGCGCCGGCGACCGCGTGCGCGACCACCTCGCCGAACGCGGCCGGGTCGGCGATCAGGTGGTCGGCGGCGAACGAGGCCATCACCGCGCCCGGGCTGCGCTTGTCGATCACGGCGGCGGCCAGGGCGATCGCGGCGCACGAGTCCCGGGCCAGCGGCTCGACCAGGATGTTGCGGTCGGGCAGGTCGGGTAGCTGGCGGGCGACCGCGGCGGCGTGCGCGGTCCCGGTGACCACCAGCATCCGCTCGGCGGTGCACAGCGGGGCCAGGCGGTCGAACGTGGCCTGGAGCAGCGAGCGCTCGGTGCCGGTGAGCGGGTGCAGGAACTTGGGGTTGGCGGCGCGGGACACCGGCCACAGCCGGGTGCCGCTGCCGCCGGCCGGTACGACAACGTGCAGTTCCGTCGAGGTCACCCGGGTCACTGTAGCCAACCTGCGGGTAGCGTTCTGCGCCGTGGCGGAGCGCAGCTGGACCCCCGGGTTCGTCCTCGATCTGCCCGCCCTGCTGGCCCCGCTGCGCCGCGGTGGCGGCGATCCGGCGTTTCGCCGGGACGGCACCGGGATCGTCTGGCTGGTGAGCAACACCACGGCCGGCGTTGGCACGCTGGCGGTGCGCCGGGCCGGTGGCGCGGTGCTGGCCAGCGCGTGGGGGCCGGGCGCGGACGAGTTGCTCGGCGGGCTGCCGGCGCTGCTCGGCGACGGCGACGACGACAGCGACTTCCAGGCCCACCATCCACTGGTGGCCGAGACGAGGAGACGACTTCCGGGGCTGCGGCTGGGGTCGGTCGGGCGGGTGTGGGACGTGCTGTTCGCCGCCGTGCTGGAGCAGAAGGTGACCGGCTACGAGGCCAGACGGTCGTGGCGGGAGCTGTGCCGCCGGTTCGGCACGCCGGCTCCCGGCCCGGCGCCGGCCGGGATGGCCGCGCCGCCGACGCCGCGCGCGGTGCTCGGCATCGCCGACTGGGAGTGGCACCGGGCCGGCCTTGACGGGGCCCGCAGGCGCACGCTGATCGCGGCCGCGCAGGTGGCCCACCGGCTGGAGGGCGCGGTCGCGCTGCGCGGCGAGCCGGGCCGGGCGCTGCTGCGCAAGGTCCCCGGAATCGGGGTGTGGACCGCCGCCGAGATCGCCCAGCGCGCCTGGGGGGACGCCGACGCGGTCAGCGTCGGCGACTTCCACATCCCGTCGATCGTCGGCTACGCCCTTGTGGGCCACAAGCTCGACGACGACGGCATGCTCGAGGTGCTCGCCCCGTACGCCCCGCACCGGCACCGGGCGGTCCGCTACATCGAGGCGAGCGGCTTCCGCAAACCCCGGTTCGGCCCCCGGTACGCGGGCCGGGACTACCGGTCGATGTAGGACGCCGCGGCGAGCATCGCCGGCAGGCCGGAGCTTCCGGTGGGGTCCGGCGGCAGCGCGTGCACCGGCCACCACTGCAGGTCCAGCGACTCCGCGCTGCGCACCGGTTCGGCGCCGGCCGGGGCGCGCAGCCGGAACCGGACGTCGAAGTGCCGGGTGGGCACGCCGAGCGAGCAGGTGATCGGGTGCACGTCGACGTGCACCGGGCCGGACTCCACCCGCAGGCCGGGAATGCCGGACTCCTCGACGGCCTCGCGCAGCGCGGCGCCGGCCAGCGTCCGGTCGTCCGGTTCGCAGTGCCCGCCGAGCTGCAGCCAGGCACCCACCCGGGGGTGCAGGGTGAGCAGCACCTGCTCGCCGGTCGCGGAGAGCACCACGGCGGAGGCGGTGATGTGCCCGGGCGCGCAGGACCGCTGGCAGGCATCCGGCCGGGCGGCCAGGAAACCCAGAAACGCCTGGCGCAGCGACTCCTGGTCGGGTGCGGCCGGACGCCAGCGGGTCAGCTTCGCCACCGCGTCGGCGTGCAGCGTCACCGGATCACCAGCCGGTCGGCCGGGTCGGCCGGCACCCGGGGCGCGAGTGGTCCGGCGGCGGGATGGCCGATCGCCACCGCGCCGAGCGGTTCCCAGTCGGCCGGCAGCTCGAGCACCTCGCGCACCACGGGCGCGCAGAAGATCGTCGAGGAGACCCAGCACGACCCGAGGCCCTCGGCGGCCAGCGCCACCAGCAGACCCTGCACCGCGGCGCCGCCGGCCACGGTGAACATGATCCGTTCGGCTCCGGCCCGCCGGGCGTCCGGATAGTCGTGCGCCCCGGCCATGACCAGGAACGGCAGCACGATCTCCGGCGCGCCGTAGAGCAGATCGCCGCGCCGCACCCGGTGCTCGACCCCCTCGGCCGGCATCCCGTCGGCGCGCAGGTCGGCCCGCCACGCCTCGCGCATGGCGTCCAGCAGCCGGGCCCGCCGGGCCCGGTCGGCCAGGTGCACGAACCGGACCGGCCGGGTGTGGTGCGGGGCCGGTGCGGACAGCGCGGCCGCGACGGCCCGGCGCAGCGCCCCCTCGTCCACCGGAGTGTCGTCGAACTCGCGGATCGACCGGCGCAGCAGCACGGCCTCCCGCCGGCCCTGCGCGATCGCCGCGTCGGCGCCGAGCCGGAACAGGTCGTCGGCCACCGGCCGGACCAGATCCCTTGCCACGCCGGGGTTCGCCCCGATCCGCAGGCCGCGCACGACGGCCACCGGAACGCCGCCGAGCTTGCCCTTCACCAGGTCGGCGGCGGCCGCCACCTCGTCGGCCACGGCCACCTCGGTGACCTCCAGCTCGTTGCCCTGCGGGTCGATCTGGCCGGCGTAGCGGTGCAGCACCTCGAGCCCGGAGACGCCGATCGCCACGTCGGTCTGCCCGATCCGCCAGGCCCGGCCCATCGTGTCGGTGATCACCACGGCCACCTCGACGCCGAGCCGCTCGCGCAACCCGTTGCGCAGCGCCAGCGCCGAGGCGTCCGGATCGGCCGGCAACAGCGCCAGCTCGTCACCGGCCACATTGGACGCGTCGACCCCGGACGCGGCCTGCACGATGCCGAGCCGGTTCTCGGTGATCAGGGTCCGGCCCCGGCTGGCGAGCACCCGCACCGCCTCGTCCAGCACCAGCTTGCGCCGGGCGTCGTCGCGCGCCTCCTTCTCGGACGGCACGGCGATCAGCTGGCCCTCGATCTTGGAAACGATCTTGCTGGTCACCACCACGATGTCGCCGGAGCGCAGCCAGCGGGCGGCGCGGGCGATGGCGCCGGTCAGATCGTCGCCGGGCCGGAACTCGGGCAGCCCCTCGACCGGCAGGATCTCCAGCTTCCCCGGCGCGGCGTGGTCAGCCATGGGTGATCCCGGCCAGCTCGAACGCGGCCCGCACCATCTCGGCGGTGGCGTCCACCGACGACATCAGCAGCGGCACCGAGCGCACCGCGACGCCGGGCACGTCCGCGGTGTCCGTGGCGTGCACCAGCCAGCCGTCCAGCACCCCGGCAGCCGACCGGGCACCGTAGTGCCGGCCAACCGCCTGCGCCGTCGTCTCGACGCCGATCGCGGCCAGGCAGGCGTCGGCCATGCCGCGCACCGGGCGGTCCTGCACGATCGGCGACACGCCGACCACCGGGGCCTCGGTCTTGGCCAGCGCGGTGCGCAGCCCCGGGACGGCGAGCACGGTGCCGATGCTGACCACCGGGTTGGACGGCGCGAGCAGCACCACGTCCGCCGCGGTGATCGCCTCGACCACGCCGGGCGCCGGGTTCGCCTCGTCCGCGCCGACCGGCACGATCGAGTGCGCCGGCAGCGCGGCCTTGTGCCGCACCCACCACTCCTGGAAGTGCACGGCGGTGCGCTCGCCGGTGTCCGGGTCGTCCACCACCACGTGCGTCTCGACCCGGTCGTCGGACATCGGCAGCAGCCGCACGCCGGGCCGCCAGCGGTCGCACAGCGCCTCGGTGACCGCGGAGAGCGGGTAGCCGGCGCGCAGCATCCGGGACCGGATCAGGTGCGTGGCGAGGTCCTTGTCGCCCAACCCGAACCAGTCCGGGTCGGCCCCGTAGGCGGCCAGCTCGTCCTTGACCACCCAGCTCTCCCCGGTGCGCCCCCAGCCGCGCTCCTGGTCGATGCCGCCGCCCAGGGTGTACATGCAGGTGTCCAGGTCGGGGCAGACGCGCAGGCCGTGCAGCCAGATGTCGTCGCCGGTGTTGACGATCGCGGTGATCTCGTGGTCCGCCGCGCCGGTCGCCGGCAGCCCGAGCGCCGCCTTCACCCCGAGCAGAAACCGGGCCCCACCGACCCCGCCGACGATGACGACCACCCTCATGGCGGCGATCCTGCCACGCGGTGCCGAACCGCCTACTAGCGCAGCCAGAAGAAGAAGATCGCGCTCCCGTTCTCGGCCCAGCCGACGTCGCCGCCGATGGCCTCGAACACGAGGTCGGCCACCGCGAAGAAGGCCCGGCCGACGTCCGGGATGCCGATCAGGACGGCGAACAGGACCAGCGGCGCCCACGGTCGGGCCTTGGCGCCGAACCGCTGGGCCGCCGGGGAAAGGTACGGCTCGATCGCGCCCCAGCCGTCCAGGCCGGGGATCGGCAGGATGTTCAGCACGAACGCGAGAACCTGCAACGAAGCCAGGAACGACAGCGCGTAGGTGAGGCCGGTGCTCGGATCGAACGCCTCGATCGAGAAGATCAGCAGTCCGCCGAGGGCGAGGTTGGCCAGCGGCCCGGCGAGGGAGACCATCGTCTCGACCGCCTTGGAGCGCAAGGCGTAGTGGTTGATCCACACCGCGCCGCCGGGCAGCGGGATGCCGCCGATCGCGAGGAACACCAACGGGATCACCAGGCTCAGCACGGGATCGGTGTACTTGCGCGGATCCAGGGTCAGGTAGCCCTTGAACAGCACCTCGCGGTCGCCGCCGCGGAACGCCACGAACGCGTGCCCGAACTCGTGCAGGCACAGGGAGACGCACCAGCCGCCGAGCACGAGGAGCACGGTTCCGGCGGTGACCGTGACGCCGGTCAGGTCCTCGCCGACGGCGACCAGCACGCCGCCGACGATCGTGATGGCGAGGAGGCCGAGGAAGACGGGAGACGGGCGCACCAGAGATCGCTGCACGAGACCAGTCTGTCAGTTGCCCGATCGGGCATTTCGGCACCTCGGCGGGCCGGCCGAAGGTGTCATGATCGCTATACCCCATCACCCACATAGGTGCCGGGCTTGACTCGCCGAGATCACACGAGTGTAATCACACCGATGTCATTCGCCGCCGAAGGCGCGCGGGTGGTGTCCGCCGGCCGGGGAGTGCGAAAGGCGAGGAGGCGGACCTAGGTGTTCGGAATCATCGGTATGACCACCGACGGGAGTCGCGTCGTGGAGTGGGGGGAACACCCTCTGGAGGAGCTGGGGGTGTTCGCCGAGCTCTTCGATGAGACGGAGGAGCAGGAGTGGCAGGAGCGCGCCCTGTGCGCGCAGACCGACCCCGAGGCGTTCTTCCCGGAGAAGGGCGGGTCCACCCGCGAGGCCAAGCGGATCTGCCAGGGCTGCGAGGTGCGCGCGGAGTGCCTGGAGTACGCCCTGGCCCATGACGAGCGGTTCGGCATCTGGGGCGGCCTGTCCGAGCGGGAACGGCGGCGGCTGAAGAAGCGCGCCGGGTAGCTACCGGCGGGTTCGCTGCCCGCATGGCAGTCTTGCGCGGGTGCCCCGTTTACGTGCCCCGATGCCGGCGCTGCGCACGGCGCCCGTGCTCGCGGTACTGGTCTGTCACGACGGGGAGCGGTGGTTACCCGAGGCGCTTTCCGCGCTGCGCCGGTCGGCGCCGCGCCCCCGGCACCTGCTCGCGGTCGACACCGGTTCCACCGACGGGACCCCACGGCTGCTGGCCGACGCCGCCGAGGGCGACGACCGGGTGCTCGACGGGGTGCTCACGCTGCCGCGGGACACCGGTTTCGCCGCCGCCGTGCACGCGGCCGTGGCGGCCGCGCTGGACCGCTGGGGTGACCCGGGCGGCTGGATCTGGGTGCTGCACGACGACTGCGCGCCGGACCGGGACTGCCTGGCCAACCTGCTGATCGCCGCCGACCTGGCGCCGTCGGTGGGTGTGCTCGGGCCGATCGCGCTGGACTGGACCGATCCCCGGGTGGTGCTGGAGGCCGGCCTGTCCACCGATGCCGCCGGTCACCGGCAGACCGGGCTGGGCCAGGCGGAGCTGGCCCGGCACTTCGAGCAGAGCACCGAGGTGCTGGCGATGTCCTCGGCCGGGCTGCTGGTGCGCCGCGAGCTGTGGCAGCGGCTCGACGGGTTCGACCGGGCCATCCCGGCGATGCGCGAGGACGTCGACTTCGGCTGGCGGGCCAACCGGGCCGGCGAGCTGGTGCTGTGCGTGCCGGCGGCCCGGCTGCGGCACGCGTGCGCGGTCACCGCCGGGGAGCGTGGCCTGGACGTCGGTCCGGCCGGGCTCGGCTCGGCGCCGCGGGTCCTCGACCGGGCCTACGGGTTGCGCACGTTCCTGGTGAACTGTCCGACACCGGCGTTCCTGCTCGGGCTGCCCCGGCTGACCGTGCTGTGCCTGCTGCGCGCGCTCGGGTTCGCCGTGCTGCGCCGGCTTGGCGATGCCCGGGCGGAGCTGCGCGCGCTGGGCTACCTGCTCGGCGGGCACGCGGGGCTGCGGGAGGCCCGGGCCGCCCGCCGCGCGGCCGGTCAGTCCGGGTCCGTGCGCGGCCTGTTCACCAGCCGGTTCACCCGGCTGCGCAACGGGGTGCGGGCCGGGCTGGCCCAACTCGTGCGCCGCCGGGTCGAGCAGGACGCGGCACTCGGCGAGCCGGACCCGGACGCGGTGTGGCTGGCGCCGGAGGGCCAGGAGCCGCCGCGCCGTCCGGTCGGGCCGCAGGCGCTGCCGGCCGGGGTCACCGGCCGCCCCCGCCGCCCGGCCGGCCTGCGCCGGCCGGCCACCGCGGTGGCGGTCGCGCTGCCGGCACCGGACCGGCCGCGCCCGTCCCCGTTCCGCCGGGACGGCTCCGGCCCGCCGCAACCCGACCTGCTGCTGGTCCAGGTCAGCCGGGGCCGGCTGGTCCGCGAGGTGTTGCTGGCCCCGCCGCTGCTGCTTCTGCTCGGCCTGGCCGGGATCGGGCTGCTGGTCAACGCCGGCCGGCTCGGGCTGGACCTGGCCGGCGGGCGGCTGCTCCCGGTGCCCGGGCTGCCCGAGGTCTGGTCGGAGTACGTGGCCACCTGGCATCCGGTGACCGGCGGCACCGCGGCCCCGGCCCCGGCCGCGCTTGCCCTGCTCGGCGGCCTTGGCACGGTGCTCGCCTTCGCCGGTGGCGCGCCGGCCGCGGTCGCCCTGCTGCTGCTCGTCGACCTGCCGCTCGCCGGGCTGTCCGGGTACGTCGCGACCCGGCGGCTCCCGGTCCGGCGCTGGGTGCGGGCGCTGGTCGCCGCCGGCTACGCGCTGCTCCCGCCGGCCACCGCGGCGGTGGCCCAGGGCCGGCTGGACGTGGTCGTGGTGCACGTCCTGCTGCCCGCCGTCGTGGCCGGGATCACCAGCCTGTTCGTCCGGTTCCGCACCGCCGCGGGCGGCACGAACTGGCTGTCCACCGCGGCCGGCACCGCGCTCGGGCTGGCCGCGATCGGCGCGTTCGCACCGCTGGTGCACCTGATGCTGATGCTCTACGCGCTCGGCGGGTTCGTGCTCGTGCCGGGCCGCCGCGGGCAGGGCGGACGCCGGGTGGTGGCGCTGTTCATGCTGGTGCTGATGCCGTTGGTGCTGCTGCTGCCCTGGCCGGCGGTGGTGATCCTGCATCCGGGCGTGGTGGCGCACGGGGTCGGCGGCTGGGTGGCCGAGCAGCCGGTGTCCCCGGTCGAGCTGATCGCCCTCGACCCGGGCGGGCCGGGCGCCGGTCCGCTGGTCGGGCTGGCCGTGCTGGCCGCGCTGCTGGCCGCGCTGGTGCTGCGGCCGCACCGGGCCATGCTGCCGCCGCTGATCCTGGTGCTGCTCGGGGTGCTCGCCGTCGTGGTGCTGCGGGCGTTCCCGGCGGTGCCGTTGACCGGCGGCCCGGCCGAGCACGGCTGGACCGGCGCCGGGCTGCTGATGGCCGGCTGGGGGATGCTGCTCGCGGTGCTCGCCGCGTGCCGACCCGGCGCGCAGCGCCCGGCGGCACTGCTCCGGGGCGCCGCCGCCGGGGCCGTGCTCGGGCTGGTGGGCCTGACCGCGGGCGTGCTGCTCGCCGGACCGGACGGCCCGCTGCGCTCCGGGGGCGGCCCGCGGCTGGCCGACACGTTGGCCAACGAGCTGATCCGCACCGGCCGGGCGGTGCTGGTGGTGCCCGGCGATGGCGGTCCGGTGCGGCAGGTCGCCGGCCGGCAGCCGCGGTTCGCCGACGACGACCTGGCGCCGGTGTCCGGCGCGACCACCCGGCTGTCCGCGCAGGCCGACGACCTGCGCTCGGCGGCACCGGAGCGGGTGCGGGCCGCGATCGCCGCGGCGGCCGCCGCCGGGGTGGTCTTCGTCGTGCTGCCGGACTCCGGCACCGGCGACCGGGTCCGGGCCGCCGCAGGCGACCTGGTCAGCGCCGCACCGCCCACTTCGGACGGCCGGCCGGTGCTGCGGATCCAGCTGGCCGCCGGCGAGGTGGTGCTGCTCTCCCCGGAGCTGGCCCGGCAGGCCACCATCGGCGCGACCCCGCCGACCACGCTCGGAGTGGGCGGCCTGGTCCCGGTCGACGCCGCGCCGCCGGAGGTCGCGGTGCGGGTCTCGGACGGTCCCGACGGCCGGCTGCTCGTGGTCGCCGCCGAGGAGGAGCCGGGCTGGCAGGCGACCGTGGACGGCCGGCCGGTCCCGGTGGGGCGGGCCTGGGGACACCTGGTCGCGGTGCAGATGCCGACCAGGTCGGCCGAGGTTCACGTGGAACAACCCGGCACCCTGCGCGCCGTCCTGCTCGTGGTCCAGGCCGCGGCCGTGCTGTTCACCCTGCTCACCGCCATCCCCGGGCGCCCGCGCCGGACCGCGGCGGCAGCCCGCGCACGGTGACGGCGCGCGGAACCAGAAGGCGCGGTCAGGTCTCGCCCTCGATCGCGCCGGGGTCCAGCCCGAGGTAGCTCGCCACCTGCTCCACCAGCACCTCGTGCACCAGGTCGGCAAGGTCGGCGGCGTCCTTGGCGCGCGCCTCCAACGGGCGGCGGTACAGGACGATCCGCGCCCTGGTCGGCATGCCGCGCCGGTCCACCCCGGCCGGGACCAGCCGGGCCAGCGGCACGCCGGAGTCGGCGAGCACACCCTCGGGCGGGGTCTGGCTGCGCTCGACGCCGTCGACCTCCGGCACGTCGTCCACGGCCACGTCGAGCTTGGTCAGCTCGGTGCGCCAGCGGGCCTCGATCGGCTCGAGCGCCTCCAGCACGAGGGCGTCGAAGCGCTGCGCGCGGGTGCTGGCGGCGGGCAGTGACGAGGGGAACAGCGAGCCGCGCAGACTACGGCCGTGCCGGTCGCGGGTCCGCCGGCTGCGTCGGCCCAGCTCCTGGTAACCGCGGCCACTCACCACGTCAGCAGACTACGCGGCCGGCGCTGCGGTGTGGCGGCGCAGCCGGGTCATGGCGAAGCGCTATCGTCACCGATCGTGCGGAGCGTGCGACGGTGTTCCCGGGCTGGTTGTGCCAACCCGGCGGTCGCCACACTCACCTACGCCTACGCCGACTCCACCGCGGTGGTCGGACCACTCGCCTCCTACTCCGAGCCGCACAGCTACGACCTCTGCGAGGAGCACGCGCTGCGGCTGACCGCGCCGCGCGGCTGGGACGTGGTGCGCTACGACGGCGAGTTCGCCGCCCCCGAACCGTCCGTGGACGACCTGACCGCGCTGGCCGAGGCGGTGCGCGAGGCCGGCCGGGTGGACCGCCCGGTCGAGCAGCCCGACCCGGCCGACCCGTTGGGCGGCCGGCGCGGCCACCTGCGGGTGCTGCCCGATCCGGTCGGGGACTGACCGGCCGGCCGAGCACCGCCGGTAGGCTTTTCGCTGGCAATGCTGAATTCGGGCCGTTCATGGGAGCTTCGGTGCGCGATCTGTCGGGCGTGGTCAAGGCCTACGACATCCGCGGCATCGTCGGTGCACAACTCGACACCGACGTGGTGCGCGACATCGGGGCCGCCTTCGCCCGGCTGGTCGGTGGTGCGGCGATCGTGATCGGGCACGACATGCGGGCCTCCTCGCCGGAGCTGGCGAGCGCGTTCGCCGATGGCGCCGTCCAGGAGGGCCTCGACGTGATCATGCTCGGGCTGGCCAGCACCGACATGCTCTACTTCGCCTCCGGCAGCCTGAACCTGCCCGGGGCCATGTTCACCGCCAGCCACAACCCGGCCGCCTACAACGGGATCAAGCTGTGCCGGGCCGGTGCCGCGCCGGTCGGCCAGGACACCGGCCTCGCCGACATCCGCCGGGAGGTCGAGGCGGAGCAGCCGATCCGGCACGCCGGTCCGCCCGGCACGGTGCGGACCCACGACCTGCTCGCCGACTACGCCGCCTACCTGCGCGGGCTGGTCGACCTGTCCGGCAGCCGCCCGCTCAAGGTCGCGGTGGACGCCGGCAACGGTATGGGCGGCTTCACGGTGCCGTCGGTGTTCGCCGGGCTGCCGATCGAGATCGTGCCGATGTACTTCGAGCTGGACGGCACGTTCCCCAACCACGAGGCCAACCCGCTGGACCCGAAGAACCTGGTCGACCTGCAGGCCAAGGTGCGCGAGGTCGGGGCGGACGCCGGCCTGGCCTTCGACGGCGACGCCGACCGCTGCTTCGTGGTCGACGAGCGCGGCGAGCCGGTGTCGCCGAGCGCGGTCACCGCGCTGGTCGCCGCGCGCGAGCTGGCCAAGGAGCCGGGCGCGATCGTGATCCACAACCTGATCACCTCGAAGGCCGTGCCGGAGATCATCGCCGAGCGCGGTGGCAAGCCGGTGCGCACCCGGGTCGGCCACTCGTTCATCAAGGACGAGATGGCGCGCACCGGCGCGATCTTCGGCGGCGAGCACTCCGCGCACTACTACTTCCGGGACTTCTGGCGCGCCGACACCGGAATGCTGGCCGCGCTGCACGTGCTGGCCGCGCTCGGCGAGCAGGACCGGCCGCTGTCCGAGCTGACCGCCGAGTACAGCCGGTACGCGGCCTCCGGCGAGATCAACTCCACGGTCGGCGACCAGGCCGAGCGGATGGCCGCGGTCAAGGCGGCGTACGCGGGCGAGGCCGGGGTGGAGGTCGACGAGATCGACGGGCTGTCCGTGCACCTGGCCGACGGCAGCTGGTTCAACCTGCGCCCGTCCAACACCGAACCGCTGCTGCGGCTCAACGTGGAGGCGGCCGACGCCGCCGCGGTCGCCGCCCTGCGCGACCGCGTGCTGGCCATCGTGCGAGCCTGACCGGGCACACTGGAGGCGAGGAGGAGACCTATGGCCGTCGCACTTGACCCGCAGTTGCTGGAGATCTTGGCGTGCCCGTCGGACGACCACGCCCCGCTGCGTCCCGGCACCCCGGACGACCCCGACGCCGACGCGCTGACCTGCACCTCGTGCGGCCGGCAGTTCCCGGTGACCGACGGCATACCCGTGTTGCTGCTGGACGAGGCCACCGTGCCGGACCCGGGCGACACACCCGTGGACCAGTGAACTCGCCGACCGACGACAGCCTGCTGGACGACCCCGCCCGGCTCGCCGAGGTGGACTCGGACGGCCTGCTCCGCGCGGCCGCGCAGGCCGGCGCGCAGGTGCGGGCCACCGTGGCGGCCGCGGCGGAGTCCGACCTGGCCCGGCTGTCCGGCTCCCGGCCGCGGGCGCTGGTGCTGATCACCCGGCCCGGGCTCGGCCCGGCCGCCGCCCGGGTGCTCGCCGCGCTGCTGCAGCCGGCCTGCCCGGTGCCGGTGGTGCTCACCGATGCGCTGCCCGGCTGGATCGGACCGCTGGACGTGGTGATCGGGCACACCGACGACCCCGGCGACATCGTGCTGGCCGAGTCGGTGGACCGGGCGGCCCGGTTCGGCGCCGGCGTGGTGCTCACCGCGCCGGAGGACGGCCCGGTGGCCGCCGCGGCCGCCGGCAAGGCGGTGCTGCTGCCGCCGCGGGTCGCGGTCCCGCCGGGGTTCGCCTTCGCCCGGGTGCTGTCCGCCGGCCTGCTCACGCTGCGCACGCTCGACCTGCTGGACACCGACATCAACGCGCTGGCCGACGAGCTGGACCGGGAGGCCGAGCGCGATCACCTGCAGCACGAGTCGTTCGTCAACCCGGCCAAGTCGCTGGCGTTGCGGCTCGCCGACCGCAGCCCGCTGCTGTGGGGCCTGGACGAGGTGGCCACGGCGGTGGCCGGGCACGCGGCGCAGGTGCTGGCCACGCACACCGACCGGGTCTGCGACGTGGCCGGGTACCCGCAGGCGATGAGCGGCACCGCCCTACACCGGGCCGCGGTGCACGCCTCGTCCGGGCAGGACATCTTCGCCGACCCGGAGGAGCTGCACCCGGGGGAGACCTCCCCGCTGCGGGTGTTCCTGGTCGCCGTGCGATCCACGCCGGGTGACCAGGTACGCCGGCTCGCCGCCGACACGCTGCCCGGCGCGGACGTGTTGGCCCCGAACGAAGAGATCAGCGCCGACGCCCCGGCCTGCGCCGCGGTGCTGGCGCTGCGGTTCGAGCTCGCCGCCCTGTACCTGGGGCTGGCCGCCGGCACGACCGGCGGATCCGGCCGGTACGCGTCGGCGCGATTCTAAGAGGTATCCGGTGGACTTACTCAGCAATGCCGTCCGTCCCTATGCCTGGGGATCTCGCACCACGATCGCCGGACTGCTCGGCCGGGATGTGCCGGCACCGCACCCCGAGGCCGAGCTGTGGATGGGCGCGCATCCGGGCGACTCGTCGGCGATCCCCGGTCCGGACGGCGAACCGCGGTCGCTGATCGACGTGATCGCCGGCGACCCGGCCGGCCAGCTGGGCGCCGAGACGGCCCGGCGGTGGGGACCGCGGCTGCCGTTCCTGCTCAAGATCCTCGCCGCCGAGGAGCCGCTGAGCCTGCAGGCGCACCCGTCGGCCGAGCAGGCCGCGGCCGGGTTCGCCCGGGAGGAGGCGGCCGGGCTGCCCAGGGACGCGGCCACCCGCAACTATCCGGACCCGACCGCCAAGCCCGAGCTGATCTGTGCCCTGACCCGGTTCCACGCCCTGGCCGGGTTCCGCGACCCGGCGCGGACCGTGCGGCTGCTGCGCGCGGTGCAGACGCCGGGGCTCACCCCGTACGTCGAACTGCTCGCCGGACAGCCGGACAGCGAGGGGCTGCGGGCGCTGTTCACCACCTGGATCACGCTGCCACAGCCGGCGCTGGACCGGCTCACGCCGGAGCTGCTGGACGCGTGCGTGGCGCACGTCCGCGCGCACGGCGAGTTCGAGCGCGAATGCCGCACGATCCTGCAGCTCGGCGAGAGCTATCCGGGGGACGCGGGCGTGCTGGCCGCGTTGCTGCTCAACCGAATCGTGCTGGAGCCGGGCGAGGCGATCTACCTGCCGGCCGGCAACCTGCACGCCTACCTGCACGGCGCCGGGGTGGAGATTCTGGCCAACTCGGACAACACCCTGCGTGGCGGGCTCACCCCCAAGCACGTCGACGTCCCGGAGTTGTTGCGGGTACTGGACTTCCGCTGCGGCAACATGCCGGTGCTGCGCGGCGAACCGGCCGGCCGGCGGTGGGTGTACCCGACCCCGGCGGCGGAGTTCGAGCTGTCCCGACTCGAGTGGCCGGCCGGCGAGGACGAGGAGGTGCCGCTGGCCGGCGGATTGCCGCAGATCCTGGTGTGCACCGACGGTGCGCTGAACGTGGCCGCCGACGACGGGCCGGAGCTGATGCTCGAGCGCGGGCAGTCGCTGTGGATTCCGGCCAGCGACCCGAAGATCGTGTTGCGACCGGCGGTCGAGTCGGGGTCGCGGGCGTTCCTGGCGACCGTGGGGGCCTAGACTTCCGGCAATCCGGACGAATCCGAGGCTAAGGAGCGGCATTGTCGACCGAGGGCAGCACCAAGGCGATTCTGGCCGCGCTCGTAGCCAACGCCGGTATCGCCACGGCGAAGTTCATCGGGTTCGTGATCACCGGATCGTCGTCGATGCTTGCCGAGTCGGTGCACTCGGTCGCCGACACGACCAACCAGGGTCTGCTGCTGCTCGGCCAGAAGACCTCGCGGCGCGAGGCCACCCGGCAGCATCCGTTCGGGTTCGGCCGGGACCGGTACTTCTACTCGTTCATCGTGGCGTTGCTGCTGTTCTCGCTCGGCTCGGTGTTCGCGCTGTACGAGGGCATCCACAAGATCCAGCACCCGGAGGACCTGACCTCGCCGATGGTGGCGATCGTGATCCTGGTGGTGGCCATCGGCCTGGAGACCTACAGCTTCATCACGGCGATCCGGGAGTCCAGGAAGGTCAAGGGCGACGCCTCCTGGTGGGGCTTCATCCGCCAGTCCCGCACCCCGGAGTTGCCGGTGGTGCTGCTCGAGGACGCGGGCGCGCTGCTCGGTCTGGTGTTCGCGCTGTTCGGCGTGAGCCTGGCGGCGGTGACCGGGAACGCGGTATGGGACGGGGTCGGCACGATCATGATCGGGCTGCTGCTCGGCATCATCGCGATCATCCTGATCATCGAGATGAAGAGCCTGCTGATCGGCGAGGGCGCCACCCCGAAGGAGCTGGACGCGATCTGCGCGGCCTGCGAGTCCGGCCAGGTGCAGCGGGTGATCCACATCCGCACCCAGTACATAGGTCCGGAGGAGCTGCTGGTCGCCGCCAAGATCGCGCTCGAACCGGGGCTCCAGATCGAGGAGGTGGCCCGGGCCATCGACGCGGCCGAGGTTCGGATCCGGGAGAAGGTTCCCAACGCGCGGCTGATCTACCTAGAGCCGGATCTGGACCGATCCGTCCCGGCCGGCACGTAAAGCGGCGCGGCGCCCGCGCCGTTACTGTCGAGCCATGCCCCGGACCGGTATCTGGCGGACCAAGTCGGTCGAACAGTCCATTGCGGACACGGATGAGCCGGGGAGCCGGCTCCGCAAGGACCTGACCGCCTGGGACCTCACCGTTTTCGGCGTCGCGGTGGTGATCGGCGCCGGCATCTTCACGCTCACCGCGCGCACCGCGGGTGACCTGACCGGCCCGTCGGTGTCGCTGGCGTTCGTGCTGGCGGCGATCGCCTGCGGCCTGGCCGCGCTGTGCTACGCCGAGTTCGCCTCGACGCTGCCGGTCGCCGGCAGCGCGTACACCTTCTCCTACGCCACCTTCGGCGAGTTCATGGCCTGGATCATCGGCTGGGACCTGATCCTGGAGTTCGCCGTCGGCGCCGCCGCGGTGGCCAAGGGCTGGTCGGTCTATCTGCAGACCGTGCTCGGCTATCTGTTCGGTGACGGCGTGGCGACCAGCTTCCGGCTCGGCGGGCTGACCGTGGACTGGGGCGCACTGCTGCTCGTCGTCGTGCTGGCGCTGCTGCTGATCATCGGAACCAAGCTGTCCTCCCGGGTCAGCCTGGTGATCACCTCGATCAAGGTCGCGATCGTGCTGTTCGTGATCCTGTTCGGGTTGTTCTACATCAAGTCCGCCAACTACAGCCCGTTCATCCCGCCGGCCGACGAGGGAACGCCGGGACCGTCCGGCGTCGAGCAGTCGCTGTTCTCCCTGCTGGCCGGCGGCACCAGCAGCACGTTCGGGGTGTTCGGGCTGCTGGCCGCCGCGTCGCTGGTGTTCTTCGCGTTCATCGGGTTCGACGTGGTGGCCACCACCGCCGAGGAGACCCGCAACCCGCAGCGCGCGGTGCCGCGCGGCATTCTCGGCTCGCTTGCCATCGTCACCGTGCTCTACGTGGCGGTCGCGCTGGTGGTCACCGGCATGGTCAACTTCCGTGAGCTGGCCACCACCACGGGTCCGGACGGCGCGCCCGAGCGCAAGACGCTGGCCACCGCGTTCTCCGCCAACGGCGTCGACTGGGCGGCCAACCTGATCTCGATCGGCGCCCTTGCCGGGCTGACCACCGTGGTGATGGTGCTGATGCTCGGCCAGGTCCGGGTGCTGTTCGCGATGTCCAGGGACGGCTTGCTGCCCCGGGCGCTGTCCCGCACCGGCACGCACGGCACGCCGGTCCGGGCCACCGTGCTGGTCAGCGCGCTGATCGCGTTCGCGGCAACGTTCTTCGCCGCGGACAAGCTCGAGGAGATGGTCAACGTCGGCACGCTGTTCGCGTTCATCCTGGTCTCTGCCGGGGTGATCGTGCTGCGCCGGACCCGGCCGGACCTGCCGCGCGGGTTCCGGGCGCCGGGCGTGCCGGTGCTGCCGATCCTGGCCATCCTGGCCTGCCTGTGGCTGATGCTGAACCTCACCGTGCTGACCTGGCTGCGGTTCGTGGCCTGGATGCTGGTCGGCGTGGTCGTCTACTTCCTTTACAGCCGTTCGCGTTCCGTGCTCGGCCGGCGGATGGCCGAGGAGGCCGAATCCCGCCGGTGAACCTGCTCTGCCTCGATGTCGGGTCCACCTGGACCAAGGGTGCGCTGGTCTCGCCGGACGGCGAGCTGCTCGGCACCGCCGCGCACGCCACCACCCCGCCCGAGGTGCTGACCGGGATCGGCGCGGTGGCCCGGGCTCTGGACGCGGCGGACGCGCGGGTGCTGGCCTGCTCGTCGGCGGGTGGCGGGCTGCGGCTGGCCGTGGTCGGCCAGGAGCGGCTGGTCAGCGTCGAGGCGGGACACCGGGTCGCGCTGTCGGCCGGTGCCAAGGTGGTGCACGTGGCCGCCGGCCGGCTGGACGGCGCCGGCCTGCGTGCGTTGCGGTCCGCCCGGCCGGACGTGCTGCTGCTGGTCGGCGGCACCGACGGCGGTGCTGCGGATGTGTTGCTGCACAACGCGAAGCGGCTCGCGGCGAACCGGATCGGCGTGCCGGTGGTGCTGGCCGGCAACGCGGCGGCCCGGGATCGGGCGGTGGCGCTGTTGCGGGAGCGCGGCCGCACCGTGGTGCCGACCGGCAACGTGCTGCCGGACGTGGGTGAACTGGCCCCCGGGCCGGCCCGGGCGGCGATCCGGGAGGTGTTCCTGCGGCACGTGATCGGCGGCAAGGGCCTGTCCCGGGGGCCGCGGTTTCGCCGGCTGGTGCGCACGGTCACCCCGGACGCGGTGCTCTCCGGCGTCGCCCGGCTGGCCGCGCACCGGGACACGCCGGGTGCCGTGCTGGTGGTCGACGTCGGCGGGGCCACCACCGACGTGTACTCCGCGGTGTCCACAGTGGACGATCCGGAGGACGAGCGGCACGCGGTCGGGCTGCCGGCCGACCGGCGCACCGTCGAGGGCGACATCGGCCTGCGCTGGTCGGCGCCGGGCGTGGTGGCCGACGCGGTGGCCGAGCGCCTGCTGTCCGAGAGTGAATCGGCCGGGCTGACCGGGATCGCCGCCGGCCTTGCCGCCGATCCCGGCACGGTCTCGTCCGAAGTGGACATTCGGCTGGCCGGCCTGGCCGCGGTGCTGGCCGTCCGCCGGCACCTACGCATGATCGACGGCCGGCTGGGACCGCACGGCGCCGGCCTGCTGGTGCTCTCCGGCGGGGCGTTCCGGCACGCCGAGCCGGCCGGGCTGACCGCCGTCGAGCACGCGCTGCGCACCGACCCGGCGCTGCGCCCGGTGCTGCGGACCGCCCGGTTCACCGTGGATCGCGACTACGTGCTGGCCCCGGCCGGGCTGCTGGCCGAAGCCGGGCAGCAGCGGGCCGCCGACCGGTTGCTGCTACGACTCGGTGCGGCCGTTGCGGGGCACCGGCAGGATCGGGGGTAGCCCGGCCGCCGCCGGGCCGGCCGGGTCCAGGCCGGCGGCCAGCGCGATCACCCGGTCCCACTCGGGATCGGCGGTGTAGTCGCCGTGCCCCTGCACGCCGGGGGTCCAGCGGCTGCCGGGGGTCGGGCCAAGCGGCGGGTCCGGCAGCCAGTGGTCAAGGCCGAGCACCAGCGCGCCGCCCGGCGACCGGATCGCGGCCGGCAGCGGCCCGATGGTCCCGTCCGGCCGGAACCCGACCCCGAGCAGCCGGCCGTCCACCACCTGGCGCCGCCAGGTGGTCACCGCGCCGCCGATCGGATCGGTGCCCCGGCACAGCGACCGCCACCGGGTGCCCAGCTCCCCGGCCAGCGCGGCCAGTGACGTGTGCGAAACCACACCAGGAAAGGCCCGTGGGTAGGCCCACTGCAGCGGCGAGCCGACCGTGACCACACCCACCCGCCTGCGCTCCGGCTCGTTGAGCGAGTTGAGCAACCGGGCCGCGGCCGCCGCGACCAGCACGCTGCCCTGGCTGTTGCCGGCCAGCACCACCCGGGTACCCGGGTCGCGCAGGTGCTCGGCGGTCCGCGCGGCCAGCTCCGGGATCACCTTCAGCGCGTAGCACGGCGGCACGATCGGGTGCGCCTCGCGCGGCCAGAAGCAGGCCAGGTCGGCGATCACCCCGAGGGTGCGGCCGGCTTCCGGTGCCCGCGCCGCGTTGTACACCGCCCGCAGCAGCGCGGCCACCAGCGCGCCGAGCACCAGCACCCCGACCCCGGACAACGGGGTCATCCAGTTCGGCGGGTCCATCCGGTTGATCCGCCGCCACAGCGCGACCACCGTGCCGGCGCACAGCACCGCGGTCAGCGCGAGCACCGCGTGGTGCAGGTGCGCGCGCTGCCAGTGCGCCCGGCGCCAGGCCGGCAGCGCCGCCGGCAGGTCCGCGGGCCGGGTCGCGTGCAGCAGGTTGACCTGCTCGAACGGGCGCCGGGAGCGCAGCCGGTGCCAGTTGTGCACCGCCGCGAACGCGACCACCGGCACCAGCGCGGCCGCGGCCAGTACCGCGCTGGCGCCCCACAGCAGGGTCACCGGGGTGTAGCCGGGCGGCAGCGGCAGCTCCCCGGCCCCGATCAGGCCGCGCACCGCGATGGCCAGGCCGGCGCCCAACCCGCCGCCGAGCAGCGCGGCGGTGGCCAGCACCGGCGCGGTCATCCAGCCGCCGGCCCACGGCCGCAGCTCGGCCGGCTGCCCGCGCCAGGTCCGCCGGGCGATCAGCGCCGCCGGCACCAGCACCAGGCCGAGCAGCACGACCAGCCCGATCAGGGCCGCGGCCAGTGCCTCGACGGTGGAGTCGGTACCGGTCAGCGAGCTGGGCATCGGATGCTGTGCCGCACCGACCCCGACCACCAGCGCGACGCCGAGTCCGAGCAGTATCCGCCGGGTCCACGGGCCCAGCCCGATGCGCAGCCACGCGCCCATCCGCTGCGGCTCGGCGCCGGTCGGGTCGTCGAGCAGCAGCACGGCCAGGATGGCCAGGGTCAGCAGCACCAGCGCCATCGCCCAGAACACGGCATCGACCGGCCGGTCCGGGAGGTGGAACGGCCCGCCGACCGGCAGCAGCGCCACCGTCGCCAGCGCTGCCACCAGGTGCAGGGCGCGCAGCATCGGGGTGTCCGGGTCGGCGACCAGGTTGGTGCCGGGTAGGTCCACGGCGACGTTCGGTGCGGACGGCGGCGGGTTGGGCGAGTCGTCGACCTCCCAGGCCACGCAGGAGATCCGGTGCAGCACCAGGATCGCCGCCAGCACCGGCAGCAGGCCGATCGCCGGGCGCACCAGCGGGGTCTCGCGCAGCCAGTCCGGCACCGCCGGCAGGCAGGCCTTGCCCGGGGCCAGGCACTGCGCGGCCAGCAGGTCCAGGCTCACCACGGCGGCCTGGGTGACCAGCAGCATGGTGAGCAGCAGTGCGGCCAGGCGCAGCAGCGACCGGCTGATCAGACCGAGCCGGGCGGCCAGCCGGTGGCCGCGGGGCAGCGGCGGCAGCATCCAGTGCGCCATGTTGGCAAGGGAGAACGGGAACAGCAGCGCCCAGGCCGCCTTCGCCCAGCCGCCCGAGGTCATCCCGCTCCAGATGTAGCCCTCGACGATCCGCGGCACGGGCCGGCCACCCGCGGTGAGCACCGGACCCGGCGCCGGGCGCAGCAGCCGGTCGGCCGGACGCACCACCCGGCCGATCCCGTCGCCGGCCACGTCGACCGCGCTGATGGCCGAGACCAGGGCCTCGGGCCGGGTGCCGAGTATGCCGTGAACCCGCAGCTCGACAACCCGTGTGTCCGGACCCGGTAGCAGCACGGCCCTCCTTCGCGACTTCTTGAATGGCACTTGAGCGGCCCTGTTTACGCGCTAGTGGCAGGCCTCACATCGAGTGGCCAACGGTAGTGTTTGAACGCGACGGGGTCTTACCCGCGGTGCCGGCCGGCACGAATAGCTTGGAGGAAGCGCTCGATGACCGCAGCAGAAACGCGGAACGAAACCGGAGCCCGGTACGCCCGGACGATCGGTGATGTCGACTTCGCTGTGGCGGACCTGTCGCTTGCGGAATTCGGCCGCAAGGAGATCCGGCTCGCCGAGCACGAGATGCCCGGCCTGATGTCGCTGCGCCGGGAATACGCGGAGGTCTACCCGCTGCGTGGGGCGCGGGTGTCCGGGTCGCTGCACATGACCGTGCAGACCGCGGTGCTGATCGAGACCCTGGTCGCGCTCGGCGCCGAGGTGCGCTGGGCGTCGTGCAACATCTTCTCCACGCAGGACCACGCCGCTGCCGCCGTGGTGGTCGGTCCACATGGGACGCCGGAGGAGCCGAAGGGTGTTCCGGTGTATGCGTGGAAGGGTGAGACGCTCGAGGAGTACTGGTGGTGCACCGAGAAGATGCTCACCTGGCCGGACGGGGTTCCGCCGAACATGCTGCTCGACGACGGCGGCGACGCGACCCTGCTGGTGCACAAGGGAACCCAGTACGAGAAGGCCGGCGTCGTGCCGCAGCCCGAGGACAACGACTCGGACGAGTGGAAGGTCATCCTCGACGTGCTGCGCCGGTCGCTGTCGGCCGACGACGGCAAGTGGAGCAAGACCGGCGAGGCCATCCTCGGCGTCACCGAGGAGACCACCACCGGCGTGCTCCGGCTCTACCAGCTCGCGGCCGCGGGCGAACTGCTGTTCCCGGCGATCAACGTCAACGACTCGGTCACCAAGTCCAAGTTCGACAACCGGTACGGCATCCGGCACTCGCTGATCGACGGCATCAACCGCGGCACCGATGTGCTGATCGGCGGCAAGGTCGCGGTGGTGTGCGGGTACGGCGACGTCGGCAAGGGCGCCGCTGAGTCGCTGCGCGGCCAGGGTGCGCGCGTGGTGGTCACCGAGATCGACCCGATCTGCGCGCTGCAGGCCGCAATGGACGGTTACCACGTCCAGCGCCTGGAAACCGTGCTGCCCAAGGCCGACATCGTGATCACCACCACCGGCAACAAGGACGTGGTGATGGTCGAGCACATGGCCGCGATGAAGCACCAGGCCATCGTCGGCAACATCGGTCACTTCGACAACGAGATCGACATGGCCGGCCTGGCCCGCTACCCCGGTGTCCACCGGATCAACATCAAGCCTCAGGTCGACGAGTGGGTCTTCCCCGACGGCCACTCGATCATCGTGCTGTCCGAGGGCCGCCTGCTGAACCTGGGCAACGCCACCGGCCACCCGTCCTTCGTGATGTCCAACTCGTTCTCCAACCAGGTCATCGCCCAGATCGAGCTCTACACCAAGCACAACGAGTACGACCGCGAGGTCTACCGCCTGCCCAAGAAGCTCGACGAAAAGGTCGCCCGCATCCACGTCGAAGCCCTCGGCGGCGAACTCACCAAACTCACCAAGGACCAAGCCGAATACATCGACGTCGACGTCGAAGGCCCGTTCAAGCCCGACCACTACCGCTACTGACCAGCCCAAACTCGGCGTCTCGTGTATCCTGACGATCGCGGAGGCTTAGAGAGCTGAAGAAGTGGGCCCGGTGCGTCGCCGGACGGCGACCCGCCGGGTCCGCGCTATCTAGGGGTAGTCGAGGTCGTTCACGGCATCGATGAGGTTCCCGATACGGGTGCGCCATTGGCCGCCACGCGCGAAACACCACGCCACGGCGTCTGGGATCCAGAGCATCGCTTCGCTTGTCGAACCGACGTGTTCATAGACCAGCGGCACGGGGTGCGGATGTTGGGCGATGACTCGTCGGATTGTGGCCTCGTCGTGGGTGTCCCGGTGTGAGCGGCTGTCGAGGACCAGCCGGTGTGCGCTCCGGTCGAGCAAATCACGGATCACCTGCGCGAGGCAGTCCTGGCGCGCCGGTTCGTCCTGCCGGCCGCATGATCGGGTGTAGATCCGCACCGCTACGGGAAGCCGGGCGATGGCGTTGGCAAGTGCGCGCCGGCGCGGCTCCTTCTCGTTGTGGAAGTGCACTTCGGTCTGACCGCACAGCAGGAGGCTGCGCAGGTTGCGGCGGAGTTGCCGCAGCTCGCCCGGTTCGGTCAAGGCCACGGCGATCAGGTATGTGGAGCCACGGCGGGATTCGTCGGCGAAGGCGTGCACGGTCATGATCGCCGCATCATCGCAGGTGGGGAGGGTTTCCCGGGGCGAGATGCGATCACACCATCGCGTGAACCCGGGGTGTCTGGCCGGCCACCTCGTAGCCGGCCAGA
>NZ_DASUCC010000157.1:0-70071 GCF_035762905.1 Actinophytocola sp.
CAGGCCGGCAGCCTCGACATGGACCAAGCCTTCCAAGCCCTACGCAACTACGCCCGCAGCCACAACGCCCGGCTCAGCGACACCGCCCAGCACATCGTCACCGGCACCCTCGAACCCGACCAAATCCTCACCCCATCCCCCAACCCCACTGCCTGAGATCATCAACTCCGCGCGGCCGGTTTGAGCTTGCGGGCCAGGCGTTCGGGTCGGGGCCAGCGGACGTGGGTGACCCAGCCCAGCTTCTCCAGGAGCCAGATGACCCGCGCGGAGATGTCGATCTGTCCCCTTTGGACTCCATGGCGGGCGCAGACGGGGTCGGCGTGATGGGAGTTGTGCCAGGACTCGCCCATGGAGGCGATGGCCAGCGGCCAGAAGTTGGCGGACTTGTCGCGTGCCTGGAAGGGTCGCTCGCCGATCATGTGGCAGATCGAGTTCACCGACCAGGTGACGTGGTGCACCACCGCGATTCGCACCAGGCTGGCCCAGAAGAACGCGGTCAGGGCGCCCCACCAGGACAGGGTGATCAGACCACCGAGGATCGCCGGCGCGAGCAGGGTGACCGCGGTCAGCACGGGAAACAACCGGTCGATCCGCCGGATGTCGGCGTCGGCCAACAGGTCGGGGGCGAACCGTTTGGCGTTGGTCTGTTCCCGGCCGAGCATCCATCCGAGGTGGGCATGCCAGAAACCCTTGGCCAGTGCGGCCGCCGAGGTGCCGAACAGCCACGGTGAGTGGGGATCGCCGTCGCGGTCGGCGTAGGCGTGGTGGCGGCGGTGGTCGGCCACCCACCCGATCACCGGGCCCTGCATGGCCATGCTGCCGATCGCCGCGAGCGCCACCCGCACCCCGCGACGGGCCTTGAACGCGCCGTGCGTGAAGTACCGGTGGAACCCGACCGTCACGCCCAGCGTCGTCAGCGTGTAGAAGAACACCGCCAGCGCGACGTCGACCCACCCCAGGCCCCACCCCCACGCGAGCGGTACCGCCGCGACCAACGCCAGCAGCGGCACGACAACGAACACCTTCACCAGAAACATCTGCAACGGGCTCTTCTCCGCCGACAGCATGGGTTCCGGACCGGTTCCGCACGGCGGCTCGGAATCCGTGCCACGGCGATCAAGCGTGCTCGTCAACTGCGACCTCCCGGAGGATGACTGCAATGGGATTCGTCACCGGGGACCGGGGTGACCACGGTGGAATACACCGACCGGCACCGTTTCAAACTCCCACCCGATGTCGCTGGGCGGCCAGCCTGACCACGGTCCGCTTGGACATCTCAGTCCACAATAGACGGATAGGGCCGCCAGGCGATTCCACCGCATGCGGCGACAGCCGGCCCGGTCCGGATGGTGGTAGATCGATTTCCGTAGGTGGCACAAGGGCCTCCCGGTGTCGTCACGCTTGGTGCGGATTGACTGCCGGGGTCTGGGGCAGAACCGTTCAGCCGCGATCCACGCGGTCGCGCCACTGAACGGTGCCTGGCCCGAGTGTACGCACCGAGGGGGCAGCCGCCACCCGGGCTTCATATTTGCCCGGTACCGCTACACGTTCACCTGGCCGGATCAGGTCACGGTGAACGTGTAGCGGTACGGCCGCTGGATCGGCACGCTGTCCGCGCTCAGCACGCTGCGCACGGCGGCGACCTCGACCGCGTAGGTGCCGGCCGGTAGCGACGCGGCCGGAGACCAGGTGAGTATTCCCGGCGTCAGCTCGGTCACCGTGCCGGTCACCGCGGTGCCGCCGGAGCTCACCGTCACCGAGCCCGAGAAGTCGGGCCCGGTCGGGTCCACGTCACGTTGGAACCGCACGGTCACCGACGCCGGCGCGGGTCCGCTTGAACCCGCCTCGGGTGTGGTCGACACGACCACGGGATCCCGCCACGTTCGGGGCGCCTTGTGGATGTCCGGTACCGACGGGTCGTCCCAGGCGGTCGAGGTGTCGTCGACCAGCATGGTGCCCTCGGCATCGCCGGCGATCACGACGCTGCGGTTGTTCGTGCTGACGATCCCGCCCCACCATTCGACGGTGTCCCAGTTGCCCCGGGTGTACTTGTACTGGAGCTCGGAGCCGTCGTCGATGGTCAGGGTGGCCTCCCACACTCCCCCGCCGCGGTCGGTCATGGCGAGCTTGCCCGGGTCCCACGGACCCAACGCTTCGATGTTGCCCGGCAGGTAGAGCGTGTCGCCGGCCGGGGTGCCCGGCGGTGCGAGGGTCCGGAAGGTCACCTGGATCGGCCGGGGGCGCACGGCGACGACCGCGGGCAGGGTGACGGCCCTCCCGTCCGGACGCACGTATCGGGCGTGACCGAGCAACTCGCCGCCGCGGGCCGGGCCGGGTGCGGTGACCTGGAACGTCGCGGCGAACTGTGCTCCCGGCTCGAGCCGAGCGGCCGTGGTCGGCGAGGTGGGTGTGATCGTCCAGCCGTCCGGCTGCGGCAGCGTGACGGTGATGCCGGTGACCGCCCGCGGACCGGAGTTGCGCACGGTGCCGACCACGCGGCTGGGCACGCCGGCAACCAAGCCGTCCGGCGCCTCCAGCGCGAAGTCGACGGCGGGTGCCGGCGGCACGGTCACCGCCCGCCCGTCGTGCCGCACGACCGCGCCGCTGCCGCGCCGCACCGGCGGCACGTCGACGGTCAGCGTCCGGCTGGCCGGCTCGTAACGATGCTGCGCCGCACGACCGTTCACCGTGACCCGCCGCGGTTCGGTGACGTCGACGAAGACCGCGGTGTACGCGCGGGCGGCCGGCTGGCCGGTGTAGCGCCCGACCGGTGGCTCGATCCTCAGCTCGGACTGTCCGGCGTGCTCGGCGTAGCGCACGGCGGTGGTGGCGTACTGGTGATCGCGGTAGCCCAGTCCCTCACCGGCGTCGTCGTAGAGCGAGGTCTGCCCGGATCCGTGCGGATAGACCGTGAGCGTCAGCGCGTCGGCCGGCTGGGTGGCGACGTTCGGTGCGTCCGCGGCGCGCGGCACGATCGCCCCGGCGCGGGCGAACACCGGGAACCGCTGCGGGGTGGCGGTCACCGGCACGGTCGCCGGTCCGGCATAGGTTTCGCCGGTGAACACGTCGGTCCAGGTGCCGGGCGGGAACCAGACCATCGACGTCGTTGCCAGGCCGGGCACGACGGCCGGGGCGACCAGCAGGTCCGGCCCGAGCAGGTACTGGGTGGGGTGCCGGTAGGCCTCGTCGCGGTCCGGCCACTCCAGGTACAGCGCCCTGGCCATCGGCAGTCCGCTGTCGTAGGACTCCCGGGCCGCCGCGTACAGATAAGGCACCAACGACTCACGCAACCGCAGGAAGTCCATCGCGGGACCGGCGACCGCCGCCGAGTACTCCCACGGCAGACGGTCACCGTGGTCGGAGTGCAACCGCAGGATGGGCTGGAACGCGCCCAACTGCACCCAGCGCAGGTAGAGGTCCTCCGGCAGGTGCCGGCCGGCGAAGCTGCCGATGTCGTGGCTGACATAGGAAACCCCGACCGACCCCTCGGCCGGGGTCATCGCGGCCGCGAAGGCGATGCTCGGCCAGTCCGCCATGGTGTCGCCGGTGAAGTGCACGGTGCTGCGGTGCTCGCCCCACGCGCCCGACCCGCCGGGCGTGGTGTAGTCCGGGAACGACGCTCCCATGCGGGAAAGGGCGAACCCGCGCAGCCCGCGCGCCTCGGCATCCCGCTGGTAGCGCTCGTTGACCCAGCTGTCCGGGGTCACCCCGGCGACGGCGGCGGTGCTGTCGTCGCAGCAGTAGTCCAGCCACCACTGGCGGACGCCCTGGTTCTCGAACGGTTCGTGCAGCCAGCGCCAGGCGTCGTACTGCGCCCGGTCGGTCCAGTCGAACCGGTGCGCGGTCGGGGCGAAGCTGCGGGTGGCGGGCGCGATGCGGCCCCCGGCCAGCGCCTGCGCCTGGGCGTAGCGGGGGTCGTCTGCGGAGATCGCGGCGTGCACGTTGAGCACGGTCTGCAGGTTCTGGCTGGCGGTCCAGCGCAGGAAGGAGGGCGGATCGGGGAACAACTCCGAGTTCCAGTTCCATCCCGCCCAGGCGTTGGGTGCCTTCCAGTCCGTGTCGATCACGAGCGCGTCGATCGGCACCTCGTTGGCCCGGAAGGCGGGCAGCAGGCTGTCCCGGTAGTCCCGGTCGCTGAAGGCCTGGTACTCGGAGAACCAGTTCCCGAACGCCCACTTGGGCAGCAGCGGCGTCGGCCCGGTCAATGTGCGCAGGTCGCGCAGCGCCCGCTGATAGTCGTGGCCGTAGCCGAACAGGTAGCCGTCCTGGTAGGCACCGGTGCGCGCCGGCCGGGGTGTGACCCAGCCGTCCGCGGTGCGCAACGCGGTCGCCGTGTCGTCGAGCAGGTACCAGCCGTCGCGGTGCAGCAGGCCCTCGTGCAGCCTGATCCCCTCCACCGGCCCGGCCTGCTCCGGGTAGTAGTCCAGACCGCGATACCAGCCGCCGAGCGCGTCCGGCCGGGCGGGCGAACCGAACGCCGGGTGTACCCGGACCCGGCGGTCGCCGACCATCAGCTCGAGCGTGGTGTTGGTCTCCTGGAACCGGCCGGAACCCTTGCGGTACCGCAGTTCCACCGCGTCGGTGCGAACCCGCAGCTCGGCGCGCGTGTCGACCACGGTGAACCGACTCGGCCGGAGATCCCGTGCGGCCGCCACGAACGAAGGCCGATCCTCGAACCGGCGGTCTTCGGCGTACTCCAACCGCAGCAACGTCGGGCTGATCACCTGAATGCGCACCGGCCCCGCGGTGACCGTCGCACCATGCCGCTGTACCGACGACGCGGCATCCGCACCGGCCGGAACCGCGGTGGCGAGCGGCCCGGCGACCAACGACAGGACAGCCCCCAGCAACACCACCGGGCGAAACAGCCGAGACGAGAACCGGCTACGCGAAGTGGTATTCGCCATACTGGATGACGATGCCCGCGGTGCCGTCCCGTTGTCAATGATGGGCGATGCCGCCGACTGTCCACAATGGCCGGTTGGCCGGGCCGGGCACGGTTGCCTACAGGCGCAGCGGGCGACCGTAGCGGTCGGTGCCGCCGTTGGCGATGAGCAGGATGCCGTCGACGATGGACCAGATGACGCCGATCCCGGTGAATACCAGGACCAGTTGAAGAACGGCGATGTGGATGTGACCGGTGTAGAAGCGGCCGGTGCCGAACGGCAGCAGGATCTGCAGCAGGCCGGCGGCGATCCGGGACTTCTCCGAGTAGACGGCCAGCTCGACCGGCGGGGCCGTCGGCACCGGGATCAGCGGCGCGGGCGGCGGCGGAGCCATGAACGGCGGGTAGGGCGCGGGCAGATCTCGGAAAAGCGGCCGCAGGTCGCCGCGGGCCTGCGCCTCGAGCGCCGCGCCGACCCGCTGCTCGTACTCGTCCATCGGCAGCCGCCCGGCGGCGAAGTGCTCGCCGAGAACCCGCACAGCGTCCTCGCGCTCCTGCGTGCCGATGCGCAGTGCGTCCGGATCGATCGGATCACCCACGGCGTCACGATACGTGACGTCGTAACGAAGAGCGCAGTCAGCGCCGCCTGTTCCGCTACTTTCGGCCGGCGCGGTCGGCGCGAGGAGGAACCGGGATGCTTGACGGGTTGACTGACCGGGAGCTGGCGCTGGTGGCGGCGGCCCGCGCCGGGAGCGTGCTGGCGTGCGGTGAGCACGGCGTGGATGTGCTGGCCAGCAGCGAGGATCCGGGCCTGCGGGTGCGCGCCGGGCTGATCCGGGAGTTGCTTCTTGGCCGCCGGGGCGAACTGGATCCGCGCGGTGTCCGGATTCGTGGCGCCCGGATCGTCGGCACGCTGGACCTGGACTACGTCACGGCGGTAACGGGCCTGGATCTGGTCGACTGCGTCATCGACGATCGGGTCGACCTGACCCGGGCGGTGCTGCCCCGGCTGGTGCTCAGCGGCAGCCGAATCGCCGGTATCCAGGCCGATGGCGTACGCGTCGGCGGGGACCTGATCCTGCGCCGGGCAAGGATCTCCGGGGCAGGGGCGACGGGCGCGGTCTGTCTGGGCAATGCGCAGGTCGATGGTGTCCTCGACCTGACGGAGACGGAGATCGGCAACGACTCCGGTCCCGCGCTGGACGCCGCCGACCTGGAGGTCGCTCGGAGCATGTTCCTCGACCGGGCGCGGGTGTCCGGGACCGGCGCGCAGGGCGCGATCGACCTGTGCGGCGCGCACATCGGCGGCCGGCTCACCATCGACGACGCCGAGCTCGGCAATCACGCCGGCCCGGCCCTGCACGCCGACGGTCTGTCCGTCGGCGGCGATCTGCTGCTCCACCGGACCCGGCTCTCCGGCACCGGGGACAACGGCGCGATCTGCCTGGCGAGCGCACGCCTCGGCGACGACCTCTACCTGGTCGAAGTCGAGGCGCGCAACGACTCCGGGCCGGCCCTCTACGCCGACGGCCTGCACATCGAGGACACCATCGTCCTGCTCCACGCGCGGATGGCCGGGACCGGGGACGGCGGCGCGATCTGGCTGCTCGGCGCGCGGCTTGGCGGGCTGCGCGTGGTCGACTCGGAGCTGACCAACGACTCCGGCCCCGCCCTGTTCGCCGAGCAACTCCAGGTCCGCGGCCTCATCCACGTCGAGCGGGTACGGATGTCCGGGACCGGCGAAGCCGCTACCGTCCGCCTGGCCACCGCCCGCATCGGCGGCCGGTTCACCCTGGCCGACGCGACGGTCACCAACCCGTCCGGCCCACTGGTCGACCTGCACGAGACGACCGTGGCCGGCGGGGTGCACTTCCCCGCCGAGGTCATCTGTGACCAAGCCCCCTGCGGACACGGCACGATCGACCTCAACGACTTCACCTACACCTCGCTCGCCCCGGTCGACGCCCGGCAATGGCTGCACCTGATTCGGCGCCACACCAAGGAATACCGACCCTCGCCCTACCAACGGCTGGCCGCGGTCGAACGCGCCGCCGGACACGACGGCAACGCCCGGCGCATCCTGATCACCCAGCAACAGGACCTGCGCCACCGCGCTCCCGCCGCGCTGGGCGGCCGGCTCACCCGCCGCGTCCACTGGCTGTGGGGCGCACTGGCCGGATACGGCTACCGCGCCCGCCGCACCGCCCTGGCCCTCCTCGCCGCACTCGCCGCCGCCGGCCTGATCAGCCTCTGGGCCGGGCACACCAGCACCGGCCCTGGACGCCACGCCGCCGAACACACCACCACCTCCGCCACCGCGCACACCCCCTGCTCCACCGTCGAACTGATCGGCCTCGGCCTCGATCGGGGCCTCCCCCTCGGCCCCACCGGCCTACGCACCCGCTGCGACCTCGACACCGAATCCCCCGCCGGCCAAACATTCACCGTGTTCCTCTGGATCATCCAGGCCGCGGTATGGGGACTTGCCACCCTCACCATCGCCGGCTACACCGGCCTCATCCGCAAGTCCACCTGATGATCAGGAACGATGCGGTCAGACGGAATCCGGCTCCGCAGCGGCGACCTCGTCCACAGTGGAGCAGCGGTCGAGACCTACCCGGGAGTCGAACCCGGACCTGACGGCTTTGCAGGCCGCCCCACGACCGTCGTGACGTAGGCCCCACCCACCACGCCGGCGTGCGATGGTCGCGCGTCCTGGTGTCGAACCAGGCCTCCCGGGATTATGAGCCCCGGGTAGCCGCCGGGCTCCGCGCGGTGCCGCACGGGTGCGGCGTGGTTGGGGTGACCGACCGGACTCGCACCGGCTTGGACCAGATCCACAATCTGGCGCCTCGTCTACTTCAGCCTCGGCCACAGTCGTCCCGGCGGGAGTCGAACCGCGCGGCCGCCCGCGTGTCGGGCGGATGCTCGTCCGAGGAGCACGGGAGGTTCGCCGAACCGTCCGGGTGGACGGTCGCGGTGGAGAACGAGGGTGTCGAACCCTCCACGATGATCTTGCAAGGATCAGCTGCGCGCCGGCGCGTTCCCCGTCGCCTCGAACCGCCGTGGCGATCGAGGGCCGCTCCTCTGCCAGGACTCGAACCTGGTACCTCCCGGTTAACAGCCGGGCATGCAACCTGTTGCACCGCAGAGGAATGAGTGCCCCCGGCAGGAGTCGAACCCGCATTCCCGGCTCCGGACGCCGGTGTCGTGTCCGTTGGACCACAGGGGCATTGGGTCGAGACTTCCAGCGGGCGTTGCGAGCGGCCGGGCACCCGCGCGCGGCGGCTCCCGGTCCAGGGTTCGAACCTGGGCGAACGGATCCAAAGTCCGTCGTGCTGCCGGCTACACCAACCGGGATGGTCGATGGTGCCCTCACCAGGATTCGAACCTGGACTGGACGGGTTCTGAACCCGTTGCCTCTACCGAGATTGGGCTACAAGGGCGGGGAGCCTCCCCCGGGAGTCGAACCCGGCTCCTCCCGTTTACGAGACGGGCGCTCTGACCGAATGAGCTTGAGAGGCAAGGGATCCGTGCGGCTCCGGGGAGTCGAACCCCGACTGGCCTGGCTCTCGACCAGGTGCCTCTGCCGATTGGGCTAGAACCGCGGACAGCGCTCACGACGGGACTCGAACCCGCGAATCGCCGCATCGACAGTGCGGTGCCCTTGCCGCTGGGCCACGTGAGCAGTGCCGGCGGCGAACGGTGCCGCCCGCCGGCCAGTACCGTGCACGAGCAGTCACGGCGATGCTGCCCGTCGAGCGGCCGGCGGGCATCGAACCCGCTGCTTCGGTTTGGAAGACCGACGTGTCCGCCGAGTTCACCACGACCGCAAACAACCCTGGACCGCTGGTCGGTCCGGGTGGCGCCCCCAGCAGGACTCGAACCTGCGCACGTCGGCTTAGAAGGCCGCCGCTCTGTCCACTGAGCTACAGGGGCAAATTGGTGGTGCGGGCCGGAGCGGAACTCGTGCCGTCCGGGCGCCGGCCCGCGTCGACCTGCGCGGGCCGCGACCGAGGGAGCGTATGTCTGCTCCACTGTGGAGTTGTCAACCATCGGACCCGCGCGGCAAACCGCATGGGTGTTGCGCCGGCGGGAGGAGTCGAACCCCCGGGAAACGGGTTTGGAATCCGTTCCGCTTCCGAAAGCTCGCCGACAATGAGTAATTACTATGTGCCCGCGAAACAACGAAGCCGCCCGGTTCGGATTCCCGATGGGCGGCTCCTTGGCATGACGCGGATATCGGTCATGGCGGGGAGCCGGCGGTACCGCTCAGCTGCTCATACTCATGCCACATGGGATGTTGCGGGCAGCGGGACGGACACGCGAGCGCGGTGCGCGCGTCGCGGCGCCACGCCCCTCGCTCCCACATGTTCGTCATCACATTCTCCCGTGTTGGCTGTCAGCGTGATAATTCATCATTGCCTCGTCGATGTCCGCCCGTCAACGGTATTAAATCTTGGCAGCGGTTCCCCATGTTCGAACGCATGGCGGCCGCCGACGGCTGGTGACCGTTGCGTCGGTGCCGCCCCCGGCTGGCCCGGCCACCAGAACAGCCGGTGCGTGCGCGGCTCGTCATCACGCTGAGCAGCGGAGTGAACCCGGAACGGCGCGACCAGCAGCAGGCTGGGCCGGGGTCGAGCACCCGTACGCGCTGGTCAGGGCGGGCGGCGCTGCGCCATCGGCGTCGAGGATGATCCATCGAGTCGGTCGCGGGACGGTCCTCGGCAGTCGGCCGGTCGGCGGGTCCGAGCCCACGAGGCGCAGCACCTCAGGCGCGTCTCCTAAGCTCTGGTCATGGCGATGTACTTGGAAGTGCACCCGGAGAACCCCCAACCGCGCGCAATCAGTCAGGCAGCCGAGATCGTGCGGGATGGCGGAGTCATCGCCTACCCGACCGATTCGTGCTACGCCCTGGGTTGCCGGTTGGGCAACCGAGCGGGACTGGATCGCATCCGTACCATCCGGGCGCTCGGTGCGGATCACCACTTCACCCTTGTGTGCGACGACTTCGCGCAGCTTGGCCAGTTGGTGTATCTGAACAACACCGTGTTCCGTGCGATCAAGGCGGCCACGCCGGGCAGCTACACGTTCATCGTCCGCGCGACCGACGAGGTGCCGCGCCGGCTCCAGCATCCCCGCAAGCGGACCGTCGGCGTGCGCATCCCGGACCACATCGTCGCCCGGGCACTGCTCGCCGAGCTCGGTGAGCCGATGGTGTCAAGCTCCCTGCAACTGCCCGGCCAGACTGTCCCGCTGACCCAGGGCTGGGAGATCAAGGAGCAACTCGACAACGTCATCGACGTCGTGCTCGACTCGGGCCAGGGCGGCACCGAGCCGACCACCGTGATCGACTTCTCGCGCGATCAGCCGGAGATCGTCCGCAAGGGCGCAGGCGATCCGTCCCGGTTCGAGTAGTTCGCCAGCGCCTTCTCCCAGGTCATTGCTCTCCTCGAGCCCGTAGCCAGGCGGCGGCTCTGGCGGTCGAGGCTCGGGACAGCCAGGCGTCCTGGACCACTTCGGTCAGTTCCCGCAGGGTGAGTTCGCCGATCCGGCTGGCCCGGACCAGTACCGAGGGGTGACCGTTGAAATGCGGTGTGGTGAAGAAAGGCGACCCGTCATCCTGGACCAGGGCCTGCTTGTCGGACTCGGACGGCACCCAGAACACGATCACGTCCGGGTAGCGTTCGCCGGTTTCGGGATCCACGGCATCGGGCCGGGGGTTGCGGAAGAACACGAATGACTTCTGGCCAACCTGGTACACCGGGTTGCCACCCGAGCCGTGCACGACCGTGACATGGGGCATGCCCGACGCCAGCTCGTGCACATCCTTCAGCCGCGCCCGGCGCGATCCAGCCGACATGGCAAGCAGGCTACGGCGCGCTCGAAGCCACCGGCGGGACGGCCCCTCCCGCTGCGGCCGTCCCGCCACCTTGCGTGGGTCAGGAGTGGGGACAGGTGGCCCGGTACTCCTCGATCAGCGTGCTCCGGGCCGGCGCCGGGCACAGGAACTGGTCGTAGCGGGTGTCGTCATCGATGAAGCGCTTGAGCCAGGAGATGCTGTATTTGGCCACGGTCGTGTTGGCGCGGGTCGGCGCGGAGTGGCTGGCGCCGTTCAACTCCAGGTATGCCTTGTCCGGAGCCGCCCCGAGGCTGACGTAGAACGGCTCGGAGTGCGCCGCCACCGACGCGGTGGTGTCGTTCTCCGCGCCGATGATCATCGTCGGTACCCGTACGGTCGACCAGGATTTCGTGGTGTGCCATGGGGTCAACGGGATCGCGGCCTGCAGGGAGGGTCTGGTCCGGGATGCCGCGAGGCTGCCGCCGCCGCCCATCGAGTGGCCCATCACGCCCAGCCGGTTGCCGTCGATCCGGGTCCGGACGGAACTGGTGCGGGTGAGGTAGTCCAGTGCCGCCAGCAGTTGGGCGCCGCGGCTGTCGGGTTGGTCGAGGGTCGACAGGGTGTCGATGGTGATCACCACGAACCCTTGGGATGCCAGGCGCGGGCCGAGCCACGAGATGGCGGACTGCGTCGAGGTGAAACCGGGTGAGATCGCCACCGCGCCGAAGGTGCCCTCGGCGGTGCTGGTGGGGTAGTAGATCGTGCCGCCGCCGAAGCCCGACGCCGACGACCGGGAGACGGTCGTGGTGGCGATGGCGAACGGTCCGCGGGTCGCCTCGACGCTCGCGGTGGTCGGCGCGGGGCCGCGTTCGAAGGGGCTGGCAGCGGCGTGGGCCGACGGCGTTGTGACGCCGACCAGAAGTACGGCCAGTACGGGGATCGCGTGGGTCACACTGCGGAGTCCCATAAACACCTCGCTTATGCGGGGACACGGACAGCAACGACCCTCGATCACCGGCGGAACGCTCGCATCGGCACACCTACCGGTTCTGTGCGGCCGGCACCGCAACCAGTCCGGCGGCCGGTATCGGTAGAACTACCGTCGGATCGGCCCCTTCCGCCCGCGGACCAGGTGTGGCAGAAAGGAGAGATGCTGCGCGGTCGCGACCGGCAGCGCGTCGCCGTGGACGCATTGCTCGCCCGCGCCCGCACCGGCCGTGGTGGCGCGCTGGTGCTACGCGGGGAGTTCGGGTCCGGCAAGACGTCGCTGCTACGCGCCGCGCGGCTGGCCGCCGCTGACTTCACCGCCGATTCGCGCCGCGTCCTGCTGTGCGTGGACGACGCACACCGCCTTGACCTCAGCTGGTTGGTTGACGCGTTGCCCGACTTCGACACCGAGCCGGTCGCGGTGCTCATCGCCACCGAGGGTCTGTCCTACGGGCTGCCGTGCGTCGAGGTCGAACCGCTGGACCACGTCACAAGCGTCCGGGTGCTGCGCGACCTGTTGCCGGGCCTGTCCGCCGAGCTGACCGACGACCTGGCCCGCACAGCGAGCGGCAACCCGTTGGCACTGGTGGAGTTGGCGCGGTCGCTGACCAGCGCACAGCTCGGCGGAGCCGCGCCGCCACCAGAGGCGTTGCCGCTCGGCAGTTCCCTGCGCGCCTGGCTGCGTGCGCGATTCGACGCCCTGTCGCCGGACGCGCGGCATGCCCTGGCGATGACCCTGGTCGACGACGAGGTGGACGTGGACACCCTGGCGCGGACGCCGGGTCTGGAGCTCGCCGCCGTGGAGGAGGCCGCACCCCTGATGGACCCGCGACCGCTCGTGCGGGCGACGCTGCGGGCCGAACTCCCGGTGACCGCGCGCTACGCCGCCCACGCGCGGCTCGCCGAGACCCTGCCCGACGGCCCCCGACGCACCTGGCACGAAGCCGCGCTGCTGCCCGGCACCCGCGACGCGCACGCCGACCGGCTTGCCGAAGCCGCGGTCGGCGCGCGTCGCCGTGGCGACTTCGCCGCCGCCGCCCGCGACCATGGCCGAGCCGCCGCCCTGACCACCGCGCCGGAGGTCCGCGCGTGCCGCCTGCTGACCGCTGCGTTCGACCACTGGCACCACGGCCTGCCGCACCGAGCGCGGACCACCCTGCGCGAAGTCAAGACGCTGTCGGACCGCGTCGAGGTACGGGCCTTGGCCGACCTGGTGGAAGGTGGCATCGAGGTCGGCGCCGGCCGGCCCGATGTGGCCGCACACCGGCTCGCCCGCGCGGCCGGCGAGCTCCTCGGCCAGGACCGCGCGCTCGCCGTCACGGCGCTGGGCTTCGCGGGCGAAGCCGCGGCCATCGCTGGCGACCACGTGCTGCACGGCGAGATCGCCGGCACCGCGGCCGAGTGGCGCCTGCTCGACGAGCAACCCGAGTCGCGCCTGACCCTGGACCACCTGATCGGCACCGCCGCCAGCTTCGCCGGAAAGCATGCCGAGGCGTTGCCCGCGTTGCGTTCCGTGGTCGCCCTCGCCGAACACCTGCCAGACGCGAAGTCCAAGATCTGGGGCGGGCACGCGGCCTACGTGCTCGGCGACGCCTCCAAAGCACACCAACTGACCGACCGGGCGGTCACCGCGGCGCGGGAGAGCGGCGTGGCCACGCTCGTGCCCTGGGCGCTGACCTATCGGGCGCTGTCGGGTTTGATGGCCGACGAGCACGAACTCGTCCTCACCGCGGCATTCGAGGGCGTGCACGCCGCGACCGCTGCCGGCCAGCACAACGCCGTGGCCGACCACCTCATGCTCCTCGCGCTGCTCGCGGCATTGCGCGGCGACACCGACACGGCGCTGCACCGGATCGACGCCGCCGCTGAACAGGTGCGCCACCGCGGCCTCGGCCGGTCGGGCACGCTCGGCGCATGGGCGTTCACGTGTGTGGACCTGGTCCGGGACCGGCCGGCGGACGCGTTGCGACGCATGAGGTCCACCATGGCCGGTGGCGTGCACGCGGGAGTGCAGGCCTTGGCGACTCCCGACATCGTGGAGGCGGCGGTCCGCTGCGGCAAACCATCCACAGCGGACTCGGCGTTGCGAGGATACGAGAAATGGGCACAGTGCATGGGAACTTCGTCTCGGATCGCCGTGTCGCACCGCTGTCATGCGCTGATCTCCGACGGTCCGGACGCCGACGAGCATTTCATCGAGGCGATTCGGCTGCACCGCGTGAGCGGCACGACGATGGAATTGGCCAAGACCGAGCTGTTCTACGCAAACCGGTTGCGCCGCAACCGGAAACCGCGGCGGGCGCGGGAGCTGCTGCATGACGCGATCGGCCACTTCGCGCGCCACGAGGCCGACCACTGGGTCGACCGGGCACGCGCCGAGCTACGGGCGGCGGGCGAACCGGCGGCCAGTTCCCGCGCTGACCGCACCACCGAGCTGACCCCGCAACAGCATCAGATAGCCCGTCTGGTCGCCGAGGGCGCCACCAACCGCGAGGTCGCCGCCCACCTGTTCCTGAGCCAACGAACGGTCGAACACCACCTGCGCAACATCTTCACCCGCCTGGGGGTCCGCTCCCGCGTGGAACTGGTGCGCTTCCTCGACTGACGAAGCGTCGCCGCTCAGTCCATGGTGGACATCGCAGGCACGTCCGCTCCGGCGCGGGCGGCCCGCACGTTGGCGGCGATCGGTGACAGCTGCAGCCAGCGGGGCAGGCCGCGCACGATCCACCTTCGCCCGGTCAGGCTGATCGTGCCGGCCCGGATGGCGTCGAGCAGCTCGATCTCGCCTTCCCACATCCGGAACAGCGTCGGCAGGTCCGCGCTCAGCACGGCGTCGACGTCGAAGCCCGGGTCGGTGTAGCAGATCGATGCGTCGCCCGGTTCGAGCACCAGCCAGAACTTTCTGTGCCGGTCGGTGATCTCGACCTGGATCACCGCCCGCCGGGCGAGCTCGCTGATGTCGATGCGGCCGTGCAGCCACCACATCAGCACCTCGGGATCGAGCTCCTCCGGCCGCGGGTCGCCGAACGCGTACCGCGCGCCCCAGTCGGCCAGCCCGAACACCAGCGGGCGCAGGTCCTGGCCGGCGCGGGTGAGCTGGTAGCCGTCGGCCGAACGCACCACGAGGCCGGCGTTCTGCAACTGCCGCAGTCGCCGGGACAGCAACGCCCGGGACAGGCCCGGCAGCCCGCGGGCGATCTCGTTGAACCGGCTGCCGCCGTTCAGCATGTCCCGCACGATCAAGAGCGTCCAGCGCTCGCCGAGCACCTCGACGGCCCGGACGATGGGGCAGTACTGCGCGTAGGTCCGCATGGTAGGTAGTCGTGGCCGATGATCTGATCCGTTACGCCCGCGGTTCAGTCTTTGTACTATTTCGCCGTCTCCGCGGTTCGTAGCGTCGGGCCATGACGATCACAGAGACATCCCAGGCGGGGTCCGGCACGTTTCCGATCCCGGCTCGCGCCGACGACACCCGGTTCGTCGGCCTGGCCGCCCGGATCGGCGCGGTGGCCGCCGAACATGCCGCCCGGCACGACCGGGACGCCAGCTTCGTGGCCGAGCCGTATGCCGCCATGCGCGAGCACGGCTATCTGGCGCTGGCCGTACCGGAGGAGCTCGGCGGACTCGGCGCCACGTGGCGCCAGGCCTGCTACGCACAGGCCGAACTGGCCCGGCACGACGGTGCGACCGGGCTGTCCGCGGCGATGCACGTGTACCTGACGCTGATGCAGGCCTTCCGGCGGCGCAACGGCGCCCCGGATGCCGAGGGGGTGCTGCGCCGGGTGGCGGCCGACGGCATCGTGATCGCGACCAGCGGCGGGTCGGACTGGCTGTGGCCGACCACGACCGCCGTGCCCGACGGCGACGGCTTCCGGGTGAGCGGACGCAAGGCGTTCTGCAGCCAGTCGCCGGCCGCGACGGTCGTGGCCACCTGCGCGGTGCACGACGAACCGAGGGAGGTGCTGCACTTCAGCGTGCCGCTGTCGGCCGAGGGGGTGCGGATCGAGGAAACCTGGGACACGCTCGGCATGCGCGGCACCGCCAGCCATGACGTGGTGTTCGACGACGTGTTCGTGCCCGCCGACAAGATCACCGGCCGGCGTCCGTACGGCGAGTTCGGGGTGCCGCTGGCGGCCGCCGCGCTGCACTTCGCCCCGGTGGTCGGCGCCACGTACTTCGGCATCGCCGCTGCCGCTCGCGACGTCGCGGTGGCCGAAGCCGGTTCGCGGGCGCCGACGGGCGCGCCCCGGATCCAGCGCCAGGTGGGTCTGATGGACGCCAAGCTGCGCGGTGGCTGGTGGGCGCTGATGGGCGCGCTGGATGAGTTGGGCGAAGACTACGCGGTCGGCCCGTCGGCGCTGGCGACCGTGATGCTGGCCAAGCGTCAGGTGGTGACCGAGGCGATCGAGGTCGTCAACCTGGCCATGGATGTGCTCGGCGGCCGGTCCTACTTCCGCAGCTCCGCGCTTGAGCGCGCCTACCGCGATGTCCGGGCCGGCACGTTCCACCCGTTCACGCCGGAGATCACCCTGACCTACGCCGGAAAGCTGGCGCTGGGCGATCCGGGCGTCACGGAGTAGCGGTGCGTCGGCCTCGGTCCCGGCACGAGTGCCGACGATTTCTCAGGTGGGGAGGTAGTCGTTGGTGTAGGCCTGCGTGGCGTCGACCGGGTTGGGGATCAGCTGGTAGGCGTTCATGAAGTCGGCCATGGCACGCCAGGTGTCCGGGTCGTTGGAGCCCATGCGGCCCTGGTGGGTACGCCACAGCGGGATGGTCGCGTCCAGCACGGCCTTGGCGCCGGCCGCCTTGGCCGGGTCCTCAAGACCCGGCACGTACCGCTTGCTGATGTCCAGGGCCTGCTGGGGATTGGCGATGGTCTCCTCGATCGCCCGCAGGGTCACCGCGACGAACGTCTTGATATCCGCCGGGTTGGCCGCCAGCACACTCTGGGCCACGCCGAGACCGTTGGACACCAACGGCAACGGATTCAGCACGTCGGCCAAGGTGATCGTGCGCACGGCCAACCGCATCTCCTTGAACTGGACGGCTTCGTTGTTGAGGTAGCCGATCACCCCGTCCACCTTGCCGCCGGCGAGTGCGGCGACCTGGGTGAACCCGATGTTGGTCACGGTGAGATCGGACGTGGTGAGGTTGGCACTCTGCAGCAGTGCCAGCAGCGCGAAGTACGTCTCGCCAAAGGGCCCCGGCACGCCGATGTTGCGACCCCGCAGATCGGCCGGGGTGCGTATCGGGGAATCCTCCCGGACCATCAGCGACACCGGATAGCGGCCGTACAGGGTCGCCACGTTCACCACCGGCACCGACTGCGTCCGCGCCTGCAGCATCTCGTCACCGCCCGCGTAGACCACATCCTCTCGGCCGGCCGTCAGCGCGCCGAAGACATCCTCCGCCAGGGCGTGGTGCCGCAACGTGATGGTCAACCCGGCGTCGCGGTAGTAGCCCAGCGATTCCGCAAGGTAGAACGGCGCGAACTGAATGTTGGGAATGTAGGCCAGACCGATCGTCAGGTTCTTTCCGCCGACGCCCTGGGATTGCTCCGGCGGCGAGGCGCATCCGGTCAGCGCCGCCACGGCGACCGCGGCCAGGCACCACAGGCCGGTGATCCTCTTCGCTCGCATCCCTGATCCCACTGTCACTCCCCGACTCGCCGCGATACCCAACCTTCTACCAGGCGTACACCGCCGTGCAGCGCCGCGGCCAGCGCCGCGAGCACCACCAGCGTCGCGAACAGCCCTGCCGAATCCGCGTAATCACGCTGCACGGCCAGAAACTGACCCAGACCACTGCCGCCCACGACCAACTCCCCCACCACCGCACCGGTGACCGACCAGGTGACACCGGTCCGCAGACCCGCGAGCACACTGGGCAAGGCCAGCGGCGCCTCCACGTGCCGGCACAGCCGCCACCTCGTCGCCCCGTCGACCCGGGCCGCATCAAGCACTTCCCGATCCAGGGTCCGCAAGCCGAGCGTCGTGTTCACCACGATGGGAAAGAACACCAACAACGCACACAACACCACCACCGGTGTCAACCCGTAACCCAGCCACAACGCCAGTAACGGAGCCAACGCAACCGCCGGAATCGCCTGCAACGCCGCAAGATACGGCTGCAGCATGGCCGCTACCAACGCATTGCGCGCGATCGCATAGCCCAACGGTATCGCGACCACCGCACCCAGCAAGCTGCCAAGCAGGCTTTCCACGAGCGTGATCCAGGTGTAGTTCAGCACCGAACCCTGCAGCAGGCCTCTACCGAGCGTCTCGGCCACGACTCCCGGCGTGGGCAGGAAAAAGGTCGACACCACACCGCTTCCGGTCAGCGCCTGCCACGTGCTCAGCAGTACGACGCCGAAGACCAGGGGCGCGACGAAGCCGCGCCGGGAACTCCAGGTTCCCCGTGGACGCCGGGCGGGCTCGCCATGAACCCGATCGTCGAGCGGCCGCGAGTACCGGGCCCGGTCGCCGCGGACCAGCACATGTCTTGCACCGACGAGCTTTCCGCCATTGCCTCCGCCGCGCATTCGAGAAGTCTAGAGCCGTGGTCGGAGGCGGCCGGCGCGCGTCGGTGCGTGATCGCTTCGCCGGACAGGCCGGTGCCGGTGCTGAAGCGGATGAAGAAGATCCGGGTCCGACCGTCCCACTGTCCTGAGTGGAGGTTCATCGGGGACAGCGTGTTCAACCCGTCGCCGAATCCGGCGCCGCCGCTGGTCGGCGGGCGGAACGGATGGGTGTCGTTGGCGCACAAGGAGCGTGGCACCTGTCCCCGGCGTCAGGTGGAGTCCGCGGCGGCCAGGAGTTGGGTGGCGGCGAGTTCGGCATAGAGGGGGTCGGTGGCGACCAGGTCGGCGTGGCTGCCGATGGCGCGGACCACTCCGGTGTCCAGCACGACGATGCGGTCGGCGCGGGTGACGGTGGACAGCCGGTGCGCGACGACGAGCACGGTGGTGCTGGCCGCGGCGTCGGCGATGGTCTCCCGCAGCGCGGCCTCGTTGACCGCGTCGAGTTGGGAGGTGACCTCGTCGAGCAGCAGCAGCCGCGGGTGCCGCAGCAGGGCGCGGGCGATGGCGATGCGTTGCCGTTCGCCGCCGGAGAGTTTGATGCCGCGGTGCCCGACCGGGGTGTCCAGGCCGTCGGGCAGCCGCTCGACCATGCCGTCGAGCCGAGTGGTGGTCAGCACCGCGGCCACCTCCTCGGCGCCTGCTGTTGGCGCACCGAACAGCAGGTTCTCCCGCAGCGTGCCGGACAGCACCGGGGCGTCCTGCTCGACGTAGCCGATCGAAGCCCGCAGGTCGGCCAGCGGCCAGTCCCGCACGTCGGTGCCGTCGATCAGCACCCGACCGGAGTCGGGTTCGTAGAAGCGTTCGATCAGGGAGAAGATGGTGGTCTTGCCGGCGCCGGACGGACCGACGAACGCGGTCATGCCGCCGGCCGGGACGGTGAAGCTGACCCCGTGGTGCACCTCGGGAAGCTCGGGACCGTACCGGAACCGCACCTGCTCGAAGGTCACCGACGCCGGCGAGCGGTCCGGCCGCGGCGAGGCCGGGTCGTCGTGCGGCTCGGCCGGCAGCGTGTCGACCTCGCGGATCCGGGCCACCGCGGCGGCGCCACGCTGGTACTGGGTGGCCGCGTTGATCAGGTCCCGGATCGGCGGCATCAGGTAGAGCAGATACAGCAGGAACGCCACCAGGGTGCCGACATCGATCGCGCCGGAGACCACCCGGGCCCCGCCGAGACCGATCACCGTGATGAACGCGAGTTGCATGGCCAGGCCACCGATGTTGCCGGCCACCGCCTCCCACTTCGCCGCCCGCACACCGCCACGCCACGCCTGTAACGCCGCGTCGTGCAGCCGGTCCCGCTCGCGCCGCTCGGCACCGGAGGCCTTGACCGTGCGCAGCGCGCCCAGCACCCGCTCCAACGCGGCACCCATCGCCCCGACCGCCTCCTGCGCCTGCTTGGCCGCGCGGGAAATCCGCGGAATGATGGTCCGCACCACCACCTGGGCCAGGCACAGCGCGACCAGCGTGACCGCGAGCAGCACCGGATCCAGCAGCGCCATCAACACCACGGTCGCGACCAGCATGAGCGTGCTGGTCACCGCGGAAACCAGCGCGCCGGTGCTCACCTGGCGCAGCAACGTGGTGTCGGCGGTGACCCGCGACATCAGGTCCCCCGGCTCGGCCGCGTCCACCGCCGGCACCCGCAACCACAGCAGCCGCGACACCAACTGCCGGCGGGCGGTCAACACCACCGACTCGGCGGTGCGCTCCAGCAGGAACGAGCCGAACGCCCCGATCCCGGCGTTGGCCAGCACCAGCACGCTCATCAACACCAGCAGACCCGCGATACCCCGGTCGGACTGCAGGCCGGCGATCAGCTCCCGCACCACCAGCGGCAGCGCCAGCCCGCTCGCCCCGGTCAACAGGCTCAACACCGCACCGATCACCAGCACCCGGCGAAACGGCCGGACATAGCCCAGCAGCACCCGCCACGTTGGTGGCTCCAACCGCGTGCGCACCGACGATCTCCCATCCCGGACCAGCGGTCCCCCAACTGCCCCAGACAACCGGACACCAGCGCGGCGACCCGGTCATTCCACCGTAGACCGAAGGTTCACCGTCTCCATGCCAGCTCCCCGGATGGACTAGCGAAGCCTAAGCTAACTTAAGCTAGCCTCACCTAAGTGGATCGGTGCCAGGAGATCGGGGATGGCGGTGGACCTGTGCGGTGGCGGCGGGGGCCGGGCGCTGGTGGGGGTTGCTGAAAGGTGCCCGTGCTGATGTCCGTACCGACCTGGCCAGAGCTGTTCGGTGAGCGCGTCCGGGCCGCGCCCGACGCGGTCGCGGTGGTGTTCGAGGACGAGACTGCGCTGACCACTCTGACCTACGCCGAGCTGGACGCCCGGGCCAACCGGTTGGCGAACCGGCTCCTCGACGCGGGTGCCCGGCCCGAGCGGGTGGTGGCGCTCGCGGTCGGCCGGTCGGTCGACATGATCGTCGCCGAGGTCGCGGTGCTCAAGAGCGGCGCGGCCTACCTGCCGATCGACACCGACTACCCGGCCGACCGGATCGCCTACCTGTTCGGCGACGCCGCGCCGGTCTGCGTGGTCACCACCGGAGAACTGGCGCGGCGGCTGCCGGCGGAACCCGCGGTGCCGCGGGTGCTGCTGGACGAGTGCGAGCCGCGGTGGCCGGCCGATCCGCCGGCCGGGCCGGTGCACGCCGGCAACGCCGCTTATGTGATCTACACGTCCGGGTCGACCGGGTTACCCAAGGGCGTCGTGCTGTCCCACAGCGGTGTGGCCAAGCTGGTCGCCACCCAGACCGAGCGGTTCGGTATCGGCCCGGCCGACCGCATCCTGCAGTTCGCCTCGCCCAGTTTCGACGTCGCGTTCTGGGACCTGTGCCTGGCACTGCTCTCCGGCGGGCGGCTGATCGTGGTACCGGCGCAGCGGCGGGTGCCGGGACGGGAGCTGACCGACTACGCCAACCGGCACGGCGTCACGTTCATGATCCTGCCGCCGAGCCTGCTCGCGGTGCTGCCGGCCGACTGCGAACTGCCGGCCGGCGCGACGCTGCTGGCCGGGACCGAGCGGGTGGCGCCGGAGCTGGTCGCGCGCTACGGGCGGGGCCGGCGGATGTTCAACGCGTACGGCCCGACCGAGGCGACGGTGAACTCGACGCTCGGCGAGTCGCATCCGGACCGGCTGCGTGGCCCGGTGGTGCCGATCGGGGTCGCCGACCCGATGACCGACGCGCATGTGCTCGACGAGGCGCTGCGGCCGGTGACCGAGGGCGAGCTCTACCTCGGCGGGCCCGGGCTCGCCCGCGGGTACCTCAACCGGCCGGCGCTGACCGCGGAGCGGTTCGTCGCCAACCCGTTCGGTGTGCCGGGTTCGCGGCTGTACCGCACCGGCGATCTGGTCCGGGTCAACGCCGATGGCGCGCTGGAGTTCCTCGGACGGGTCGATGACCAGGTCAAGATCCGCGGTCACCGGATCGAGCCGGGCGAGATCGAGTCGGTGCTGCTGGCACACGAGTCGGTCGCGGCGGCCGCGGTGCTGGCCCGCGAGGACGGCGACGGCAGACGCAGGCTGGTGGCCTACGTGGTGCCGGCCACCGGAACCGGTGACGGGGTGGTCGGAGACTGGAAGGACCTGCACGAGCTGCTGTACGCCGCGGAGGGCGGCGGCGACGAGGGCTTCGCCGGGTGGAACAGCAGCATCGACGGCGCGCCGATCCCGCTGCCGCAGATGCGGGCCTGGCGGGCGGCGACCGTCGAGCGCATCGCGGCGCTGCAGCCGAGGCGGGTGCTGGAGTTGGGCGTCGGCAGCGGGCTGATCCTCACCGCGCTCGCCGGCGGCTGCGAGGCCTACTGGGGAACGGATCTGTCCGAGCACGCCGTGGCCGCGTTGCGGTCCCGGGCGGATGGACTGCCGGTGCAGCTGCGCGCCCAGCCCGCGGACGACCTGCGCGGGTTGCCGGCCGGGTACTTCGACACGATCGTGCTGAACTCGGTGGTGCAGTACTTCCCCAACGTCGACTACCTGGTCAGGGTGCTGCGGGGCGCGGCGGAGCTGCTGGCGCCCGGGGGTTCGATCTTCGTCGGCGATGTGCGGAACCTGCGGCTGCGTGAGCGGCTCGCGGCCGGGACGCCGCTGGAGTGGGAGGGCGAGCTGCTACTCGACCCCGACTTCTTCGTATCCCTGGAACTGCCCGGGATCACCTCGGTCGACCTGCGGGTGAAGCGGGGCGACTACCACAACGAGCTGAGCCGGTACCGGTACGACGTCGTGCTGCACACCGCGCCGGTGCGGGCCGCCGCGCCCGGCCTCGAGCTGGACTGGCCCGTCGACCTGGCCGCGGAGCTGCGCGCCGGTCATCCGTCGCTGCGGATCCGGGGTGTGCCCAACGGCCGGCTCGTGCCGTCCGGGATCGATCCCGAAGTCGTTGCGGCGCAGGCGGAACAGCACGGCTACCGGTTCGCGGCCAGCTGGGCGGGGGACGGCCTGGACGGCGAGCTGGATCTGGTGTTCGCGCGCACGGAGCTGCCGGCCGAGATCTACCGGCGGGGCACCGCGGACCGCCCGCTGGCCAACACGCCGGCCGGGTTTCGCGACGTGCACGCGTTGATGAAGGCGGTGCGCGGGCACGTCGCGGCGAAGCTGCCGGAGCACATGGTGCCGGCCGCGTTTCTGCCGCTGCCGGCGCTTCCCGTGATGCCCAACGGAAAGCTCGACCGCGCCGCACTGCCCGCGCCGGACTTCGCCGCGCTGGCAAGCGGAACGGCGCCGCGCACCGAGCGGGAACGGCTGCTCTGCCGGCTGTTCGCCGAGGCGCTCGGCCTACCGGAAGTCGGTGCGGACGACGACTTCTTCGCCGTCGGCGGCGACAGCATCGTGTCCATCCAGCTCGTCATCCTGGCCCGCGAGGCCGGTCTGACGATCACGCCGAGGGCCGTGTTCGAGCACCGCACCGTGGCCGGGCTCGCCAGGGTGGCCACCGAGGTGCGGCGGCAGGCGGTGGTCTCCGGGGTCGGCACGTTCCCGCTCACCCCGATCATGCGCTGGCTCGACGAGTCCGGCGGGGAGGTCACCGCCTTCAGCCAGTCCATGCTCGTCGGCCTGCCGGCCGGGCTCGCCGAGGCGGAACTGGTCCCGATCATCCAGGCGGTGCTGGACAAGCACGACGTGCTGCGGGCCCGGATCGACCGCGCGGCAGCGACGTTCACCGTCGGGCCGCCGGGGTCGGTGGCCGCGGCGTCGGTGCTGTCGACCGCGCCGGGGGCGGACATCGCGGCGCTGGCCGCCGAAGCCGCCGGCCGGCTCGACCCCGAGCGTGGCGTGCTGATCCAGGCGGTGCGGTGCGACGCCGGGCTGCTGCTCGTGGTGCACCACTGGGTGGTCGACGGGGTCTCGTGGCGGATTCTCCTGCCGGACCTGGCCGCCGCCGCGGCCGGTGCGGCACTGGAGCCGGCCGGTACCCCGTTCGGGCCGTGGAGTGAGCTGCTGCACAGGGAAAGCGGCCCCCGGGCGGCGGAGCTTCCACTATGGACGTCCATTGTGGATGGTGTGGACCCGTTGCTCACCCCGCGCCCACTCGACCCGATCGGCGATCTGCGCTCGGTGCGCAGGCTGACACTGCGGCTGCCGGTCGAGCACACCAGGCCGCTGCTCACCACCGTGCCGGCCGCGTTCCACGCCGGGATCAACGACGTGCTGCTCACCGCGCTGGCCCTGGCCGTCGCCGGCTGGCGGTCCGACAACGGCTCCGAGGACCGGTCCGACGTGCTGGTCGCGCTTGAGGGACACGGGCGGGAGGAGCAGCTCGGTGCCGGGGTCGACCTCTCCCGAACGTTCGGCTGGTTCACCAGCGTCTTCCCGGTCCGGCTCGATCCGGGCCCGCTCGACCGCGCCGAGGCGCTCGCCGGCGGGCCGGCCGCCGGCACCGCGCTGAAACGGATCAAGGAGCAACTGCGCGCCATCCCGGACCACGGCATCGGCTACGGGTTGCTGCGGCACCTCAACCCGGACACCGCCGCCGAACTGGCGGCGCGGCCGGCGCCGCAGATCAGCTTCAACTACCTCGGCCGGTTCACCGTGGCCACCGGCCAGGACTGGACCCCGCTGCCCGGCGCGGGCGTGCTGGCCGGCGGTTTCGACGACGCCATGCCGGTCGCCCCGTACACCTTGGAGATCAACGCGTTCACCTCGGACGGTGCCGGCGGACCCGAGTTGGGCGTGACCTGGGCCTTCCCCGGGGACCTGCTCGGCGAGGAATCGGTGCGGGAGCTGGCCGATGCCTGGTTCGCCGCGCTGGCCGGGCTGGCCACGCACGCCGCCCGCCCGGGTGCCGGCGGCCACACCCCCTCCGACCTCGGCATGGTCGAGCTGAGTCAGGAGGAGATCGACGAGTTCGAAGCGGAATGGGAGTCATCGTGACCCGGCTGGAAGACATCCTCCCGCTCACCCCGCTTCAGGAAGGACTGCTGTTCCACACGCTGCTGGACGCCGACGGCATCGACCTCTACACCAGCCAACTCACCGTCGACCTCGACGGCACGGTGGACGCCGACGCGCTGCGGGCCGCCGGGCAGGCGCTGCTGGACCGGCACCCCAACCTGCGCGCGGCATTCCGGCAGAGCAAGGCCGGGCGCAACGTCGCGCTGGTGCCGAGGCGGGTCGAGCTGCCGTGGCAGGAGGTCGACCTCACCGGGCACGATGCCGACAAGCGCGACGGCGAGCTGGCCAGGCTGCTGGACGAGGAGCAGGCCGTCGGGTTCGACCCGGCCGTCCCGCCGCTGGTCCGGATGCTGCTGGTCCGGGTCGGGCCCATGTCCTACCGGCTCGCGCTCACCCATCACCACATGCTGCTCGACGGCTGGTCCATTCCCGTGCTGGTGCGCGAATTGCTCACGCTCTACCGCGGCGGCTCGCTGCCACCGGCGCCACCGTTTCGCGACTACCTGACGCATCTGTCCAGCCGGGACGCCGACGCGGCCGCGGCGGCGTGGCGGGCGGCGCTCGCCGGGCTCGACGGTCCGACGCTGGTCGCGCCCGAGGAGCGCGGGCGGGCAGGCGAGGTGCCCTCGGCCGTGGTCAGCGTGCTGGATGCGGACACCACCGCCCGGTTGATCGGTGCGGCGCGGGCCGCGGGCGCCACGGTCAGCACCGCGGTGCAGGTGGCCTGGGCGGTCGTGCTCGGCACGCTGACCGGGCGCACCGACGTCGTGTTCGGCACCACGGTGTCCGGCCGGCCGCCCGAGGTGCCCGGCGTCGCCGACATGGTCGGTCTGCTCATCAACACCGTGCCGGTGCGGGTCCGGCTGGGCGGACCCGACCTGCTGCGCCGAGTGCAGGACGAACAGACGGCGCTGCTCGATCACCAACACGTCGGCCTGGCCGACATCCAGCGCGAGCACGGCGAGCTCTTCGACACGATCACCGTGATCGAGAACTGGCCGGAGACCCCGGACCTGCCCGCGTTCGCCGTGCGCGACGCCGCGCACTACCCGCTCTACCTGGTGGCCCGCCCCGGTGAGCGCCTCGAGCTTCGGCTGCACCACCGGCTCGACGACACCACCGCGCGGCGCCTGGCCGGCTGGCTGGTCCGGGCGCTCGAGTCGATCGCCGACGGCACCCTCGACGTGGTCACCGCGACCGAGCGGCACCGGGTGCTGCACGAGTGGAACGACACCGCCGTCGACGTCGCGCCCACGACACTGCCCGAACTCCTTGCCGCGCAAGCACTCCGCACCCCGGACGCGCCCGCCGTCATCGCCGAGGACACGACGCTGAGTTACGCCGAGCTGCACCGGCGGGCCGGGCAACTGGCGCGGAGGCTCGCCGAGCGCGGGGTGGGGCCGGAGTCGGTGGTGGCGGTCTCGGTGCCGCGCTCGGCCGAGCTGATCGTGGCGTTGCTCGCGGTGCTGCGCACCGGGGCGGCCTACCTGCCGCTCGAGCCCGACCTGCCCGCGGCCCGGCGCGCCGCGCTGCTCGACGACGCCCGGCCCGCCGCGGTCCTCACCATGTCCGACATCGAGGTCGGGGGCGCGGAACTTCCCTCGGTACGGCCACATCCGGACCATCCGGCGTATGTGATCTACACGTCGGGCTCGACCGGCAAGCCCAAGGCGGTCGTGATCAGCCACCGGGCGATCGTGAACCGGCTGGCCTGGATGCAGGACGCGTTCCCGCTCGACGAGACCGACCGGGTGCTGCAGAAGACCCCGACCGGCTTCGACGTGTCGGTGTGGGAGCTGTTCTGGGCGCTCTGCCACGGTGCCGCGGTCGTGCTGGCCCGGCCAGGGGGGCACACCGATCCCGCGTACCTCACCGACGTCATCGCGCGGGAGCGGGTGACAACGGTGCACTTCGTCCCGTCGATGCTGGCGGCTTTCCTTGGTGCGGTGGACGAATCCGGCTGGGCCGGCTCGCTGCGCCGGCTGGTGTGCAGCGGCGAGGCACTCGGGGCCGAGCTCGCGCAGCGCTGGCGCGCGTTGACCGGGGTGCCGATCCACAACCTCTACGGCCCGACCGAGGCCGCGGTCGACGTCACCCGCGCCGACGGTTCCGAACCCGGCGCGCCGATCGGCCGGCCGGTGTGGAACACGCGGACCTACGTGCTGGACGGCGCGCTGCGGCCGGTGCCGGTCGGCGCGCCGGGCGAGCTGTACCTGGCCGGGGTGCAGCTGGCCCGGGGTTACCGGGACCGGCCGGGGTTGTCGGCGCAGCGGTTCGTGGCCGACCCGTTCGGCGCGCCCGGAGCGCGGATGTACCGCACCGGCGACCTGGCGCGCTGGCGGCCGGACGGGGCACTGGACTACCTCGGCCGCACCGACGACCAGGTCAAGATCCGCGGCGTGCGGGTCGAGCCCGGCGAGCTGACCGCCGCGCTGACCGCCCGGCCGGACGTGCGCCACGCCGCCGTGATCGTTCGCGACGACCAACTGGTCGGCTACGTCGTGCCAGCCGGCCACCTCGATGTGGACCGGGTCATCGCCGAACTGGCCGAGACGTTGCCGGCGGCGCTGGTGCCGAGCGCGCTCGTGCCGCTCGACGCGTTGCCGGTCACCGGCAACGGAAAGCTGGACCGCGCCGCGCTGCCCGCGCCCCGGCGGGTCACCTCCGGCCACGCGCCGCGCACCGAGCGGGAGCGGCTGCTGTGCGAGCTGTTCGCCGGAGTGCTGCGACTGGACGGCGTCGGCGTGGACGACGACTTCTTCACCCTCGGCGGCGACAGCATCGTGTCGATCACGCTGGTGGCGCGGGCCAGGCGGGCCGGCGTCGAGCTGACTCCCCGGCAGATCTTCCGGCACCGCACGCCGGCCGGGCTCGCCGCCGCGCTCGGCCCCGAGGCCGCGCCGGTGATCACCTCGCCCGGTGGCGACGACGACGGGGTCGGCGACCTACCGCTGCTGCCGGTCACCCACTGGCTGCGCGAGCGGGGCGGCCCCATCGCCACGTTCAGCCAGCACCTGCTGCTGCGCACCCCGGCAGGCGCCGACGAGGCCCGGCTGCGCGCCGCGCTGACCGCCCTGGTCGACCGGCACGACGCGCTGCGCCTGAAGCTCACCGTCCCGGTGCCCGGCCTGTGGACCCTCGCCGTCCGGCCAAGCGCCCCGGTCACCATGCTGACCCGGGCCGGCGAGCCCGACGAGCACGCCGCGGCCCGGCTGCTCGACCCCGAGGCCGGAGTCATGCTGGCCGCGGTCTGGTATCCGGACGCCGAGCGGCTGCTGCTCGCCGTGCACCACCTCGCCGTCGACGGGGTGTCCTGGCGGATTCTCGTGCCCGACCTCGCCGCCGCGTGGGCCGGCGAGGCGCTCGATCCGGTGCCGACGTCGCTGCGCACCTGGTCGCGGCGCCTCAGCGAGGCGGCCCAGGCGCCCGAGCGGCTCGCCGAGCTGCCGCACTGGATGCGGACCCTGCGGCCCGGCGCCGAGCTCGCGACCACCGGCGGGCGGACCCGGCTGACCACCACCCTGCCCGCCGTGCCCGGCCCGGTCACCGATGCCCTGCTCACCGCGCTGGCGCTGGTCATGGCCCGGCGCGGCCGGCCGGAGCTGCTGGTCGACCTGGAGGGTCACGGCCGGGATGCCGAAGACCTGCTCGCCGGGTCGGGCATCGGTGCGGCTGTCGATCTGACCCGCACGGTCGGCTGGCTGACCACGATCCACCCGGTTCGGCTCGACCTCACCGGGATCGACCCGGCCGACGTGGGCGCCGCACGGACGCGGGTCCGCGAGCAGGTGCGGGCCGCGCCGGACGGCGGCGCCGGGTTCGGCCTGCTGCGCTACCTCAACCCGCAGGCCATACCGGTGCTCGCCGGCCTCGGCCGGGCCGATGTGCTGGTCAACTACCTCGGCCGGGCCGACACCGGCGACTGGCTGACCGGGCCGCTCGGCGCCACCGACGAGACCGAGCAGCCGTACGCGCTGACCCTGGACGTCGCCGAGGAGAACGGCACGCTCGTCGCGCACTGGTCCGGCGCCGAGGTCGAGGAGCTGGCGCGCGAGTTCAGCGCGGCGCTGACCGACCTGGCCGACCGGGCCGCGCACGACGAGACGCACTGGCCGCTCTCGCCGCTGCAGGAGGGCCTGCTCTTCCTCGCCTCCTACGGGAACGACATCTACACCGTCCAGGACCACTTCGATCTGGACCGGATGCTCGACGCCGACCGGCTGCGGCACGCGCTGAAATCCCTGCTCGACCGCACTCCGACGCTGCGGGCCGGCTTCTCGGGCGATACCCAGGTCATCGCCACGGACCTGGAGCCGCCGCTGACGGTGCTGGACCTCAGCGGTGCCGAACCGGGCGACCTGGACGCGGCGATGGCCGCCGACCGGGCCCGCCGGTTCGACGTGGCCCGCCCGCCGCTGCTCGCGGTGACGCTCATCCGGCTCGGCGCGCACCGCTGCCGGCTGGTGATCACCCACCACCTGCTGCTCTGGGACGGCTGGTCGTCCGACCTGCTGTTCAGCGACCTGTTCGCGCTCTACGCCGGCGAGCCGGTGCCGCGCCGCGGCAGCTACCGGGCCTACCTGGCGTGGCTCGGCGAGCAGGACACCGAGGTGGCCGCCCGGGCGTGGCGGGCGGCGCTCGCCGGGATCGAGGAGCCGACGCTGGTCTTCCCCGGCCGCCCGACCGAGCCGGTCACCCCGCGGACCTGCCGGGTGGAGCTCGGCCTTGCCGAGTCCGACCGGATCCGAGCCGCCGTCCGCGGCCTGGGCGTCACGCTGAACACGCTGGTCAGCGCTGCCTGGGGAATCGTGCTCTGCGGGCTGGTCGGCCGCGACGACGTGGTGTTCGGTGCCACCGTGTCCGGCCGCCCGGCCGACGTCCCGGACGTGGAGTCGATCATCGGGCTGTTCCTCAACACCGTGCCGGCCAGGGTCGGCCTCGACCCCGCGGAGACCGTGGCCGCGCTGTTGCACCGGCTGCAGGACGAACGCTCGGCCACGATGACCCACGACTGGCTCGGCCTGGCCCGCATCCAGCACGAGTCGGGGCACAAGCAGCTCTTCGACACGATCATGGTGCTGCAGAACTTCATCAGCGACGACTCCGACTTCCGGGCCAGGCACGGCATCGCGGGCGTCGGGTACGCCGACGCCACCCACTACCCGCTCACCCTGGTCATCACGCCGACCAAGCGGATCGCCGTCGGCCTGTACCGCCGGCCGGACCAGGTCACCGAGGCCGCCGCGGAGGCCATCCTGAACCGGCTGGTCGCGGTGCTGCACCGACTGGTGACCGAGCCGGACACCCGGGTCGGCGAGTTGGAGACCCTCACCACGGCCGAGCGCCACGACGTGCTGGTGCGCTGGAACGACACCGCCACGCCGCTGGGCACCCGCACCATCGCCGACCTGCTCGCCGAGCAGGCCGGCCGCACCCCGGCGGCGACCGCGCTGGTCACGGCGGCCGGCACGTGGACCTACGCCGACCTGGAGTCGCGGATCAACCGGCTGGCCCGCTGGCTGATCGCCGGCGGCGCCGGCCCGGAGCGGGTGGTCGCGCTCGCGCTGCCGCGCGCCGCCGACATGGTGGCCGCGCTGTTCGCCGTCCTCCGCACGGGTGCCGCCTACCTGCCACTGGACACCGACTACCCGGCCGAGCGCCTGGCGTTCATGCTCACCGACGCGCGCCCGGTCTGCGTGCTCGCCACCAGCGCCACCGCCGCGCTGCTGCCGGACTGCGACCCGATGCTGCTCGACGACCCGGCGATCGCCGCCGCGATCGAGGCGCTCGACGACGGCCCGGTGCACGAGTTCGATCCCGGTTCGGCGCTTCGGTTGGAGCATCCCGCCTACGTCATCTACACCTCGGGCTCGACCGGCCGGCCGAAAGGCGTGGTCACCCCGTACCGGGGACTGACCAACATGCAGCACAACCACCGCGAGGCGATCTTCGGCCCGGTCGTCGACCGGGCCGGCCGGCGGCTGCGCATCGCGCACACCGTGTCGTTCTCCTTCGACATGTCCTGGGAGGAACTGCTCTGGCTGGTCGAGGGCCACGAGGTGCACGTCTGCGACGAGCAGTTGCGCCGCGACCCGCAGGCCCTTGCCGGCTACTGCGCCGAGCACCGCATCGACGTGGTCAACGTGACCCCGACCTACGCCGCCCAACTCATCGAACACGGCCTGCTCGACGGCGACCACCTGCCGCCGCTGGTGTTGCTCGGCGGCGAGGCCGTGCCCGAGCAGGTCTGGTCGGCCCTGCTGAGCACGCCCGGCGTCACCGGCTACAACCTCTACGGGCCGACCGAGTACACGATCAACACGCTGGGCGGCGGCACCGACGACAGTGTGACCGCGACCGTCGGCCGGCCGATCCACAACACCAGGGCCTACGTGCTCGATGCCCGGCTGCGCCCGGTCCCGCCCGGGGTCGCCGGTGAGCTCTACATCGCCGGGGTCGGGCTGGCCCGCGGCTACCTCGGCCGGCACGCGCTGACCGCCGAACGGTTCGTCGCCTGCCCGTTCGGCGGGCCGGGCGAGCGGATGTACCGCACCGGTGACCTGGTCCGCTGGCGGGGGGACGGGCTGCTCGACTTCATCGGCCGCGCCGACGACCAGGTCAAGATCCGCGGCTACCGGGTCGAGCCCGGCGAGGTCGCCGCCGTGCTCGCCGAACACCCCGAGGTCGCCGCCGCCGCGGTCATCGCGGCCGGCAACCGGCTGGTCGGCTACGTCGTGCCGGCCTCGCCCGACCGCGCCGAGGCGGACGCCGCGCACGTCGGCGGCTGGCAGCAGGTCTACGACGACGAGTACGACGTCATCCCGACCGCGGTGGTCGAGGAGCGCTTCGACGGCTGGGACTCCAGCTACACCGGTGCGCCCATCCCGGTCGAGGAGATGCGGGAGTGGCGCGCGCACACCCTGCGCCGCATCCGCGAGTTGGGCCCGAGCCGGATCCTCGAGGTCGGCGTCGGCAGCGGCCTGCTGCTCTCCGGCCTGGCCCGCGACGTCGAGGAGTACTGGGCGACCGACTTCTCCGCACCCATGATCGCCAAGCTCACCCGGGACGTGGCCGCCGACCCCGAACTGGCCGCGCGGGTGCGGTTGCGCTGCCAGGACGCCACGGTCACCGACGGGCTGCCGACCGGCTACTTCGACGTCATCGTGATCAACTCGGTGGTCCAGTACTTCCCGAGCGCCGAGCACCTGGCCGGCGTGCTCGACGGGCTGCGGCCGCTGCTCGCGCCCGGCGGGTCGATCTTCGTCGGCGACGTGCGGAACCTGGCCACGCTGGAGGCTTTCCACGCCGCGACCGGGCGCCGGGCGTGGACGGAGAAGGAACTGGTCATCGATCCCGGTTGGTTCGCCGGGCGGCCCGGGTTCACCGGGGTCGACATCAGGCAGAAGGGCGGGCGGGCACACAACGAGCTGACCCGGCACCGGTACGACGTGCTGCTGCACACCGGCGCCGGCACCGACGTCTCCGGCGCGCCCGCGGTGCCGTGGCCGGCCGAGCCGACCGGGGAAACGGTGCGGTTGACCGGAATCCCGAACCCCCGGGTCGAGGGCGACCCGGGCGGCGTCGAGCCGGAGGACGTCGCCGAGTTGGGCGCCCGGCTCGGCTACCGGGTGGTCTGCGTGCCCGGCGGGGAAACCTACGAGGCCGTCCTCACCACCGCCACCGGCCCGCTGACCGGCTGCCATCTCGGCGCCGGCGGTGCGCCGAACGACCTGGCCAACGACCCGGCCGCGGCCCGCGGCGTGCTCGAGTTGCTGCCACGGCTGCGGGAGCACCTCAAGGGGGTGCTGCCCGACTACCTGGTGCCGTCGGTGCTGGTGCCGGTGGCGGCACTGCCGCTCACCCCGAACGGCAAGCTGGACCGGGCCGCGCTGCCGGCCGCCGAACCGGTCGCCACCGGGGGCGGGCAGGCGCCGAGCACCCCGACCGAGGTCACCATCTGCGCGCTGTTCGGCGAGGTTCTCGGCATCGAGCGGGTCGGGGCCGGCGACGACTTCTTCGACCTCGGCGGGCACTCGCTGCTGGCCACCCGGCTGATCAGCCGGGCACGGGTCGAACTTGGCGTGCAACTGGCGATCCGCGACCTGTTCGAGGCGCCGACCCCGCAGGAGCTGGCCGGCCGCGCCGACGCGCGGCGCGGACCGTCGCGTCCGGCGTTGACGCCGGCCGTGCGCCCGGACCGGGTGCCGCTCTCCCCCGCGCAGCGCCGGCTGTGGCTGATCGACCGGTTCACCGGCCCGTCGGCGGTGTACAACTTCCCGCTGGCCATGCGGCTGCGCGGGGAACTCGACGTGGCGGCGCTGCGGCTGGCCCTCGGCGACCTGCTCGACCGGCACGAGTCGCTGCGCACCGTGTTCGGTGAGCACGAGGGTGAGCCGTACCAGCGGGTCGTGGCGTCCCACGTCGACCTCACGCTGGCCCGCTGCACGCCCGAGGCGCTCGACGACCGGCTGGCCGAGGAGGTGCGCCGCCCGTTCGACCTGGCCGCCGATCTGCCGATCCGGGTCACCGTGCTGCGGCTCGGCGCCGACGACCACGTGCTGGTCATCGTGCTGCACCACATCACCACCGACGAGTGGTCCGACCGGCCGCTGCTCGCCGACCTCACCGCCGCGTACCTCGCGCGCGCGGCCGGCCGGGAGCCGGGCTGGGCGCCGCTTGCGGTGCAGTACGCCGACTACACCCTCTGGCAGCGCGCCCTGCCCGATGATGATCAGCTGGGGTACTGGCGCGAGACGCTGGCCGGGCTGCCGGACGAGATCGACCTGCCGGTGGACCGGCCCCGGCCGGCCAACCCGACCGGACGCGGCGGCGCGGTAAGGGCCGATCTGCCGCCGGAGGTCGTCGCCGGCCTGCGCGCGCTCGCCTCGGACACCGGGACCAGCATGTTCATGCTGCTGCACGCCTCGGTCGCGGCGCTGCTCACCAGGCTGGGGGCCGGCGAGGACGTGCCGTTGGGCGCGCCGTTCGCCGGTCGCACCGACGCCGCGCTCGACGACCTGGTCGGCTTCTTCGTGAACACGATCGTGCTGCGCACCGACACCTCGGGCGACCCGACGTTCACCGAGCTGCTCGGCCGGGTCCGGGCCACCGGCCTCGCCGCGTTCGACCACGCCGAGGTGCCGTTCGAGCGGGTCGTCGAGGCGGTCAACCCGGCCCGGGTCGCCGGCCGCAACCCGCTGTTCCAGGTGATGCTCGGCTACCACCAGCGCGGTGGCGCGGATGCCGCAGGCGATCCGGTGCTCGGCCTGGCCACCGAGTGGCTCGACGCCGACCCCGGCGCCGCCAAGTTCGACCTGCACGTGACCCTGGTGGACACCCCGGACCGGCTCACCGTGCTGGTGCAGTACGCGCTGGACCGGCTGGGCCCGGCCGGCGCGGACCGTCTCATCGAGCAACTGAGTCGGCTGCTCGGCGAGGTCGCCGCCGATCCCGGGAGCCGGCTCGGCACGTTGCTGCCCGGCAACTCCGTGCTGCACGGCGAGCGGCGCCCCGTCCCGACCGCCACGCTGCCGGAGGCCTTCCGCGCCCAGGCGGCCCGCACCCCGGACGCCCCCGCGCTGGTCTTCGCCGACGACACCGCGCCGACCACCCTGACCTACGGCGAACTGGAGGAGCGGGTCGCCCGGGTGGCCGGCCACCTGCGCGACCGGGGTGTCGGGCCGGGGTCGCTGGTGGCCGTCGCGCTGCCGCGCTCCATCGACCTGGTCGTCGCCCTGCACGCGGTGCATCGGGCCGGCGCCGCCTATCTGCCGATCGACCTCGGTCTTCCGGTGCGGCGACGCGAGTTCATGCTGGCCGACGCCGCGCCCGCGCACGTGATCACCGGTCTCGAGGAGGGTGCGCCGCTGCGCGACCCGGTGCCGGTCGGCCCGGACAGTCCGGCCTACGTGATCTACACGTCGGGTTCGACCGGCCGGCCCAAGGGCGTCGTGGTGCCGCACCGCGGGATCGCCAACCGGCTGGCCTGGATGCAGGACGAGTACCGGCTCGGCCCGGGCGACGTGGTGCTGCAGAAGACGCCGGCCGGCTTCGACGTGTCGGTGTGGGAGTTCTTCTGGCCGCTGATGGCCGGCGCCACCCTGGTGGTCGCGCGGCCCGACGGCCACCGCGACCCGGCGTACCTGGTGCGCACCATCCGGCGCCACGGGATCGGCACCCTGCACTTCGTCCCGTCGATGGTGGACACCTTCCTCGAGGAGCCGGGCGTGGCCGGGTGCGCGTCGCTGCGCCGGGTGATCTGCAGCGGGGAGGCGCTGCCGGCGGAGCTGGCCGCCCGGTTCGCCGAGGTGCTGCCGGGTGTCCGGCTGGACAACCTCTACGGGCCGACCGAGGCGTCGGTCGACGTCACCTGGTGGTCCGGCGACCCCGGGCCGATCGGCCGGCCGGTGTGGAACACCTCGGCCTACGTGCTGGACGCGGCGCTTCGCCCGGTGCCGGACGGGGTCACCGGTGAGCTGTACCTCGCCGGGGTCCAGCTCGCCACCGGCTACCTGCGCCGCGCCGGCCTGACCGCGGAGCGGTTCGTGGCCGACCCGTTCGGTGGGCCTGGCTCGCGCATGTACCGCACCGGCGACCTGGCCCGCCAGCGCGACGGCGTCCTGGAGTTCCGGGGCAGGGTCGACCACCAGGTGAAGCTGCGCGGGTTCCGGGTCGAGCTCGGCGAGATCGAGGCGCGCCTGACCGCGCGCGACGACGTGCGCTCCGCCGTGGTCGTGCTGCGCGACAACGCCCTGGTCGGCTACCTGGTCGGCACGCCCGACCTCGACGCCGTGCGGGCCGACCTGATCGCCACGCTGCCCGAGCACATGGTGCCGGCCGTGTTCGTGCTGCTCGACGAACTGCCGGTGACCGCGAACGGCAAGCTGGACCGGGCCGCCCTGCCCGCGCCGGCACGGGGCCCGAGCACGGGTGGCGCGCCGCGCACCCCGCTGGAACGCGCGCTCGCCGAACTGGTCGCCGGGGTGCTTGACCGGCCCGAGGTGGGCGTGGACAGCGTCGGAATCAACGACGACTTCTTCGCCATCGGCGGGCACTCGCTGCTGGCCATGCGCCTGGTCAGCCGGATCCGCTCGACGCTCGGCTCGTCGGTCTCGCTGCGCATGGTCTTCGACGCGCCGACCGTCGCCGGGCTGGCCCGCCTGCTCGGCGCAGGCACCGACGACCGGCCCCCGCTGCGCCCCGCCGCACGGACCGTCGACGTACCGCTTTCCTTTGCCCAGCAACGACTCTGGGTGCTCGACCGGCTTTCCGGCCCGAGCCCCACCTACAACATCCCGATGACCTGGCGGCTGTCCGGCCGGCTCGACGTCGAGGCCCTCCGCGCCGCCCTCGCCGACCTGACCGCCCGGCACGCCACGTTGCGCACGCTGGTCGAGGAGCGCGGCGGCCGGCCCGTGCAGCGGGTCGTCGACGCGGCCCCGCGACTGGACCTGGAGCGGGTCTCCGATGCCGTGGTCGACGAGCGGCTGGCCAGCGCCGCCCGGCACCCGTTCGCGCTGGACCGCGAACCGCCGGTGCGCGCGTGGCTCTTCGAGGTCGGCTCCGATGAGCACGTGTTTCTGTTGCTGCTGCACCACATCGCCACCGACGAGTGGTCCGACGCCGCGCTCACCCGCGACCTCGCGCACGCCTACGCCGCCCGGCTGCGCGGCGTCCCCCCGCAGTGGGCGCCGCTGCCGGTGACCTACGCCGACTACGCGCTCTGGCAACGGGATCTGCTCGGCGCCGAGGACGACCCGGCCAGCCTGGCCGCCCGCCAGCTCGCCTACTGGCGCTCGGCCCTCGCCGACCTGCCGGACGAGCTGACCCTGCCGACCGACCGGCCCCGCCCGGCCGAGGTCAGCGCCCGTGGCGGCACCGTCGCGGTGCCGCTCGACGAGGCCACCGCCGACGGGCTGCGGGCGCTCGCGCTCGATGCGGGCGTGAGCATGTTCATGTTGGTGCAGGCCGCGGTCGCGGTGCTGCTGCACCGGCTCGGGGCCGGCCAGGACATCCCGCTCGGCAGCCCGATCGCCGGCCGCACCGACACCGCCCTTGACGACCTGGTCGGCTTCTTCCTCAACACGCTCGTGCTGCGCACCGACACGTCGGGCGATCCGTCGTTCCGCGAGCTGCTGGCCCGCGTCCGGGAGACGAACCTGGCCGCCTACGAGCACGAGGACGTGCCGTTCGACCGGGTGGTCGAGGCGCTCAACCCGCCCCGCTCGCTGTCGCGGCACCCGCTGTTCCAGGTGATGGTCGTCTATCTCGCCGCCGCGGGCGACGGGCTCGAACTGGACGGCGTCGAAGCGCGGACCGGACGGATCGCCTCGGAGACCTCGAAGTTCGACCTGTCGTTCGATTTCGTTGAGCGCGGCCCGACCATCGAGGCCGGCATCGAGTACAGCGCCGACCTGTTCGACCGGGCCACCGTCGCCGTCCTCGGCGAGCGGCTGCTGCGGGTGCTGCGGGCCGTCGTCGCCGACCCGGACCGGGCCATCGGGCGGGTCGACGTGCTGGCGCCGGGGGAACGCCGGCACCTGCGCAACGAGGGCCGCTCGCTGCCTGCCGGCGCCGGCGTGCCGGCCGCGCTGTTCGCCGCGGTGCGGGCACATCCGGACCGCACCGCGCTGGTCACCCCGGCCGGCCGGCTCACCTTCGCCGAGTTGGGCGAGCGGGTGCGCCGGATCGCCGGTGCGCTGCGGACCCGGGGCATCGGCGCCGAGCAGGTCGTCGCCCTCGACCTGCCGCGCGCGGAGCTGGTGCCGGCCATCCTCGGCGTCCTCACCGCCGGCGCGGCCTACCTGCCACTCGATCCCGACCACCCACCGGCCCGCCGCGCGCTGATGCTGGCGGACGCCGGTCCCGCGCACGTGCTCACCTCCGTCGAGCTGGGTGCTCCGGTCGACCCGGCACCGCACCGGCCGGACGCCGCCGCGTACGTGATCTACACGTCCGGGTCGACCGGCCGGCCGAAGGGCGTGGTCGGCACGCACGGCGGCCTGGCGAACCTGCTCGCCGGCCAGCTCGCCGACCTGATTCCGTCCGGTACTCCCGACGGTGCGGTGCGCCGGGTCGCGCACACCGCGCCGTTCGGGTTCGACGCGTCGTGGGAGCCGGTGCTGTGGCTGCTCGCCGGGCACGAGCTGCACGTGCTGGACGACACCACCCGCACCGACCCGCCCGCGCTGCTCGACTACCTGTGCGCGCACCGGATCGGCTACCTCGACGTCACCCCGACCTACCTGGTGGAGCTGGAGCGGCACGGCCTGTTCGACCGGTACACGCCGGACGTGCTGGTGGTGGGCAACGAAAGCGTCCCGCCGGCGTTGTGGCGGCGGCTGCGCGAGGTGCCGGGCCTGTCGGCGCACGACCTGTACGGGCCGACCGAGTACACCGTGGATGCCTACGGCCGGCACCCGGACCGCTCGGGTCCGGTCGCCAACACCCGCGTCCACCTGCTCGACGCCGGGCTCTCGCCGGTGCCGGACGGCGTCGTCGGCGAGGTCTACCTGGCCGGCGCCGGGCTGACCCGCGGCTACCTCGCAGCGCCCGGCCGGACCGCCGCCCGGTTCGTGCCCGATCCGTTCGGGGCGCCGGGGGAACGGATGTACCGCACCGGCGATCTGGCCCGGCGGGGCGCCGCCGGCATCGAGTTCCTCGGCCGGGCCGACGACCAGGTCAAGATCCGCGGCTTCCGGGTCGAGCCGGGCGAGGTGGCCGCCGCCCTGCGCGCGCTGCCCGGGGTCGCGGCCGCCGAAGCCCTGGTCCGCGACGGGCGGCTGGTGGCCTACGTCGTCCCCGCGCTGGACACCAGCGCACTGCGGGCGACGCTGGCCGAGACGCTGCCCGAGCACCTGGTCCCGGCCGCCGTTGTCGGTCTGGACCGGTTGCCGGTCACGGCCGGCGGCAAGCTGGACCGCGCCCTGCTGCCGGCCCCCGACTTCGCCGCGCACAGCACCGGTCGGGAACCGACCACCCCGGCCGAGGCGCTGGTCGCCGGGCACGTCGCCGCCGTGCTGCGGCTGCCGGCCGTGGGCGCCGACGACGACTTCTTCGCCGTCGGCGGTGACTCCATCGTGGCCATCCAACTGGTCAGCCGGCTGCGCGCGGACGGCATGGTGATCACGCCGAGGGACGTGTTCCGGCGCCGCACCGTGGCCAGGATCGCCTCGGCCATGACAGCGGTCGCGCCGGCCGCGGCCCGATCCGAGCCGCCGGCCACCGACCTGATCACCCTGACCCACGCCGAGGCCGCCGAGGCCGGCGGTGCGGTGCTGCCGCTGACCCCGCTGCAGTCCGGCCTGCTGTTCCTGGCCTCGCTGGATGCCGGCGACCTCGACGTCTACACCGTGCAGATGTCGCTGGACCTGCACGGCCCGGTCGACCCGGCCCGGCTGCGCGCCGCGTTGCAGGCACTGCTCGACCGGCACCCCAACCTGCGCTGCTCGTTCCGCTACCTGTCCTCCGGCCGCGCCGTCGCGGTGGTGCCCGAGCGCGTCGACCTGCCGTGGCGCACGGCCGACTGGACCGGCGAGGACGACTGGGACGAGCTGTTGGCCCAGGAGCGGCGCCGGTTCGACCCGACCGTCGCCCCGCTGCTGCGGGCGGCGCTGGTCCGGGTCGGCCCCGACGAGCACCGGCTGGTGATCTCCCACCAGCACCTGCTGCTGGACGGCTGGTCCACCACGCCGCTGCTGGCCGAGCTGTCCCGGCTCTACGCGGGCACGCCCGGCAAGACCCCGCCGTTCCGCGACTACTTGGCGTGGCTCGCCGTCCAGGACCGCTCCGCCGCGCAGGCCGCGTGGCGCGCCGCCCTCGCCGGGCTGGAGTCGCCGACGCACCTGGTGCCGGCCGAGCCCAACCGGTCGCCGCTGATCCCGTCGCGCCGCGAGGTCCGGCTGCCGGCCGCGGACCTGGTCGCGCTCGGACGCGCCACCGGGGTCACCCTCAACACGATCGTGCAGGCGGCCTGGGGCGTGCTGCTCGGCGCGCTCACCGGCCGCTCCGACGTGGTGTTCGGGGCGACGGTGTCCGGGCGCCCGCCGGAGCTGCCCGGTGTCGAGTCGATGATCGGGCTGTTCATCAACACCGTGCCGGTCCGGGTGCGGCCGCGGGCGCAGGAGAGCCGGCGCGCGCTGCTGACCCGGCTGCAGGACGAGCAGTCCGCGCTGATGGCCCACCAGTACCTCGGTCTGTCCGACATCGCCCAGCACGCCGGTGCCGGCGATCTGTTCGACACCCTGGTCGTGTTCGAGAGCTACCCGGGCGGTGATCCGTCCCTCGGTGGCGGCCTCGCCGTCGAGGAGCGGCACAGCCAGGACGCCACGCACTATCCGCTGACCTGGGCCGTCGAGGCCGGCGAGGACCTCGTGCTGACCGCCGAGTACCGCGCCGACCTGTTCGACGACGCCGCGATCGCCCGGATCACCGCCGGCATGGCCGCCGTACTGCGCGCGCTCGCCACCGACCCCGATGCGCCGGTGGGCACCGTCGACGTGCTGTCGGCGGCCGAACGGCACCGCGTGCTGACCGAGTGGAACCGCACCGGCCTGCCGCTGGCCGCCAGCACCGTGCCGGAGCTGTTCGAGGCGCAGGTCCGGGCCACCCCGGACGCCCCTGCCGTGGTCGCCGGCTCGGGCTCGGAGCTGGTCATGCTGACCTTCGCCGAGCTCAACGCCCGGGCCAACCGGCTGGCCCGCCTGCTCGCCTCGGCCGGCGTGGGGCCCGAGCGGGTGGTCGCGCTAGCGCTGCCCCGCACCGAGGACGCGCTGGTGGCGATCCTCGCCGTGCACAAGGCCGGCGGCGCCTACCTGCCGCTCGACCCCGATCAACCGGCGGAGCGGACCGCGGGCATGCTCGCCGACGCGGCCCCGGTACTGGTGCTCAGCACGTCGGAGCTTCGCCCGGACACCGAGATTCCGGTGCTGCTGCTGGATTCCCCGCTGCCCGACGCCGACGAGCACGACCTCGGCACCCCGCCGCACCCGGACAACCCGGCGTACGTGATCTACACGTCCGGCTCGACCGGGCGACCCAAGGGCGTCGTGGTGTCCCATCGCGGCGTCGCCAACCTGTTCGCCAGCCACCGCCGCGACCTCTACGAACCGACCAAGGACCGCACCGGCCGGCGGCACCTGCGGGTCGGGCACGCCTGGTCGTTCGCCTTCGACGCCTCCTGGCAGCCGCAGCTCTGGCTGCTCGACGGGCACGCGGTGCACGTCGTCGACGAGCCGACCCGCCGCGACCCGGAGCTGCTGGCCGCGTTGATCCGGGCCCGCGAGCTGGACTTCATCGAGGTCACCCCGTCCGTGCTGACCCAGCTCCTGGACGCCGGGCTGGCCGACGACTGCCCGCTGGCCCTGCTCGGCTTCGGCGGCGAGGCGGTCTCCGAGGGCCTGTGGACCCGGCTGCGCGGCCTGCCCGGCACCGAGGGGGTCAACCTCTACGGTCCGACCGAGGCCACGGTGGACGCGCTGGTCGGCCACGTCCGCGACAGCGCGCGGCCGGTGGTGGGCCGCCCGGTCGCCAACGCCGCCGCCTACGTGCTGGACGCTGCGCTGCGCCCGGTGCCGCCGGGCGTGACCGGCGAGCTGTACCTGGCCGGCGCCGGGCTCGCCCGCGGCTACCTCGGCCAGGCCGCGCTGACCGCCGAGCGGTTCGTCGCCGACCCGTTCGGCACTGAGTCCATGCTCGACCCTGCAAGCAGGTCTTCGGCCCGCATGTACCGCACCGGCGACCTCGCCAGGTGGACCACGGACGGCCGGCTGGAGTACGGCGGCCGATCCGACGACCAGGTGAAGGTGCGCGGCTTCCGGGTCGAGCCGGCCGAGATCGAGTCGGTGCTGGCCGCCCAGCCCGGGGTGGCGAGCGCGGTGGTGACCGTGCGACCCGGCCCCGTCGCCCGGCTGGTCGGCTACGCCGTTCCGCTGCCCGGCGCCACCCTGGACGCCGGGTCGCTGCGCCGCGCGGTCGCCGCCGCGCTGCCCGCCTACCTGGTGCCCGCCGCGCTCGTGGTGCTGGACCGGCTGCCGGTGCTGCCCGGCGGCAAGCTCGACCGCGACGCCCTGCCGGAGCCCGACTTCAGCTCGGCCGGCCGCGCCCCGTCCGGCCCGGTCGAGACCGCGCTCGCCGCAGTGGCCGCCGAGGTGCTCGGTCTGCCCTCGCTCGGCGCCGACGACGACTTCTTCGCTTCCGGCGGCGATTCCATCGTCGCCATGCAGCTGGTCAGCAGGGCCAGAGCCGCCGGCTGGCGGATCACCCCACGCCAGGTGTTCACCGAGCGGTCGGTGGCCGGCCTGGCGTCGGTGGCCACCCCGGCGCGTGCTGGCGTGACCGCGTCCGACGGGACCGGCGTGGTGCCGCTGGTCCCGGTGATGCACTGGCTGCGCGAGCTCGGCGGGCCGTTCCCCGGCTACCAGCAGTACGCGCTGCTGCGCACCCCGGCCGGGCTCACCGAGCCCGCCCTGCGCTCCGTCCTGTCCGCCGTGCTGGAGCGGCACGATCTGCTGCGCGCCCGGCTCGTCGACTGGACCCTGCACGTTCCATCCACTGTGGACATTTGGTTGACCAGGGTCGAGGTGACCGGCGATCTCACCCCGACCATCGCCGAACATGCCGTCACCGCACGGGATCGGCTCGACCCGGTCGCCGGCCGGATGGTCTCCGCCGTCTGGTTCGACTCCGGTGTGGACACTCCCGGCCGGCTGCTGCTGATGATCCACCACCTGGTGGTCGACGGGGTGTCCTGGCGGATCCTGCTGCCCGACCTCGCCGCCGCCTGGCTCGACGTGTCGGCCGGGCGAACCCCGGATCTGCCGCCCGCCGGCACCTCGTTCCGCCGCTGGGCCCGGCTCCTCGGCGAACTGGCCCCGTCCCGGCGGGCCGAGCTGCCGCTGTGGACCGGCGTGCTCGCCGAGGCCGACCCGATCCCGCTCACCCGCCCGCTCGACCCCCGGCTCGACGTGGCCGCCACCGAACGGGTGCTCACCCTGACCCTGCCGACCGGTCCGACCGCCGCGCTGCTCGGCCCGGTGCCGTCGGCCTACGGTGCGCGCATCGACGACGTGCTGCTCGCCGCGCTCGCGCTGGCCGTGGCCGAGTGGCGCGGCGGCGGCCGCACCGTCCTGGTCGACCTGGAGGGTCACGGCCGGGCGGAGCACCTCGCCCCGGATCTGGACCTGTCCCGCACGGTCGGCTGGTTCACCACCGTCTACCCGGTCCGGCTGGACACCGGCGACGCACGCCTGTCCACGCTGACCCCGCGCGACGCCGCCGCAGTGGTCGACCGGGTCCGCGACCACCTGGCCACGCTGCCCGACGCCGGCATCGGCTACGGCCTGCTCCGCCACCTCGACCCGGAGACCGGGCCGGTGCTCGCCGGCTTCCCGTCCCCGCCGATCGAGTTCAACTACCTCGGCCGGTTCGGTTACCCGCAGGACGCCGACTGGTCCTATGCGGCCGAGGAGGACGCCGCCGACGTCGACGCCGACCCCGACATGCCGGTCAGCCACCCGCTCTCGATCAACGCCCATACCCGCGACCTGCCCGGCGGCCCGGTCCTGGAAGCCACCTGGTCCTGGCCGTGCGGCGTCCTGTCCGAGGACTCCGTCGCCAACCTCGCGCACACCTGGTTCCGCGCCCTCGAAGCGCTCGTCAACGCAAGGAGCACCCCATGACCAACCCGTTCGAGAACCCCGACGGCGAGTACTACGCCCTCGTCAACGACGAGGGCCAGTACAGCCTCTGGCCCACCTTCATCGACGTCCCCGCCGGCTGGCGCATCACCCACGGCCCCGCCGCCCGCCAGTCCTGCCTCGACCACATCGAGTCGCACTGGACCGACATGCGCCCGGCCAACCTCGTCCGCGCCATGGGCGGCTGACAACGAGGACCCCGCCCGGCCCACACCCCAGTAGGGCGGCGCCTGCGGCGCCGCCCTACTGGGGTGTGTGGTTGGTAAACGCTCCGCCCGCCCGGCTGGCCTGCGGTGTCCTTCAGCGGTTGGGCTACGGCTTGCCGTCGAGGGCGGGGGTGAGTTGGGGAACGATGTCGGTGAGCGCGCTCGGCAGGCTCAGTGGGCTGCCCCAGGCCAGGGCGTCGCTGCCCTTGGTGAGGAAGATGTCGCGGCCTTCCTTGACGGACTTGAGGCTCTGGTAGAGCTGGTCGTTGTTGACGCCGTCCTCGAGCGCCTTGGAGTCGGGGTCCTCGCCGGAGAGCCACACCACGAGGTCGAGGTCGGCGAGCAGGTCGAGACGCTCGAAGCTGACCTCCTTGTTGGACTCCGAGCCGACCAGCTGCACGAGGCTGTCCGGGACGGTGAAGCCGAGGTCGGTGAAGAACCGCGCCTTGGGGTCGGTCGGGTTGAGCACGTAGAACTTGCCCGGGTCGCCGAACTGCAGCACGCCGATCGTCTTGCCCTTGAACTCGGGGTGCGCGGCCGCCGCGTCGGTGAACGACTTCTCGGTACTGGCGATCAGCTCGTCGGCCTGCTTGGCGCGGCCGAGCGACTGGCCGATCAGCTTGGTCTCGTCCTGCCAGGACATGGTGAAGTCCTCGGCGCCGGCGCCCTGGGCGACCGTCGGGGCGATCTTGGAGAGCTGGTCGTAGACCTCCTTGCTGACGTCGGAGTAGACGGTCGTGATCAGGTCGGGCCGCAGCGCCGCGATCTTCTCGAGGTTGAGCTCGTCGAAGCCACTGTGGATCTCCGGAGCCGGCTTACCGCCGAGCGCCGGGCCGACCCACGGCCACTGCTCGTAGGGGTGCTCGGGGCCGTACCAGTCGCGGATGCCGACCGGGACCATGCCGAGGGCGAGCATGTACTCCTGGTCGCGGAAGCCGGCGGCGACCACGCGCTGCGGCACGTCGGTGATCTCGGTGGTGCCGTACTTGTGCGTGACGGTCACCGGGAACCCCGCAGGCACGTAGGTGCCGGCCGGACCGGACGTGGTCGATGTGGCCGGGGTCTCGGCGTGGTAGCAGGCACTGAGCAGGCCCGCGGCGAGTGCGGCGGTGACGAGTGCGGCCGCCACCGGCCGGCGTCGCGCTAAGGCGTCGACGTGACGGTGCATCCTGGATCCTCCAATGTAGGTTTGCCTAACCTAACTAATCCGTCAAGCGGCCCGACGCCCAGGCCCGCCACAGCACCGCGTACCGCCCGCCGGCCGCGACCAACTCGGCGTGCGGGCCGGTCTCCACCACCCGCCCCGCCTCGAGCACCACCACCCGGTCGGCCGCCGCCGCCTGCGTCAGCCGGTGCGCCACGACCACCCCGGTACGCCCGGCCAGCGCCCGCTCCGCCGCCGCCTCCAACTCCCGGGCCCCCGCGCTCCCGGCCTCCGCGGTCGCCTCGTCGAGGATCGCCACCGGCGGATCGGCCAGCACCAACCGCGCCAGCGCGAGCTGCTGCGCCTGCGCCACGGTCAGCCGGTGTCCGCCCGCGCCGACCACGGTCGTCAACCCGTCCGGCAACGCCGTCACCCAGTCCGCGTGGACCCGCTCCAGGGCCGCGCGCAGCTCCTCGTCGCTCGCCCCCGGCCGCGCCAGCCGAAGGTCCTCGGCCAGCGTGCCGGCGAAGACATGCACCTCCTGGGTGATCAGCACGACGGTGCGCCTGACCTCGCCGGCGGCCAGCTCGGCGAGATCCACCCCGCCGAGGCTGACCGACCCCCGGGTGGCCCGGTGCACCCCGGCGACGAGCTTGGCCACCGTGCTCTTGCCCGCGCCGCTCGCGCCGACCAGCGCCACCCGCTCCCCCGGCGCGATGTCGATGTGCACGCCGTGGAGCACCTCGTGACCCGGCACGTACTCGTGCGCCAGGTCGACCACCTTCACCGCGCCGTCCACCGGGGTCGCGGTGCGCTCCGGCGTGGGGGCGGCCGGCAGGTCGACCACGCCGACCAGCCGCGCCAGGCTCGCCGACGCCGCCTGCGCGTCGTCGACCAGCGCGAGTGCGGTGTTCACCGGGTTGAACAGGCCGTGGAAGTACAACGCCGCCGCGGTCGCCGCGCCGATCGTCGCCGCGCCGGAGCGCACCAGCAGGAACCCGACCACCAGCACCGCCGCCAGGCCGATCAGTTCGGCCAGGTTGAGCCGCGCGAAGAACCGGGTCTGCAGCCGGATACCGCGCATGGTCAGCTCGACGGTGTCGGCCGAGCGCGCGGTCACCCGGTCTCGATGCTCGGCGGTCAGCCGTAACGCCCGCACCGTCGGCGCGCCGCCGATCGTGCCCAACAGCTGATGCTGCAGGTCCCCGGCGGCCACCCGTTGGGTGGCGTACAGCGGTCCGGCCCGCCGCGCGTACCAGTGCACGGTCCACAGCTGGACCGGCGCCGCCACGAGTGCCGCGACCATGAACCGCCAGTCCAGCACCGCGAGGCCGACCAGGGTCAGCCCGATGATCAGCACCGCCCGCACGAACTCCGGCAACGCCTCGCGCACCGCCGTGCCGATCACCGTCACGTCGTTGGTGACCCGCGACGTCAGGTCCCCCGACCCGGCCCGCTCGACCTGGTCCAACGGCAACCCCAGCGCCCGCTCCACGAACACCTCGCGCAGCCCGGCCAGGACGCCCTCACCCAGCCGCGCCACCAGCGCCACCCCCAGCGTGGCCAGGATGCCGTGCGCCAGCGCAACGCCGACCAGCAACAGCACCGGCCCGACCAGCCCACCGGCCTCGCCGCCACCGGCAACCAGGTCGACGATGTGGCCCAGCACCGGCGCCGCCACCAACCCGGACGCCGTCGCCGCCATCATCGTCGCCACCGCCGCAGCGGTCAGCCCCCGATGCCGCCGCAGCAGCCCGGCGACCACGGCCCGGGTCCGCCGCGGTGTCGCGGTAGGCAGCCGACCGTGTTCAATGGTTCGCTCCCGCTCACGGTGTTCCATGGTTCGCTCCCGCTCACGGCTCACGAGAGCACCCGCGTCCGGTAGGCGGGGTCGCGGTCGACCAGTTCGGCGTGGGTGCCCTCGGTGCGAACGCGGCCGTCGTCGAGCACCACGACGCGGTCGCTGACCGCGAGGAGGGCTGGGCTGGTGGTGACCATGATCGTGGTGCGGCCGGCGCGCAGCTCGCGGATGCCCGAGGCGATCTTGGCGTCGGTCACGGCGTCCACCGCGGTGGTCGGGTCGTGCAGCACCAGCACGGCCGGCTCGGCGGCCAGCGCTCTGGCCAGCGCGACCCGCTGGCGTTGGCCGCCGGACAGCGTCCGGCCGCCCTCGCCGACGGGGGTGTCCAGGCCGTTCGGCAGCGACTCGACCACCTGGTCCGCACCGCTGGCCGCCATGGCCGCGGCCGGCGATCCGCCGGGGGCGGCGGCCAGCACGTTGTCCAGCACGGAGCCTTCGAACAGGTCGGCGTCGTGCGCGGCGACCAGGATGGCGCGCCGGGCCTCGGCGGGCGCCACCTCGGTGAGCGCGACGCCGTCCAACTCGAGCGTGCCCGCCTCGGGGTCAGCGGCCCGGCCGATGCACCGCAGCAGGGCGGCGGCCTCGGCGGGCTCGGCGGCGACCCCGAGCAGTTCGCCGGGGTGGGCGTCCAGGCTGCAGTCCCGCAGCGCTTCGTAGACCAGCCCGTTTAGCCGCAACGCGCCCCGCGGCGGATCCGGCAGTGCGGTGTCGCCCTGCGCCAGCAGTGGTGGCGTGGCCAGGATCTCCGCGATCCGCGCCGCCGACGCGCGCGCCGCGGCGAGCTCGGAGCCGACCCAGGCGAACACGTCCAGTGGCCCGAGCAGGAACTGCGCCAGCCCGACCGCCGCGACCAGTTCACCGATGCTGATCCGCCCCCGGATCGCCAGGTAGCCGCCGAGCAGCGCGACCAGCGCCAGGAATACTCCGTTCATGATCAGCATGGCACCGCCGTACGCGGCCCGCGCCCAGGCCGCGCGGATGGTCGCGGCGAACGCGTCGCGGCTCGTGCTCCGGTAGCGGGCCACCGCGGCCGCCTCGGCGCCGATGCCTTTGACCACCCGCAGGCCCGCGACCAGGTCCGCGGCAACGCCGAAGGCATGTGCGGCGCGCTCCTGCTCGACGTCGCTTCGGCTCTCCAGCGGCCGGCCGAGCAGGTTCACCAGCCACAGCAGCGGAGGAGCGCCGAGCAGCACCAGCAGCCCGAGTGGCACCGACATCCACAGCAGCGCGAACCCGCCGACCAGCAGACCGCCGACCGCGGCGAGCCCGAGCGGCAGCGCGAACCCGAGCAGGCCGACCCGCTTGGCGTCGCTGGTCGCGATGCTCGCCAGCGTGCCGGGCAGCCGGCCGACCTCGGCGCCGCCACGGTGGTCGAGGATCCGCTCGGTGAGCCGGACCCGCAGGTCGTGGGCGGCCTGCTCGGACGCCCGCTCCCCCGCCCGGGCACCGAACCGGTAGGCGAACGACAGCGCGGCGATGACCCCGGTGAGCACCGCCAGCCAGGTCAGCAGCGCGCCGGCGCTGCCGGTGGCCACCGCCTCGTTGATGATCACACCGATCACCACCGGCACCATCGCCTCGCCGGCCTGGTGCACGGCGAACAGCACGGCGGCCGGCAGCAGGTAGCGGCGCTGACCCCAGGTCGCGGTGCGCAGGACGGCGCGTCCCGTCGGCATGGCTCGGCACCTCCGGACCGGCGACTTTATTAGGATTGCCTCAGCTTACTGTTAGCCTTGCCTAACCTACCTACCGGAGATCAAGAAGAGGTCGACGCGTGGCAACCGACACCCGACCGGCAGCGGTGCGGTCGCGGTCGGCCCTGGCCCGCGGCGTCGGCCTGCTCGTCGCGCTCGGCGTTCTGGCGGTCGTGGCGCTGGCCAGCGTCGCGGTCGGCACCAAGGGCATGTCGCTCGCCTCGGTGTGGGAGGCGCTATGGACCAACGACGGGTCCAGCAACGCGATCATCATTCATGACCTGCGGATCCCCAGGACGCTGCTCGGCATCCTGGTCGGTGCCGCGCTCGGGGCCGCGGGCGCGCTCATGCAGGCGCTGACCAGGAACCCGCTCGCCGACCCCGGCCTGCTCGGGGTGAGCCAGGGTGCGGCGGCCGCGGTGGTGATCGGTATCGCCTACGGCGGGATCACCTCGATGGGCGGCTACATCTGGCTCGCCTTCCTCGGCGCGGGCGTGGCCTCGGTCGTCGTCTACGCGCTCGGTTCGACCGGGGCGGCGGCGAGCCCCGAGCGCCTGGTGCTGGCCGGCGCCGCGATCAGCTTCTCGCTCAGCGCGATGATCTACGTCGTGCTCAACCTCGACCCGAGGGCGTTCGACGAGTTCCGGTTCTGGGAGGTCGGTTCGCTGGCCGGGCGCAAGGCCCCGGTCGTCGAGCAGGTGGCCTCGTTCATCCTGGCCGGCCTGGTGGTGACGGTGCTGCTGGCCCGCCCGCTCAACGCACTTGCGCTCGGCGAGGAGACCGGGCGGGCGCTCGGCGCGGGCGTCGGCCGCACCCGGGCCGCCGGGATTCTGGCCGTCACCGTGCTCTGCGGCGCCGCGACCGCGGGCGCCGGCCCGATCGCGTTCGTCGGCCTGACGGTGCCGCACGTGGCCAGGATGATCACCGGACCGGACCACCGCTGGGTGCTGCCGTACGCCATGGTGCTGGCCGCGATTCTGTTGCTCGGCGCGGACATCGTCGGCCGGGTCGTGGTGGCCCCTGCGGAGTTGCAGGCGGGGATCGTCACCGCGTTCCTCGGCGCTCCGTTCTTCATCGCGCTGTGCCGGCGTCGGCGGATCGCCGCGCCATGAGCGAGCGAGCCATTGAGCACGGTTCCGGCGCCGAGCTTGCGAGCCGTCGGATCGGACATCGCCGAGCTTGCGAGGCGATGTCATGACCAGCACCATCGAGCGACCCGGCCTGGTCATCCGCACGCCGCGCGGCGGGTTGTCGGTGCGGCTGCGGCCGCGCTCGGTGCTCGTGGCCGCGGTGCTGCTCCTGGCGATCCTGGCCGTCGGCGTCGCCGCGTTGACCATCGGCGACTTCCCGATGCCGGCCGCCGACGTGTTCCGCACGCTGTTCGGCGAAGGCCGGCCGGGCGACGACTTCATCGTCAACGAGCTTCGCCTGCCCCGGCTGTTGACCGGCCTGCTGGTCGGCGCGGCACTGGGGATCAGCGGGTCGCTCTTCCAGAGCCTGACCAGAAACCCGCTCGGCAGCCCGGACCTGGTCGGGCTCACGGTCGGCGCGGCGAGCGGTGCGCTGATCATGATCCTGGTCTTCGACGGCGACGCCTACCAGGTCGCGGCCGGCGCGATCATCGGCTGCCTGATCACCTCGGTGGTGATCTACCTGCTCGCCTACCGCAACGGCGTGCAGGGCTTCCGGTTGATCCTGATCGGCATCGGGATCAGCGCGATGCTCGAGGCGGTCAACTCCTACCTGATCATCCATTCGACCCTGCAGCAGGCGCGCACGGCGCAGGTGTGGCTGATCGGCTCGCTGAACGCGCGCGGCTGGGACGCCGTCGCGCCGGTCGCCGTCGCGCTGGCCGTGCTGGTGCCGCTGGTGCTCCGCTACGCGCGCCGGTTGCCGATGATGGAACTCGGCGACGACGCCGCAACGGCCGTCGGGGTTCCGGTCGAGCGCACCCGGCTGGTGCTGATCCTGATCAGCGTCGCGCTCTGCGCGGTGGCGACCGCCGCCGCCGGTCCGGTGGTGTTCGTCGCGCTGGCCGCGCCACAACTCGCCGCCCGCCTGGTCGGTGGCGGCCGGCCGAGCCCGATCGTCGCCGGGCTGATGGGGGCGCTGCTGCTGGCGGTGAGCGATCTCGCCGCGCAGCGGGTGTTCGCTCCGGTCCAGCTGCCGGTCGGGGTGGCGACCAGCGCGATCGGCGGGGTCTACCTCGCCTGGCTGATCGGACGCGAGTGGCGGAGAGGCAGAGGCTGATGGACGAGCCGTTGCGGGCCGAGAACGTGACGTTGAGCTACGACGCGCGGGTGGTGGCGCGCGAGCTGAACGTGCGCATCCCACCGGGCGAGTTCACGGTGGTCGTCGGCCCCAACGCGTGCGGCAAGTCCACCCTGCTCCGCGCGCTCGCCAGGATCCTGCGTCCCCGGGAGGGAGCCGTGTACCTCGACGGCGCGCTGATCTCCGCCTACTCCTCGAAGGAGGTGGCCAGGCGCCTTGGCCTGCTGCCGCAGAGCGCGATCGCGCCGAGCGGCATGACCGTCGCCGACCTGGTCTCCCGCGGCCGCTACCCGCACCAGCGGCTGCTGCGCCAGTGGTCGCACGACGACGAGGCCGCGGTCGCCGAGGCGATGGTGCTGACCGGGGTCGCGGACCTGTCCGGCCGGCTGGTCGACGAGCTCTCCGGCGGTCAACGCCAACGCGTGTGGCTGGCCCTCGTGCTCGCTCAGCAGACTCCGATCCTGCTGCTCGACGAGCCGACCACGTTCCTCGACATCGCCCACCAGGTGGAGGTGCTCGACCTCTGCGCCGACCTGCACGAGCAGCAGGGCCGCACGCTGGTCGCCGTGCTGCACGACCTCAACCACGCCTGCCGCTACGGCACCCACCTCATCGCCATGCGCGCGGGCGCGATCGTCGCCGAGGGCCATCCGGCCGACATCGTCACCCCGGAGCTGGTGAAGGACGTCTTCGGCCTGCCCTGCCGGGTCATCATCGACCCCGAGGCGGGAACCCCGCTCGTGATCCCCGCGGTCACCCGCTCGCGCACGCGGTCCGCTGCGGTCGTGAAGTCCGCTGAGAATCAGCTGTGAGTATTCGGAATCCGCCATCACCGTGAGCTGCTCGGGTGTTGGTACGAGTGTGACCAGACCACTCATACAGCACCCATCGACCATGAACCTGCCGACACTTCCGGAGGGCTGGCCGATCGGGTCGTACGACACCTACAAGGAGGCTCAGCGGGCCGTCGACCATCTCGCTGACGAGGAGTTCCCCGTTCAGGGTGTCACGATCGTCGGCGTCGAGCCCATGGTCGTCGAACGAGTGGCCGGCCGGCTCACCTGGAAGCGGGTGCTTGGCGCGGGAGCGGCCTCCGGAGCATGGCTCGGCCTGTTCGTCGGCTTGCTGTTGAGCCTGTTCACGGCCGGTGCCGGCCCGCTACCGATTCTGATCGGCCTGGTCGGCGGAGTGGGATTCGGCCTCGCCTCCGCCGGGTTCAGGTACGCCGCGACCAACGGGCAGCGCGACTTCTTCTCGCACAGCCAGCTCGTCGCCCGCCGGTATGACGTGCTGTGTCAGCCGCGCACCGCCGAACGTGGCCGGAATCTGCTTGCGGCACTGTCGATGAAGGCCCCGGCGACCGCCTGAACCCCTATGGCGTGGGCCGCCGAGCGTGACCGCCGCGATGTTCGGTGCGCGTCTTGGCGTCGTCGATCTGACGGATCAGGTCGTCGCGGACCTCGCCGACGGCTACCGACACGTCCCCGGCCGACGACGTGGACACCAGATGCAGCCGGGGATTCCGGCTGATCCAGCACTCCAGCGTGATCCGTTGACCGGCACCGTGACGTTCCTTGATGCTGATCTCCAACTCGACCTGGGTGTCCGGGAAGGACCGCAGTCTCGACCCCAGTGCCGCCAGACGGTGGACGACCCAGTCACGTTCGGACGATTGGAATCCGGTGGCGAGGTTGAGTCGCTGGGCGATCACGGTCGGGTCCTGCGCAGGGCCGTCGGGTGCGGCGCTTGGTGGGTTGGTCACGTGCGGCTCCGCTCGACCAGCTCTGGCTGCCTGGTCATTCTCCCTTGCCCCGGTTCCGATTCCACGACCTCGGGCCGGGCCAGGGTGCGTCTGTCGAGCCGGATACCGTTGCTCACCAGGATTTCCTCGACGCTGGCCACGGTGTCCGGTCCGGCCGCCGACCTCAGCACGGCCCGCGCGAGGCCGCCGGGCGTGTCCGGCGGCACCACCAGCAGCATCATCTGGCGCCGGTTCGACCCGGTCACCACGACCGTGTTCGCATCGAGCATGGGAAACCCGACCACCGTGACCGACCAGCCCTCCACGGTCAGCTCGCGCCTGGTCTTGTCCCAGTCGTCGACGTGATAGGACACCCGGCGGACCGGGCCCACCCATGAGCTCATCGCCAGCACGAGCCCGGGGAATTCCCTGGCTGGATCGTGGGATCGCGGCCACCAGGCTCCGTCCACATGGCCGCGGGTGGCCGTGTGCGGCTTCATCCGTAACCGCACCCCGCCGCGCACCGGCGCCGGTGCGCCGGCGCCGGTGTCCGGGTTCGAGGTCGGCCACGCCTCGTGCCCGGTCAACGCGACTTCTCGGGGATGTGGTCCAAGGCGTGCAGCACGTGCACCGCAAGGTCGAACGAGAGCTTGTCGTCGAGTGCGGAGTTGTCCTGCAGCGCTTTCTGGACCATCTTGACCCTCAGGTCGTACAGGGAGACGTAGGTGCCGTTGTGCGTCATCGTGTCCTCATTCCTTATTCCTTGTGGATTTCCGTGGCGTCGGGGTAGGCCGTGCAGACGCAACCCCGGTTGAACTTCCCGGCGACCGTCGCGGTGCAGTAACGGGTCGCGATCCGATCGTGGAACGTCCAGGGATGGGGACATACCGCACACTCTGCGGCAACCTCACCGCTGGCGGCGTGGCCGGAGACGTCCGGGGTCACATCGGTTACCGGCATGGCGGTCGACCTCCTTTCTGTCCTTTGTGTACTCAAAGCGTGCTGGCCGGCGCGACGGCGGTGCGGGACCATGGCAGCTCGACGGCCGCTGTGGCTGGGTGCGGAGCGATCGGAGCGGTGCGCTGGTGTCGACGGACTGGCATGAGGCCGTTCCTGGATAGCCGGCGTGGCTGGCACCTCGAAACGGGAATGTCATCGTGTCCGGATACCTCACAGTCTACTCGCCATCCACGCGGTCAGCGCCCCGATGAAGTCATCAATCTCGACAGGTGACGGCAGCGGCCGGGTTTTCCTCCGAGGCGCAAGGCAGTTGGACGAACCGTGTAGAGTTCCGTATATCGAGCAGGCAGGGTCGCCCGGCCGTCTCAGGTCGGACCCGCCGGCAGCTTGCGTCTGGGCTGTTCGTCGACCGGTCTCACGAATCTCGCTCGTGAGCTCCGCCTGCCAGCGGGCGCCGGCTGTTTCCTTGTCATATCAACACGTTTCGACCGCACCGCACGGGAGATTCGCCATTACCCTTTCCCCTCCGCGCTCGCCTGCCGTCACCACCCCAAGTGCTCTCGCCGACGTCTACGGTCCCGGCGTCGCCATGTGCGCGCGGCCGGCGCTGGCGCCCACCGAGCCACCGGGCAGGCACCGCCACACCCGCGACGTGCTGTCCGCAAGGCCCATCGCGGTCGCCGCCGGTACACCGGTCATCTGCAGCGCGGGTGGCACCGACCCGACCCTGCTGGCGGTGCTGCGCAACGGCGGTTTGCCGGTCAGCACCGACCTGCGCGAGTTCCGCGACGAGGCGGAGTTCGCCGCGCGCGTGCGGGAGGCGATCGGTGACGGTCTGCTGATCTCGATGGAATACCCGCAGCCGACCACGCTGTGCCCGGACGACCACGCCGTCAAGAGTGCGCGGCTCGTGGGCCACCTGAACAACAAGGCCAGCATCAGCACCCTCGTCGATCCGCGCTTCCAAGCGCGCCGCAGGGTCGTACCGCGCAGGCAACTCGCCGAAGCGGCACCGGCGGACACGTCCTGGGTACTCAAGGCCGCGACCGACGAGTCACACGGCGGCAGCCTCGACGTGTATCTGCACCGAGCGGGCGACCACATCACGCTGCCGGCCTTCACCGATGTGCTCGGCGAGTTCGTGGTCGAGGAATACCTGCGGATCCGGCGCAACTGGGGCATCCAGCTCTCCATCGGAGTCGATGCCCGAGCGCGACTTCTCGCCATCACCGAACAACGCGTCGACGCCACCGGAATCTACGTCGGCGGAATCTTCGGGCTGGTCACCCCGCCGCCAACCGAGTTGCTCGCCGAGTGCGTCGCGATCGCCCAGCGCGCTGCCGACCTCGGTTACCGGGGCCTGTGCAGCCTTGACTGCGCCCAAAGCTGGGACGGCCAACTGGTCATGCTCGACCTGAACTTCCGGATCACCAGCGGAACCATCCCCTTGCTGGCACTGCAGTCGGTGCGACCCGACACCCTCGACCAGCCCGCCGAATCGACGAAACTGACCGTGCCCGCGCCGATCGCCGAACTGCTCGCCGAACTGCGGCCGGCACTGTCGGCCGAAGGCCTGCTCGCCATCGCCGGCCACGACACCGTCCGCACCGACAACCCCGTCCGGCAGAGCACTCTTCAACTGCTGGTGTTCGGCGACGACCCCGACGAGGTAGCCATCCGCCGCGGCGCACTGGAAGCCCAGTTCGGCCACTGACCGGACGGAAGCATCGCCGACGCCGCCGGTCGACGAGCGCGTCCGCCGAACCCCCCGTTGTCGGGGCGCTCGGCGAACGCCGGGCCGGGCCGGTATGTCCTCCGGCAACGCTCAATCGCGGAGCACGCCCGGTCGTGTTGGTTAGTTGGATGCCGTCGGCGGCAGGCCACGGCGCAGGGCGGTGGTGAGGAACTGGATCGCCTGTGCGGTGGCGTCCTTGGCGGCGTTGCTGTCGGCCATGGCGTCGACCATCACGAAGTCGTGGATGGCGCCTGGGTAACGCTGCGCGGTGACGGCCACGCCCGCGGTACGCAGCTTGTCGGCATAGGCCTCGCCTTCGTCGCGCAGGACGTCGGCCTCGGCGGTGATGACCAGCGCCGGGGGTAGTCCGGTGAGCTGTTCGTTGGTCGCGCGCAGCGGGGAGGCGGTGATCTCGGCGCGCTGGGACTCGGTGCTGTACTGCTCCCAGAACCAGATCATCGCGTCGCGGCGCAGGTGGAAGCCCTCGGCGAACTGGTGGTAGGAGCCGGTGTCGAACGACGCGTCGGTGACCGGGTAGAAGAGCACCTGCGCGGCGAAGGTCGGGCCGGAGCGCTGCTTGACGAGCAGGGTGAGCGCAGCGGCGATGTTGCCGCCGACCGAGTCGCCGGCCACGGCCAGGTGCGCCGCGTCCAGACCGTGCTCCGCGCCGCTGTCAACTATCCACTTGGCGACGGTGTAGCACTCCTCGATGGCCGAGGGGTAGCGGGCCTCCGGGGAGCGCCGGTAGTCGGGGAACACCACCGCGGCACCCACACCGACGGCCAACTCGCGGATCAGCCTGTCGTGGGTGGTGGTGTCGCCGAACACCCAGCCGGCACCGTGGACGAACAGCACGACCGGAAGCGGGCCACTGGTGCCGACCGGCTTGACGATGCGGACCGCGACGTCGCCGTTGGGTCCACCGGGGACGGTCAGGTCGGCGATCTCCGCCTCAGGCTTGCTGATCGTGCCCGACTGCACTTGGTGCAGGGCCGCGCGGCCCTGCTCGGCGCCGAGCTCGAACAGGTATGGCCGGGAGTTGTTGGCATCGGCGAAGGCCTGGGCGGCGGGCTCGAGAACGACGGTTCTGCTGAATTGCGATGACACGGTGGTTCCTTTCGTTGCGGCCGTTCGAAGGCCGGGTGGCGATGGTTCTCGGTGAACCGATCGCGGTGCCGGATCACGGCGGCGTCGAGCGCCCTTCGGCGACCATGGGGGTATCTCGGCCGGCAAGGGGTGACGGCTGCGCCGTGGGGATCGGCGGTGGTGACGGGGTTTGCGAGGAGTCGCAGCAGCGATGAGACGCGGCGGGTGAACGGCGGTTTCTCACCGATCCGAGCGAAGGCGCCGGCTGGTGATCACGACCCCAGCCACGTCCAACCTGGCGGTGAGGGGCTAGCTGCGCCGGTAGACCAGACCGCCGTCGGCGGTAATGGGGTGAACGTACGGGCTCGGCACCATGCCGGTGCTCCTGTCCGTGGCCGCCCTGCGGCCGGTGGATTCGCCGAGAACGGCGCCGACTTGATTGCCAGCACACGAAATACTCTCGGTACGACCGACACTACACCCCGGGTCTTCCACCCGTGTCACCGGTCGGTGCGTCCTCATGCGACGGTCTGCTGCCTGCCACGGGGTGTGGGCGCGGGCGGACGGGGTATCTCCTCCGCCATGGTGGTGGAGGAGATCGGGGCCGGCCGGACCGTGGGCGTGGAGGAGGAGTTTCTGCTCGTCGATCCGGTTTCCGGTCAACCGGTCGATGGGGCGGACGAGGTGTTGGTGCGGGCGGCGGGTCTGCCAGGACCGGCGCCGGACGCGGCGGTGCATGCCGAGTTGCTTGGCACCCAGGTCGAGGCGGCGACCGGTGTCTGCGTGGACCTGGCCGAGCTGGAGCGGCAGGTGGAGCAGGGGCGTCGTCGCCTGGCCGCGGCGGCTGAGGCGGGCGGGTTGTGGCTGGTCGCCAGCGGCACCCCGGTGCTGGCCGGCGCACCGGTGCCACCCAGTCCCGGCGAGCGGTTCGGGTGGATCGCCACCAGGTATGCCGGGGTGGTCGCCGACTACCACTCGTGCGGGTGTCACGTGCACGTCGGCGTGCCGGATCGGGACACCGCCGTCGGGGTGCTCAACCACCTCGCGCCGTGGCTGCCCACGTTGCTGGCGCTGTCGGCGAACTCGCCGTTCGACCGCGGAGCCGACACCGGATACGCGAGTTGGCGGATGGTGACCCAGTCGCGGTTTCCCGGGTCGGGTCTGGCGCCGTGGTTCGGCTCCGCGGCCGCCTACGACGACCAGGTCGATGCGCTGGTGGACTGCGGGGTGCTGGCCGACCGGCACCAGTCGTTCTGGCTGGCCCGGCTCTCGCCGCGGCTGCCGACGGTGGAGCTGCGGGTGGCCGACACCGCCGCCACCGTGGCCGGCGCGGTGTTGCAGGCCGCACTGTCCCGGGCCCTGGTGCGCACCGCGCTCGCCGAGCTCGCCGCCGGCCGGGAGGCGGCCCCAGTCGACGGGCAGCTGGCCGCGGCGGCGGTGTGGTCGGCGGCCCGGTACGGCCTGCGCGGCCCGGCCGTACACCTGCCGACCGGGCGTCCGGTCGCGGCCGCCCGGCTGCTGGCCGAGCTTGTCGACCTGGTGTCCCCCGCGCTTGCCGAGGCCGGCGATCTCGCCGTGGTCCGCGCGGAACTCGCGGTCGTGTCCGCCGAGGGCACCGGCGCCGACCACCAACGCCGCGCCGCGGCCGGCGGACCGCTGGCCGTAGTGCGCCTGCTCGCCGAACGCACCCTACGGAACCCGGCTCCGATCGGAGAATCATGACCGCACAACTTGCCCTGCACACCGTGCCCGGCCTGCCGCGCCCCCGGGGCGAACTGTCCGCCGCGGTCATCGCGGCGCTGCGCCGCGAGCCACCGCCCGGCCCGCTGCCGGTCGAGGCGGCCGGCCGCGCCGATCCCTACGGTGAGGACCTGACGCTGGCGTTGCAGGTCTGCTACGAGCTGCACTACCGCGGCTTCCGATCGGTCCACCCGGACTGGGAATGGCAGCCGGATCTGTTGCGGCTGCGAGCCGCGCTCGAGCACACCTTCCTGGCCGCCCTACGCTCCGATGTGGACAGTGGGGACGACGTGGCGGCCGCGTTGGATCCGCTGCTGGTCGAGCCGATCCCGGGCGACGGGGTGTCACACCGGTTGCGGGACAACGGCACGGCGAACCAGATGCGGGAATACTTCGTGCATCGCTCGATCTACCACCTCAAGGAGGCCGACCCGCACGCCTGGGTGATCCCGCGGTTGTCCGGACAGGCCAAGGCATCCCTGGTCGCCGTCGAGTTCGACGAGTTCGGCGCCGGCCGGGCCGAACGGGTGCACGCCCAACTCTTCGCCGACCTGCTACAGGCCGCCGGCCTGCACCCCGGCTACCTGCACTACCTCGACATCGTGCCGGCCCCGGCCATCGCCGCGGTGAACCTGATGTCGCTGTTCGGCCTGCATCGCGGGCTGCGCGGGGCACTGGTCGGGCATTTCACCGCCGCCGAGATCACCACCGCGCCCAGCGCCGCACGGATGGCCCAGGCACTGCACCGGCTGGGCGCGGCGCAGCCGTGCGTGCGGTTCTACACCGAACACATCGAAGCCGACGCCGTGCACGAGCAGGTGATGCGCCGCGACGTGCTCGGCGACCTGCTCGACCGGGAGCCCGAACTGGCCGCCGACGTCGTATTCGGCGTGCGAGCCACCGACCTGCTCGAGCAGCGACTGGCCGATCACCTGCTCTCCGCCTGGGACGCCGGCGAAACCTCGCTCCGTCAGCCGCTGTCCCGGCATGGCGACCAATTGTTCCTCCGACCGAGGGACACCCGTTCGACGGACGTCCGTGAACGCGAGGACACCACCCATGGCCTGGGGTTTGCCGTGGACGGCACCGGGCACTCCTCCCGCTAGGAGGATCGATATGAGCACAGAGGACAAGTTCGACGCCAAGGCCGACGAGGTCAAGGGCAAGATCAAGCAGACCACCGGCCGGGTCACCGGCGACGAGGAGTTGGAGTCCGAGGGCACGGTGGAGAAGATGAAGGGCAATCTCAAGCAGGCCGTCGAGAAGGTCAAGGACGTCTTCAAGGACTGAGCACGTGAGCCGAAGGGGCCGGGCGATTCCTCGCCCGGCCCCTTCGCCGTACCACCGGCGCCCACCGGGTCAGGACACGGTTGTGGGGAAGCGTTCCCAGACGCGGTGGGTGCCGAGGAGTTCGATGACGTGGTTGAGCACCTCGGTGGGATCGTCGCCGACGATGACACCGGGATCGCCGGTGGTGGCGCCGGCGGCCTCGAGTGCCGCCTTGGCGCTGCCCCATCCGCCGATCGCCTTCGCGTGGCGGAAGCATTCTTCGACCATCGTGACCACCCGGGGGTCGACAGGGGACGGCTTGCCGGTGCCGTTTCTGCTGGCAGGCGCGTCCCGGGCGGGTGGTGGGCTGGCCGCGAGGAGCAGTGCGTCGAACTCGACCGATCGGGCGGTGAGGAAGGTCCGCTGGGCGTGCAGGCCGTCGTCGAGGCTTCCGCCGTGCGCGGCGATGATCAGCGGCACCATGCCGGCGGCGGTGATGGCCCCGGTGAGCCCGCGCAAGCCGTTGAGGTGGTCGGAATCGACGACGATTCCGATGGTGCGCCCGTCCGGGGGCCAGGTCCGGCCGAGTTGGGACAGCGCGGGGCTGGCCGTGACCTGGTGGGCGGGTTGGTTCGGTTCGGGTGCGGGCAGTCCGAGTCCCGCGGCGACCTGCGCGCACAGCTCACCGTCCACATTGGCCAGGACCTGCAGCTCGCGTTCCTTGATGGCTTGTTCGTAGCATTTGCCGAGTTCGAAGGTGAACGCGCGCACGACGTGCTCCCGCTCCACCGGCGTGAGGCTGCGCCAGAACAGCCGCGGCTGGCTGAGATGATCCGCGAAGCTCGCCGGGGACCGCCGGAGCTTGGTCGACCTGGCCACGGCCTGCGGCACCTCGATGTAGGCGGTGCCCTCGCCTGCCATGAACGGGCACCCGCCGTCGAGGGTGTTGGGCTTGTAGGGCGCGACGCCCGCGTGCACCGCGTCCTGGTGGAAGCCGTCGCGGAACATGTCGTTGACCGGAGCGTGCGGGCGGTTGATCGGGATCTGGGCGAAGTTCGGGCCGCCGAGCCGGGTCAGCTGGGTGTCCAGGTAGGAGAACAGTCGCGCGGCCAGCAGTGGGTCGTCGGTGATGTCGATGCCCGGCACCAGGTGTCCGGGGTGGAAGGCCACCTGCTCGGTCTCGGCGAAGAAGTTCGTGGGGTTGCGGTTGAGCGTCATCATCCCGATCGGTTGCACGGGCGCGAGTTCCTCCGGCACGATCTTGGTCGGGTCGAGCAGGTCGATGCCTTCGAAGGTCTGCTTCGGGGTGTCCGGGAACACCTGGATGCCCAGCTCCCACTGGGGAAACGCGCCGGACTCGATCGCGTCGGCGAGGTCGCGGCGGTGGAAGTCCGGGTCGACGCCGTTGATCAGTTGCGCCTCCTCCCACACCAGGGAGTGCACGCCGGCCCGCGGCTTCCAGTGGAACTTGACCAGCGCGGTCTCCCCCTCGGCGTTGACCAACCGGAAGGTGTGAATGCCGAAGCCCTCCATCATCCGGTAGGAACGCGGGATCGCCCGGTCGGACATCTGCCACATCACGTGGTGGGTGGCCTCGGTGTGCAGGGACACGAAATCCCAGAACGTGTCGTGCGCGCTCTGCGCCTGCGGAATCTCCCGGTCCGGATGCGGTTTGGCCGCGTGGATGATGTCCGGAAACTTGATCCCGTCCTGGATGAAGAACACCGGAATGTTGTTGCCCACCAGGTCGAAGGTGCCCTGGCCGGTGTAGAACTTCGTGGCGAAACCCCGCGTGTCCCGGACCGCGTCGGCCGACCCACGCGACCCCACCACCGTGGAGAACCGGACGAACACCGGTGTCTGCGTGCCCTTGCCGAACAGCTCCGCCTTGCAGACCTTCGCCGCCGTGCCGTAGCCGACGAAGACACCATGGGCGGCGGCGCCGCGTGCGTGGACCACCCGCTCCGGGATCCGCTCATGGTCGAAATGCGTGATCTTCTCGCGCAGGTGGTGATCCTGCAGCAGCGTCGGACCCCGCTCACCCGCCTTGAGGGAATGATCGGTGTCGTAGAGCCGTGCTCCCTGCCCCGTGGTCAGGTACTCGCCCCGCTGTCCGACCGCATCCGCCGGGGCCTCGGTTTCCGCCCCGGTCGGTGTCCTGGCCGCCGGACTCGCCTGGTCTGCTTTGCGCGGCAACGGTTCGCGCGGCTCATCGGGTGGGCTCACCGGCGGCGGTTCGCTCGCCGGCGCCCCGGGAATCGCCGGCGGAAGCAGCGCGGTGACCTTTGCCACGGCCTTGTCCAACGCATCCATGACGATCTTCGCCGGCTTGTACGGATCCACGTGAACACTCCACTCGTCGGTATGGTCCTCAGATTCCGGGGACGTACCCTCGGCACCGCGGCTTCACGCATGGCATCACACGAACAGCGGCACGGTGTTTGGACGTGCGCCGGGTGGTCTATCCCCTGCTACGGCCCTTGTCGGGCCGGCAGTACGAGGATGAGGAGAACCCCGGATTGACGAAGGACCAGTACGCCCAGCAGGACCCGAGATCCCAGTACCCGACACCGGATCAGCAGCATGGCCAGGTACAGGACCACCCGGGTACCGGTGCGCAGATGCAACCGCGGCCGGACCACGGGGAGCGGTCCTACCGCGGCGCCGAGCGGTTGGTCGGCCGCACGGCCGTGCTCACCGGTGGTGACTCCGGCATCGGCCGGGCGGTGGCGGTGGCCTTCGCCCGGGAAGGCGCCGACCTCGTGCTGTCCTATCTGGACGAGGAAGAGGCCGACGCGAAGGAGACCATGGAGTTGGTCCGCCAGGCCGGCCGGCAGGCGCTGGCGGTCCCGGGAGACATCCGCGACGAGGAGCAGTGCCGGCGGGTGGTCGAGCGGGCGGTGCGGGAGTTCGGCCGGATCGACGTGCTGGTGAACAACGCCGCCTACCAGATGTCCCAGAAGGGCGGGATTCTCGACATCTCCACCGAGCAGTTCGACCGGGTGCTCAAGACCAACCTCTACGCCATGTTCTGGCTGTGCAAGGCGGCCGTCCCGCACATGCGACCCGGCGCATCCATCATCAACACCGCGTCGATCCAGGCATCCCAACCCTCGCCGGAGCTCATCGACTACGCCCTGACCAAGGGCGGAATCGTCACGTTCACCAAGGCGCTGTCGGCCGACCTGGTCGGCAAGGGCATCCGGGTCAACTCGGTGGCACCCGGCCCGGTGTGGACACCGCTGATCCCGGCCACCATGCCCGCGGAGAAGGTCGACTCGTTCGGCGAGCAGACCCCCCTCGGTCGCGCCGCCCAACCCGCAGAGCTCGCCCCCGCCTATGTGTTCTTCGCCTCGCAGGAATCCAGCTATGTCACCGGCGAGGTCCTCGCGGTCACCGGCGGGCAACCACTGACCTGACCACCCGGGCGTGTCCGAACGAGACGGTCCGGCAGGGTTTTTCGCTGCGGTTGAGGAGGTACACCCCGTGCATGTTGTTGAGACCACCGGGGGTGTACCGACCGCAGGCGGACACCTGGCTGCTCGCCAAGGCGATCGAACAGGCCGCGCTGCCAAGCGAAGCCCGGGTGCTGGACATCGGTGCGGGTACCGGGGCGCTGTCGGTGGCCGCCGCCCGGGCCGGTGCCGCCGAGGTGACGGCGGTGGACGTGTCCCGGCGGGCGGTCCTGGCGACGTGGTTCAACACGGCGGTGCGCGGCCTGCCGGTGCGGGTGCGCCGGGGCGACGCGCTGGACGTGGCGGCCGGCCGCCGGTTCGACGTGATCCTGGCCAACCCGCCCTACGTGCCGTGCGAGCGGCCGGACGTACCGGACGCCGGGCCGCGGCGGGCCTGGGACGCCGGGCTGGACGGCCGGGCGATGGTGAACCGGGTCACCGCGCTGGCCCCGCTGCTGCTGGCCCCGCGCGGCCTGATCCTGATCGTCCACTCGCAACTGTGCGGGGTGGACCGGACGCTGCACCAGCTGCGCGGCGGCGGGTTGAAGGCGTCGGTGGTGGCCCGAGCGATCGAGCCGTTCGGTCCGGTGATGCGCGGCCGGGTGGACTTCCTGGAGCGCGCCGGCCTGATCGAGCCCGGCCAGCGGCACGAGCAACTGGTGGTGATCCGCGGTGACCGCACCGAACCCCCGGCCTGAGCCACCCCGGACGGTACGGGTGCCGGACGGCCCGATGCTGATCGAGGGGCCGGTCGACCTGGTGCTCGCCGACGGCACTCCGGTGCGCTCCGACCGGTTCATGGTCGCGGTGTGCACCTGCCGGCGCAGCAAACGCTACCCGCTGTGCGACACCAGCCACCGCCCCCGGGTTCGCACCAGGGACAGCGGTTGACCCACTCCATGCCTGAGCCTTGAACATCAACAAGAAGGATGTGTCCCATGTCGACAGACGCCATCGTGCTTCTGAAGGAGGACCACCAGGAGATCCGCGGCATGTTCCGCGAGTTCGAGCAAGCCGGTGAGAATGCCACGGTGACGAAGGGCAAGATCGTCGATCGTATCCTCGAGGCCCTCACGGTGCACACCTACATCGAAAACGAGGGGCTGTACCCGGAGGTCCGCAAGCTGGTTCCCGATCTGGAGGACGACGTTCTGGAGTCCTATGAGGAACACCACGTGGCCGACGTGCTGTGCGCCGAGCTCGCGGCGATGAGCCCGGACGACGAGCGGTTCGACGCCAAGACCACGGTCCTGATCGAAAGCGTCACCCACCACATCTCGGAGGAGGAAGGGGACTGGTTCCCCAAGGTCCGCGCCGCCCTCGGCCGCAACCAACTGCGGGACATCGGCGCCCGCATGATCGAACTGCGGGCCAAGGCGCCCCGCAAGCCCGCCCAGCCCAGTGCGCTGAAGAAGGCCGCCGACACCGTGCTCGGGTGAGTTTCGACCTGACCACCGAGAATCGCGCCGGAGCCACCCCCACCAGGGTGGCTCCGCCGCGGCCCCTCCGGTCTCCCCTGGTCGCACCGCCGCCACGGCGCGCAGGACCATCCGCTGCACCTGCGCACCCCTGTCGCGGCACATTGACCTGTACACTCGCGTGAGGCTTCGCCTGGCACGCGATCCCGCGACGACATCGCGGGGTCCGTACAGCCCCAGACCCCGGTAGCTCGAGCCGCAGAATGCCGCGACCCCTGACCGGAGGCAGCCATGCCGTCCTTGGAGACCGATCTGCAAACCGAGCCCCACCCGCCGCCGACACCACCCGGCCAGACAGTCCAAACCGTCGCTGCAGACGGCCCGGATCTGACCATCGCGGTCCACCGGCACGACGATCAGCACATCGTGGTGGTGGACGTGACCGGAGATCTGGACGCCCTCACCGCACCCCGCCTGCTCGACACCCTTGGTGCCCTGCTGCGGGAACGATCAGCGGTACTGGTCGTCGACCTGACCGCGGTCGCCTTCATGGGCTCCGCCGGAATCTCCGTGCTCGTCGCAACCCATCAGCACGCCGGCCCGCACACCCACCTTCGCGTCGTCGCCGCCACCCGGGTGATCCTGCGGCCGCTCCAGGTCACCGGCGTGGACACGGTCCTGAATGTCTACCCGTCCCGCGTCGCGGCCATCGCCTGGAGGGCCAACCGGGCGTAGCGGAGAGGCAGTAGCTGGGAGGACCGGGCGCATCGGCCCGGCCCTCGTGAGTTGGTCAGTGGCCGGGCTCCGGGGCGGCCTTGAGTTTGCGTGCGAGGCGTTCGGGTCGCGGCCAGCGGACCTGGGTGGCCCAGCCGAGTTTCTCGAAGGCCCAGATGACGCGGGCGGAGACGTCGATCTGTCCTCGTTGGACCCCATGACGTGCACAGGTGGGGTCGGCGTGATGGGAGTTGTGCCATGACTCGCCCATGGAGGCGATGGCCAGTGGCCAGAAGTTGGCCGACTTGTCCCGAGACTCGAACGGACGTTCGCCGATCATGTGACAGATCGAGTTGACCGACCAGGTCACGTGATGCAGCACCGCGACCCGTACCAGGCTGGCCCAGAAGAAGGCGGTCAGCGCGCCCCAGAGCGACATGGTGATGAGTCCGCCGAGCACCGCGGGCGCAAGCAGGGTGAGCACCGTCAGCCACGGGAACAGTCGGTCGACCCGTTGAATATCGGCATCAGCCAACAGATCCGGCGCGAACCGTTGGGCGTTGGTGCGTTCCCGGTTGAACATCCAGCCCATGTGGGCGTGCCAGAACCCCTTGGCCAGTGCCGCTGCCGAGGTGCCGTAAAGCCACGGCGAGTGCGGATCACCCTCCCTGTCGGCATAGGCGTGATGACGACGGTGATCGGCCACCCAGCCGATCACCGGGCCCTGCATCGCCATACTGCCCACGACGGCCAGCGTGATCCGCAGACCTCGGTTGGCCTTGAACGCACCATGGGTGAAGTACCGGTGGAACCCGACGGTGACACCCAGGCAGGTCAGGGTGTAGAAGAACGCGGCCAGTCCGACGTCGACCCATCCCAGGCCCCACCCCCACGCCACCGGCACCGCCGCTGCCAACGCCAGCAACGGCACGACCGCGAACACCTTCACCAAGAACATTTGCAGGGGTGTCTTCTCCCCCGCCAACATCGGCTCCGCTCCACGACGCTCCGAAGCGGACCGATCCAGCATCGTTGTCAACTGCTACCTCCCGGTAACGACGTCAAAGGGTCTCGCCACCGGGGACTCGAGTGACCAGATAGGATTTCCACATTCGGACTTGCTCAAACGTACAGGAGCCGCAGCCGGTCCACGACGCCATCATCGAGCCACCCGACGACACGAGGGTGAACTGGGCGATGTTCGAGGGTGAACCCCGGTCTTTCTGGGCATCCCATCACTGTGATGAGCTGGTTCGACCCGAATCTTCTGGTGGTCACGGTGCCCGCGCACCGTGACCAGCTGCCGGGGATGCGCGATCGGATACAACGCTGGCTCTCCGACCGGGATATCCCGGCAACCATGCGTGCGGACATCGTCCTTGCCGCTCACGAGGCGCTCGCCAACTCCGTTGAGCACGCCTACCGCCGCCGGGACGAGGCAGGGGTGATGGACCTCGCCCTCATGCTGGACCCGGACACGGTGTCGTTCTCGGTCATCGACCACGGTTCGTGGAAACACTCGGTTCCCGCACAAGGCAGCACCCGTGGTCACGGCCTGCGGCTGATCAGGGCACTGGCCGGGCAGGTCGATCTCAACCGGACCTCCCACGGCACCGCCCTGACCGCACACTTCCCCCGACACGACTGAACAACGCGGCTGACCTCTGTGGACAGTCCGAACGGAACCGTTCGTCGGACGAACCGACACGCCCACACGCCCCGGCCTTCTGGCCGGGGCGTGCGAGCCCAACCACCGCATGACTACCTTTCCGGTGGTTAGGCAGCGGGGTGGATCAGACTGACCGGGGTGCGGAGTTGCCGTGCTCCTTGATGTTGTCCTTGGCGTCGTGGGCGTGGTTCTTGATGTCCTCGGCGGCTGAGCGGGTTTCGTCGGCCACGGTGGAACCGGCGTCCTGGGCGGTCGCTTTGATGGACTCGACGGCCTGCTCGGCGGGCTCGCGCAGGTTGTCCTTCAGTTGTTCGGCCATCTCGCCGACGGCGGGTTGAATGTGCTCCTGGGCCAGGTCCTTGGCGTGGTCGGCGAGTTCCTGCTCGCGCTTGCTCGGTGGCAACAGCGAGGCGGTCAGCCAGCCAAGGCCGAACACGATCAGTCCGGCCGCCAGCGGGTTGCCCTGGGTCTGCCGGCGCATGGCCTGGGGGGCCTCGGTGACCATCTGACCCGCTGTCGATGCCGCCGAGGAAACGTTGTCCCCCACGGTCGAGGCGACCGAGGAGACCTTGTCCCCCATGGTGGAGGCGGTCGAGCTCAGCCGGTCGGTGGACTCGGAGGTGCTGCCCATGATCGTGTCCTTCATGGCGCTGAGGGAGCGGCGGGCCCGGTGCACGCGGCGGTGCACGATGCGGCTGGGGGTCACTTTCTCGGTCAGGGCGTTGACATCGGCACTGAGCCCACGCTGCGTGTGCTCGATCTCCCTGCGGAGCTGGTCGGGATTGGTGGTCATGACATCTCCTGGTGCGGCTTGAGGGCGTGGGGTACCTGTTTGACGGTCTCGATGGTGCGTTCCGGTGTCGGGTTGAGGTTGCGCAGCGCACCGCGTCCAGCGGCATACAACCCTGCGCCGACCATCGCCCACAGCACCGCCACGATCAGCGCGGCCCAACCCTGGTCCATCACATTGGCCAGCGCCCACCACAACGCGAAAGACAGGAACAGCAGCACCATGTAGCCGGCGAAACCCGCTCCGCCAAGCATTCCGGTGGCCTTGCCCGCTTTCTTCGCCTCGACCTTGAGCTCCGCCTTGGCCAGCGCGATCTCCTGGCGCAGCAACGTCATCAGATCCTGCGTGACGTTGCCCAGCAGCTCACCGACCGACGAGTTCTCCACGTCGACAGGGTGCGCGCCGGGACCGGCCGGGATGCCCGGTCCGGTCATCGAATCGGTCATCGCCGCACCGGACCCGGTCCGTTCGTGACCGAGGCTCCGGCCGGCGAGGCGACCGGTCCGGGCCGCACCTGTCGCGCAGGCCCGGCACCCGTCGGCGCCTGCTCCACGGCACCCAGCGCGCGGTCGGTGTCGCCCGGTGCCGGCCGCTCGGTCCGCCAGCCCTGCTCAGCACCAGCGGGCCGGGAGGGCGTCGTCTCGCGCCGGTCGGGGCCGCTGTCCTTTGCCGATGCCGCGATGTTGCGGGTCAGCCGGCCAGCCAGCAGGCCGGCCACGGCCGCACCGGCCAGGAACACACCAGGCCGGCGCCGGGCGAAGGAGCGAACCTCGCCGATCAGGTCGCCCGGCTCCCGGGTCTTCAACCACGACGCCACCTGCTCGGTCCGCTCGGTCGCCTGCCGCACCAGGTCCGACGCCACCCCGGAATCGTCACTGCGGTCAGACATCCGCCGAAGCTGCTCGGCCATGCCGTGCAGGCCCTCAGCCAGCTTCTGCTGGGCGTCGCTGGCCTGGCCGCGCAACTGGTTCGCGCCTTCCTCGAGGAGGTTCTTGGCCTGCGTGCCGGTCTCGGATGCCACCTGCTTGGCCTGCTCACCGACCACCGCGCTGACCTCACCCGCACGTTCCGCGGCCGACTTCCCGACCTCGGCGGCCTCACTCATCGCCGATTCCGGAGCCGGCGCGGTGGGCGAACCCGCGCGCGGCAACGACTGATTCGATTGTGCCATTGTCAATGTCCTTCAATTCTGCAGTCAGAATTCTCGCGCCGAGACGATGAATACGCCGTTATCGAACACGAAATCGGGGCCGCGCCAGCCGGGCGCGCCGGTTTGTGCAAACACCGGCGCTCTGTTTGACCGGGGGCGGCATGCGGACCAGTACGGTCCTGCGTCGCGGGGCCGGGATACCGCCCGCGGGAGGGCCTAAACCTGTTCAGCCAACGTGGTCTTGACCCCGCGCGGCCACGGTCGGGCGACTCGGCACAGGCCGGTGCGTGACCTGGTCGGGACCACGCCGAGGCCGATCGTGCCAGCAGGGTGCGATCGGTCACAGGTGACCGAACTCGCCGCCGACTACGTGTCTTCGCCTTCCAGGAATCCGGCTCAGAAAGTGGGGAGCAGGCCGGCCGGTGCGGTAGGCGCCCACTCAAGCAGCAACAGGGTGGCGTCGTCCTGCAGGTGTCCCCGCTGGTGTTCCAGTACGGCATGGGCGATGCGGCGCAACGTTTCCGGTGCGGGCAAGCCACCGCCGTGGTGCCGTTCGGCAAGGTCGACCAACCGGTCCACCCCGAACTCCGCTCCGCGCGCGTCGCGCGCTTCGGTGATGCCATCGGTGTGCAGCAGGACCCGGTCACCCGGCTCGAGCTGTTCCGAACCGACCCGGGGCGGCACCGGGGACAGCTGGCCAAGACCGAGCGGCACCCGGATCGGACTGAGCAGGGTCTTGATCATCCTGCCGCGACGGATCAGCACCGGGGGTGGATGACCGGCGTTGAGGTAGCGCAGCACACCGGTGGTCAGGTCGAGCTCGGCGAGCAGAGCGGTGGCGAAGCGGCTACCGGCCTGCTCGGCGATGACCTGGTCGGCCTGTGCCGCGGCGGCGAGCAGATCCTGGCCGGCTCGGCGCGCGTTGCGGGTCGCGGCCAGGGCGAGCGTGGTGGTCAGGCCGGCGGCCAGGTCATGGCCCACCGCGTCGAACACGGCCAGATGGGCGCGGTCGGCGTCCACCGCGTAGTCGTAGCCGTCCCCACCCACCTGATCGTAGGGTTCCATCACCGCGGCCACCACCAGTTGCGCACAGGCGAAGGTCTGCGGCGGGAGCAGCTGCCAGAGCAGTTCGGCGGCGATCGACATGGGCAGGGTGCGACGTACCAGGTGGAATCGGTCGCTGTAGGGCAGCTTGCCGGCCACCAGGTGCCCGATCAGCCCGGCCAGCACCCAGCACCGCCGCCGGATCCAGTCGTCGTGGGGGTCGGCCCTCGGGGGCAGGACCATGCGCACCACTCCGAGGCGTTCGGTGCCATCGAGCAGCGGAACCCACAGCGTGTGCTCCGCGGCGTCCGCCGGGATGATCTCGACCAGGCGAAACGCGCGGCCGGCAACCGTGGCGTCGACACCAAGAACGGGACCCGCCTGCGGGCGCACCGGGTTGAGCTGGCGTTGGGCGAGATCGACCAGATACAGCTGCACCGACAGGTCCAGCCGCGCCACCGCGTGGTCGATGATGTCCACCAGATCATCCGCGCTGGCTACATGGGCGCCGGTGATGATCTCGGCCAGCGCCGCGTCCCATGGTTGGTCCTCGGCCGGTTCGGCGGCGGGGTGTGTGGTCACCGTGCTGGGCGGGGGGATGGGGTGAGGATTTGGTCGGGTTCGAGGGTGCCGGTGACGATGTGCTGGGCGGTGTCGCTGAGCCGGGCGTTGTGGCTGCGGGCGTAGTTGCGTAGGGCTTGGAAGGCTTGGTCCATGTCGAGGCTGCCGGCCTG
>NZ_DASUCC010000158.1:0-9066 GCF_035762905.1 Actinophytocola sp.
GCGCAGGTGCTTGAGCGTCTTGCCCTCGCCGGCGCGCAGAATCCTGGCAAGCACCATCAGGTCGACCTCACTAGCTTGGCTTATTCGCGCCCGGCCCGGACGCCAGAACCCATCGTAGGCGCAGTGCGATCAGACGCGGCCAGGATGGGTTACCAATGTGACCGATGGTGCCCGTGGGACAGGACGGATTCACCGTGGGTGCCCCGGAGCCGCGACGCACCGGGGCACCCCGTTCGGGTTCGTGGACGGACCGGCCGTCAGGTCAGCCGGATGACGCCGTAGTCGAACGCTCTGCGGCGGTACACGACGCTCGGGCGGCCCGACTCGGAGTCGTTGAAGAGGTAGAAGTCGTGGCCGACCAGCTCCATCTCGTAGAGGGCCTGGTCGACGGTCATGGGCTCAGCTGAGTGGACCTTCTCCCGCACGATGCGTCCGGGCAGGTTGTCCTCCGTGTCCCAGCGCTGTTCCGGGACCTCGGGTACGCCTTCGTACTCCAACTCCCGGGTCGGCAGTAACGCGGTCTGGGTGGCGGCTCGGGAGTTCACGAGTTCGCCGGCTGGGGCCGCGTTGATGGTGCTGGAAGTGGCCTCCGCAACGGAGGCAGGGCTCCGGCGCCCGTAGTGCACCCGCCTGCGGTCATGCAGGCGACGCAGCCGGTTCTCGATCTTGTTTACTGCGGAGTCGAGCGCGGCGTAGAAGTCACCCGCACACGCTTCGGCTCGAACGGCAGGCCCCCGGCCCATGCCGGTGATCTCCACTCGCTGGCAGCTCTTCGACTGCCTGCGGTTGGGTTCGTGGAACAACTCGACGTCGAAACGGATGACCTTGCGGTCGTACCGCTCCAAGCGGGACAGCTTGTCTTCGACATGGATCCGATAGTGATCCGGAATCTCGACGTTGCGACCCTTTACCACGATGTCCATACACGACCTCCCTCGCAATTGCGAGCTCTGGCAAATTCGAACATTGCGGCGCCGATTCAGCGTGACCCCCCTCAGGGCCCCTCCGGCGCCAGGGTCATGGGCTCTTCGCCTCCTCCCTGCCTACCGGGGACGTTGATAGCGGGCACGTTAGCTCGGGATGTCGCCGAGCAACAGTCCCAACAAGGGCGAAGTTCGGACCGGAACGGCGTGTGACTGTGCGCAACCACAGGTCGAACGCCAATACTCGAACCGCTGCCCTCCCGTCCAGTTCCGGGCCGCACATTCACCCCTACGGCCCAACGTAATACACAATTCGCGCACCTGCCAGAGCCGATCGGAACAATCCCGGCCTGGCCTGCCGGAGGGCGGCGGATCCGTTGCCAGGCACCGAAGTCACCCGTGTGGGCGGCACGGCCCGTCCCGCCATCCGGGATGCCGTCACGCCGTGGCGGTCAGGGTGAGGACGGCCGCGACCGGGACCCCCGCCGTGGCCAGCACCGACGTGCAGGCCGCCGCCGTCGCGCCGGTGGTGATCACGTCGTCGAGCAGCACCACCGGCTGTCCGGCGGGCGGTGAGCCGGCGGGCACGTGCCGTAATCGGCCGCGCAGGTTCGCCGCCCGGGCCGCGGCGTCCAGACCGACCGAGTCCCGGGCCCGCCGGTCCATCCGGAGCGCGGGCGCCACCGCGGCGGGCTGCCCGGCCAGGGCGAGGGCGGCCGCGCACTGCCGGGCCAGCGCCAGCATGTGCGGACCGCCGCGGCGCCGGGCGGCCACCGGCCGGGACGGGGCCGGTACCAGGTACCAGACGCCGCCCGGCCCGGCCCGGGCGGCCGGCAGCAGCGGCAGCGCCGCACCGAGCGCTCGGCCGAGCGGCGCGGTCAGGTCCCGCCGGCCGCGCTCCTTGTGGCCGAGCACCGCGCGCCGGGCCGGACCCCGGTAGCGGCCCAGCGCGTAGACCGGCGGTCCGTGCGCGGTGGCCGGCCGGTCCACCGGGAACGGGGCGCGCAGCACCATGGCGCAGGCCGGGCACCAGGCCACGTCCGGCACGTCGCAGCCGGCGCAGCGCACCGGCACCAGCAGGTCGAGCAGCAGTCGCACTGGGGTTCGCATGGGCAGAGCATGGCCGAGCCCACCGACAAAACCGCGCCGCCGGTCAGCCCGGGTAGAACGGCCGGGCGCCGGGCACCTGGTGGTGCGGGAGCAGGCGCCAGACCTGCAGGGTCTCCGCCGCGGTCCACATGCCGCTGCCGTCGGTCACCACCACGTCCCGGTCCGGGGCGGCGGTCACCGCCGACACCCCGGCACCGAGGTTCGCGCTGTTGTACCGATCCAGCTTGAATCCGTCGACGGAGACGTTGACAACCGGCTGGGTGCTCTGCGCGGTGGCCGCGACCACGGTCTCCTGGCTCACCCAGTCCACCCCGACCACGTTGCGCACCTCGGTGCTTGCCAGGGCCCTCGGCGCCTGGATGGTCACCGAGTCCTTGTCCCGCGCCACCGAGGCCACCACCACCTGACCGGAGATCACGGCGGCGATCCGGGTCCCGTCCCGGGACAGCCGCAGGTCGGTGATCGTGCCGAAGGTGCGCAGCGCGGAGGCGTTCACCCGGTCGACCGCCCAACTGTTGGCGCTGGTGCGGAGCAACCGGACCACCTCGACGCCGTTCTGCACGGTCCACACCTCGTTGCTCGGCGCGTTCGGCATGCTCAACAGCCAGGTGGGCCTGGTCAGCGTGGACGCCTGCAAGCCGACCTCGGGGAGTTCGCGGCCGAACTCACCGATCCGCAGCAGGGACCCGGTCGACACCTCCTCCACCACGGCCAGCGCCTTGCCGTCGGACGACTGCGCCGCGCTGCTCACCCGGATCGCCCCGCTGCCGGCCGGCCCGGGGATCGGGTTGCCGTTGTCCAGCGAGTAGACCCGTCCGGTGCCCGGGTTGAGGAACAGGCCGGGCAGATTGGCGCCCGGCTTGGTGGTGGTGTCGTAGAACGGCACGTCGCCCTGCCGCCAGTCCACATGCCCGGGCACCAGCACCTGCCCGTCGACCATCAGCCGGATCCGGCTCTGCGTGATCTCCTTGAGGGTCCAGACGATCTGCGCGGCGATCAGCCGCCGGTCGTCCGGGGTCCGGTCGCCGATCTTGGTCAGGTTCACCACGAGCGCACCGTCGTCCGGATCCGTCACGGCATTCGTGCGGATCTCCGCCTCCGGGCCGAAATAGGTGCGCACCGCGTTGGCCACCGTGTCGGACGGGCCGGCGACCAGCAGCCGAACCACCCGGTCCGGCAAGCCGCTCACCGGCTGGGCCGGCACGTACCGCAGGTCCGGCACCAGGACCCGCAGCTCGGGGTCGAAGAAGTAGACGTTGACCTTGCGGTAGCTCTGGTCGAAGTTCGGCAGCGTGATCATGATCTCGTCCGGCGGGCTGTCGATCCGCCACGGCGCGCTCTCGTTGTCGCGGAGCAGCACGACCTGGAACTCGTCGCTGCCGAACGCCGGGCTGTACGACCGGTCCGGAGCGAGCTTGCCGACCTTGGTCACGGTGAGCACCACGACGGCCACGTTCTCCGGGGCGTCGCCAAGGGTGTTGCGCTCGCGTTGGGGCTGCGGCAAGGTGCCGAACGTCTCCGCGATGATCGTCGGCGGGCCATCGCCCGGCCAGGCCTTGCGCGCGTTCTCGGTCAGGTAGCCCTTGGCCGCCTCGGGATTGCCGGCCGCACCGACGAAATCGCGCACCAGCGTGAGCGGGTCGGCCTTCGGGTCCGGCGCGGCCAGCGCGCCGTCCGCCTGGACCCCGCCGGTGGACTCGATCTTCGGCGTGGACTGCTCGGGAATCGTCGCGCACGCCGAGGTCAGGGCCGCCAGCATGGTCACGATCGCCAGTGCGGCGCGTCGCCGCCCGCGGATGGCCATCACCGCACCTCCTCACGGTCGCCGGCCCACCGGGCCGGCGCGGCGGCGGTTCCGTTGCCCGCCACCGGGTCGTCGGTCGGCAGCGGCAGTGTCACCGCCTCGATGACCACGGTGTCCGGGTCGCCGGGCAGCGAGAGCGGGCTGCCGCGGTAGCCGACGCCGGTGCGCCTGGGCAGGGTGAGCCGGAAGCACGCGCCGTTGCCCGGCTCGCCCCAGGCGTCCAGCCCGCCGCCGTGCAGCCGGGCGTCCTCGAGGCTGATCGCTAGGCCAAGACCGGTCCCGCCGGTGTGCCGGTTGCGGGACGGATCGGCTCGCCAGAACCGGTTGAACACCAGGTCCGCCTCGCCGGGGCGCAGACCGACGCCGTGGTCCCGCACGGTCACCGCGAGCGCCTCGTCGTCGAAGCCGAGCCGGATGACCACCGGCTGACCGGCCCCGTGGTCGACCGCGTTGGCCACCAGGTTGCGCAGGATCCGCTCCACCCGGCGGGATTCGACCTCGGCGGTCACCTCAACGTCCGGCAGGTCCAGGATGATCTCCGAGCCGGTGTTCTCGGCGATCCGGCGCACCGGCTCGACCGCGCGCCGCACGATCGGCCGCACGTCGACCTCCTCGGCGACCAGCTCCTCGACCCCGGCGTCCAGCCGGCTGATCTCCAGCAGATCGGCCAGCAGCGACTCGAACCGGTCCAGCTCGTCGACCAGCAGCTCGGTCGACCGGGCCAGGCCGGGCGGGAACTGGCCGCGGGAGGCGTGCAGCACGTCGGCCGCCATCCGCACGGTGGTCAGCGGGGTGCGCAGCTCGTGCGAGACGTCCGAGGTGAACCGGCGCTGCAGCGTGCCGAACTCCTCCAGCTGCCGGATCTGGCCCTGAATGCTCTCCGCCATCGCGTTGTAGGACTGGGCGAGCTTGGCCAGGTCGTCCTCGCCGACGACCGGCAGCCGCTCGTCCAGCTCGCCATCGGCGAACCGCTCGGCGGCCTGCGCGGCCCCGCGCACCGGCCGGACCACCTGCCGGGTGACCAGGTTGGCGATGCCGGCGAGCAGCAACAGCAGCACCACGCCGCCGACGATCAGCGTGCTCTGCACCAGGTTGATCGTGGCCTTCTCGGCGGTCAGCGGAAACAGCATGTACAGCTGCAGGCCATGGCCGGCGTTGGACACCGGGACGCCGATCATCAGGAAGGTGACCCGCTCGGAGCCCCGGTTCACCGTGTAGATCTGGTGGGCCAGGTTGCCCGCCTGCACGTCGCGCCGCAGCAGGGCCGGAACGTCCTGATAGGGCCCGACATAGCGGCGGTCGCTCTGGGCGAGGTCGGTCGCGTCCGCGGCCAGCACCGGCTCGAACGCGCCGGCCGGCGGGCTGCTCGAGCCTGGCTCATCCGGGTTGGAGCTGACCAGCCGGTTCAGCGCGTTGGACAGCCGGCTCTCCACCGCGTCCGAACCCGGGTTCACGCCGACCAGCTCGCCCTCGACGATCTGCACGGCGTTGCGGGTCGCCTCGATGGCGGCGTCTTCCTTGGTGCTCACCAGCCGCTCGGTGATCTGGTACTGCAACACCATGCCGAGCACGAAGACCACGGCCGAGGACATGGCCAGTGTGGAGATCGTCACCCGCAGCTGGAGTGACCTCCGCCACAGCACGGCGAACGTGCCGGCCTGAGTTCGTCCAAACGCGACGGTTCGGGCGGTGAACCGCGCCGCGCCGCGCAGCAACCTACTCACCAGGACCGCCGTTCTCCCGCCCACATCACGGAGGGCCGGCCTTGTAACCCACACCACGAACGGTTAACACGACCACCGGGTGCTCGGGATCCTTCTCGACCTTCGAGCGCAGCCGCTGCACATGCACGTTCACCAGCCGGGTGTCCGCGGCGTGCCGGTAGCCCCACACCTGCTCGAGCAGCACCTCGCGAGTGAACACCTGGCGGGGCTTGCGCGCCAGTGCCACCAGCAGGTCGAACTCCAGCGGGGTGAGCTGGATCGCGATCCCGTCCCTGGTGACCTCGTGCCCGGGCACGTCGATGGCCAGGTCGCCGATGGCCAGCATCTCGGCCGGCTCCGACTCGGTGCGCCGCAGCCTGGCCCGCACCCGCGCCACGAGCTCCTTGGGCTTGAACGGCTTGACCACGTAGTCGTCGGCGCCGGACTCCAGGCCGAGCACGATGTCGACCGTGTCGCTCTTCGCGGTGAGCATCACGATCGGCACGCCGGACTCGCCGCGGATGGCCTTGCAGACGTCGATCCCGTTCATGCCCGGCAGCATCAGATCGAGCAGGACCAGGTCCGGCTTGAGCTCACGCAGCGCCGGCAGCGCGCGGGTTCCGTCGGCGACCACCGCGGTGTCGAAACCCTCGCCGCGCAGCACGATGGTCAGCATCTCCGCCAGGGCGGGGTCGTCGTCCACGACCAGCACACGTGCCTTCATGGCCATATCGTCGCACTTTGAGTGCGGTGTCCGTGTCAGCCCCCACCACCGATCACCGCCACGAGTATAGTTGAATGTTGAACAAAGCAATCACGGAGGTGCGCATGGGTATCCGGCGGCTCAACCACGCGGTGCTGTACGTGCGCGATGTGGAGCGCAGCGTGACGTTCTACGTCGACGTGCTCGGCTTCCGCGTGGTCCATCAGGGTCCCGGCATGGCGTTTCTGCGCGCGGCGGACTCGGACAACGACCACGACCTCGGGTTGTTCGGGGTCGGCGCGGACGCGCCGGCGAGTGGGCACCCGGCGGTCGGGCTGTACCACCTGGCCTGGTCGGTCCGCACGCTGACCGAGCTGTCCGGGTTCGCCGCACGGCTGGCCGAGACCGGGGCACTGGTCGGCAGCTCCGACCACGTGGTGTCCAAATCGTTGTACGGCAAGGACCCGGACGGCATCGAGTTCGAGGTCTCCTGGTTCGTGCCACGCGACCGGGTCACGCCGGAGATGGAGGAGTCCCCGGCCATCCGGCGGCTGGACATCGACGCCGAGATCGAGCGGTGGGGCGCGGAGCTGGTCGGCGCGCTCTGAACGATCGGTCAGCCCAGGGCCAGCTCGGCCAGCGCCGGAAAGTCCACAGTGGACGAACCGTCGACCACCCGCCACGGTCCCAGCCAGGTGTCCGCGGCGAGTTGGTCGTAGACCGCCGCGCAGCGCGCCTGCAGGCCGTCGTCGGCCTCCCAGGTGTCCCGCTCCCGGTCCGACTCGGTGCGTTCCCGGTGCGCAGACCGGGCCGCCGCCAGCTCGGGCGGCACCCGCAGCAGCAGCTGCAGGTCCGGCAGCGGCAGGCCGAGCCGGTCGATCTCCAGCGCCCGCACCCAGGCGACGAACCCGCCCCCGGCATCCTGGCCGAGCCGGGCGGCGCCGTAGGCGGCGTTGGACGCGACATAGCGGTCGAGCAGGACGACGTCGTGGCCGGTCAGGGCGGCCCGGATGTCCCCGGCGGCCGCCTGCCGGTCCAGGGCGAACAGGGCGGCCATGCCGTACACCGAGTCGCCGAGATCGCCCAGCCGGCCGTGCAGGGCGTCGGCGATCAGGTCGGCGTGCACCCCGGCGCCGTAGCGGGGAAAGGCCAGCCGCTCGACCGAGGCGCCCCGTTCGGCCAGCGCCGCGGTCAGCTTGTCGGCCAGGGTGCGCTTGCCGGCCCCGTCCAGGCCCTCGATCACGATCAACCGTCCCACGCCGTGCACCCTAGGAGAACGGGATGTGCAGCCAGGGACTGGCCTGTTCGGTGAGCAGCATCCGGTTCGGGCCGAGCACCGACTGGTAGGTGTGGCCGTACTCCTCGTTGTCGAACCGCAGCACCCGGCCGAGCGCGTAGCCGCCGCCGTAGTCCGCCCAGGAGGTGTAGCGCTGCCGGACCAGTTCGCCGGCGCGCAGCACCGTCGACTCGGCGGCGCGGTAGTCGCAGAACCGGCCGCCGAACCCCCAGCGGGCCATGTTGACCGCGCGGCCGTAGTCGTAGCCGCGCACCGAGCTGACCATCCCGTCCGGCGGCAGCAGCCCGTCGGCCCGGAACCTGGCCTCGTACCGAATGATCACGCCGGCACTGACGGTGAAGCCGTCGACCACCTCCGGCGCCGCGCTGCGCCACTGGCCCCACTGCCGGATCGCCGCCCGCCAGGCCGGCAGGTCGCACCGGCCGGCCCGGGCGATGACATCCCGGCGCAGTTGCAGCAGCAGGTCGGTGTCCTGGCCGTCGTCCTCTCCGGCGAGCAGCCGGTCGACGTGCTCGCGCCACTCATCGGCGGTGCTGATGCCCCAGCTGTCCTGCAGTGAGTCGCGGGTCTCCTGGCAGGCGGCGGCCGGGTCGATCAGGGCGTTCCACGCCTGCGCGCTGTGGATGGGAATGTGGGCGCCGCAGGCGAAGCCGTGCGCGAGCGGACCGAAGAACGGCCCGCGCGGTGCGCTGACCAGAGTGTCGACGTGGCCGCAGCTCGACACAGTGACTCCATTGGCGACTGAGCACGGATGGACCGGCAGCGAGTCTATCCAGGAGACCCGGTGACGTGCCGTCGCAGCCTCTCCCAGGTTTGACTTATATAAGTGGCTAGTAATAGCCTGGCGGCCGACGAACCGAGGGAGACTACCGATGATTGACATCGTCAACCAGATCAACGAGGTCCGCCGCTCGGTGGGCACCAGCGACCGTGCCGAGGGCGCGCACACCGTGCTGCTGCGCCGGCACTACAACGCTGACGTGGCGGACGTCTGGGACGCCTGCACCAGTGCGGAGCGGATCAGCCGCTGGTTCCTGCCGATCTCCGGGGAGCTGAAGCTGGGCGGCCGGTACCAGCTCAAGGGGAACGCCGGTGGCGAGATCCTGCGCTGCGAACCGCCCCGGCTGCTGCGGGTCACCTGGGTGATGACCGAGGACGACCCGCTGTCCGAGGTCGAGGTGCGGCTGTCCGAGGCCGGGTCCGGCACCGATCTGGAGCTCGAGCACGTCGCCGTCCCGCCGCCGGACATGTGGAACCAGTTCGGCCCCGGCGCCGTCGGCGTCGGCTGGGACGGGGCGCTGCTCGGCCTCGGCCTGCACCTGGCCGGCGGTGCGATCGACAACCCGGAGGAATGGCAGATCTCCCCCGAGGGCAAGAAGTTCTCCACCCTGAGCAGCGAGGCCTGGGGCGCCGCCCACCAGTCCGCCGGCGCCGACCCGACCATCGTCGCCACCAACATCGCCCAGACCACCGCCTTCTACACCGGCGACCCGGCCCCGAACTGACCCGAGGGGCGGGGTGTCTGG
>NZ_DASUCC010000159.1:0-75537 GCF_035762905.1 Actinophytocola sp.
GTACGTCCGCGCCGGGATCGAACCGGAGCGACCGGCCGACGAGACCAACGACGGCACCAACGATGAGACCAACGATGGCACCAGCGACGACCTGACGTTCGCGTACTGAGGAGTGTGCGGTGGAGATCTTCTGGTTCGTCGCGATCGCGGCGCTGTGGTTCGGCTACCTGTTCCTCGAGGGGTTCGACTTCGGCGTCGGGATGCTGCTGCCCGTGCTCGGCCGGGACAACACCGACCGCCGGGTGCTGATCAACACCATCGGCCCGGTGTGGGACGGCAACGAGGTATGGCTGCTGGTCGCCGGCGGCGCCACGTTCGCCGCGTTCCCGCTCTGGTACGCCAACCTGTTCTCCGGGTTCTACCTGGCGCTGCTGATCATCCTGGTGGCGCTGATCGTGCGCGGCGTGGCCTTCGAGTTCCGCGGCAAGATCGACAGCGACCGGTGGCGCCGGGGCTGGGACCTCGCGATCGTGGTCGGGTCGCTGGTGCCCGCGCTGCTCTGGGGCGTGGCGTTCGGCAACATCGTGCGCGGGGTCCCGCTCGACGCGGAGCACCACTACACCGGTGACCTGTTCACGCTGCTCAACCCGTACGCGCTGCTCGGCGGGGTGACCACGCTGCTGGTCTTCGCGCTGCACGGCGCGGTGTTCCTGGCGCTGCGGACCACCGACGAGGTCCGGGCAAGGGCGCGGGCGCTGGCCTGGCCGCTGGGTCTGATCGCGGTGCCGGTCGCCGGCGCCTTCCTGCTGTGGACCCAGCTCGCGTACGGCACCGGGTGGACCTGGGCCGCGGTGATCGGTGCGGCACTTGCCCTCGGCTCGGCTGTCGCCGCCGCCCGCACCGGGCTGGAGGGCTGGGCGTTCACGTTCACCGCCGTCGCGATCGTGGCCACCACGGTCACCCTGTTCGGCTCGCTCTACCCCGACGTCCTACCGTCCACGACGGACCCGGCGAACAGCCTCACCACCACCAACGCGGCATCCACCCCGTACACCCTGAAGATCATGACCTGGGTCGCGGTGTTCTTCACCCCGATCGTGCTGGCCTACCAGGGTTGGACCTACTGGGTCTTCCGCAAGCGGGTGAGCCGCGCCGCGATCCCGGAAGGCGGCGGCCTGCCAGTGACTCGGCGGTGAGGCCGCTGGACCCGCGGCTGCTGCGACACGCCCGCGCGGCCCGGCCGTTCGTGCTGGCCTGCGCCGGGCTCGGCACGCTGTCCGCCGGGCTGGTGCTGCTCCAGGCCGAGGCGCTGGCCACGGCGATCTCCCGGGCATTCCTGGACGGTGCCGCCCTCGCCGCGCTGGCCGTCCCGATCGGACTGCTCGGTCTTGCGGTGCTCGGCCGCGCGGCCGTGGCCTGGGTAACCGAGACCACGGCGCACCGGGCGTCGGCCGGCGTGCTGGCCCAGCTGCGCGCGGCGGTGGTGGACGCGGCGCTGTGCATCGGACCGGGCCGGCGGGCCGGGCGCTCGCCCGCCGAGCTGGCCACCCTGGCCACCAGCGGCGTGGACCGGCTGGACGGCTACTTCGCCCGGTACCTGCCGCAGCTGCTGATCGCCGCGGTGGTCCCGCTGGTCGTCGGGCTGCGCATCCTGCTCGCCGACTGGGTGGCCGCGCTGATCATCGGGGTGACCGTCCCGCTGATCCCGGCGTTCATGATCCTGATCGGGCGCTGGACCGCGCGCGGCGTGCGCCGGCAGTGGCGGAGTCTTGCCGTGCTCGGCAACCACTTTCTCGACCTGGTGGCCGGGCTCGCGGTGCTCACCGCGTTCGGCCGGGCCCGGGCACAGCGGCAGGCCCTCGCCGAGATCACCGACCGGTACCGGGCACGGACCATGGGCACGCTGCGGGTGGCGTTCCTGTCCGCGCTGGTGCTGGAGCTGCTGGCCACGCTTTCGGTCGCGCTGGTCGCGGTGTCCATCGGGCTGCGGCTGGTCACCGGCGGCCTGGACCTGCACACCGCGCTGGTGGTGCTGATCCTGGCGCCCGAGGTGTACCTGCCGCTGCGCGCCGTGGGGGCCAGGTTCCATGACAGTGCCGAGGGGGTGGCCGCCGCCGAGGAGATCCTGGAGCTGCTCGGCGAGCGAGGAGACCCGGCCGGCCGGCGGGCGCCGGCTCCCGACCCGTCGGCCGTCGCCGTTCGGCTGTGCGGCGTGCGCGTGGCCGGCCGGTCCGCACCGGTGCTGGACGGGCTGGACCTGCGGGTCGGGCCCGGCGAGATCCTCGGCGTGACCGGCCCCTCCGGAGCCGGCAAGTCGACCCTGCTCGACCTGCTGCTCGGCTGGTACCCGCCGGACGCGGGACAGGTCCGGGTCGACGGCGTGGACCTGGCCGACCTCGACCGGGACGCCTGGCAGGCCAGGGTCGCCTGGGTGCCGCAGCACCCCCGGCTGGTGTCCGGCACGGTCGTCGGCAACATCCGGCTCGGTCGCCCGGACGCGACCACCGGCCAGGTGGTCGCCGCCGCGGCCGCCGCCGGCCTGGACATCCCGCTGGACACCAGCGTCGGCGAGCTGGGCGCCGGCCTGTCCACCGGGCAGCAGCGCCGGGTCGCCCTGGCCAGGGCGCTGCTGCTGGACCGCCCGCTGCTGCTGCTCGACGAACCCACCGAGGGGGTGGACGCCGACACCGAGGCCGCGATCGTGGACCGGTTGCCCGGCTTGCTGTTCGGCCGCACCGCGGTGATCGTCTCGCACCGCCCCGCCGTGCTCGGAGTCTGCGACCGGGTGGTGCACCTCGGCACTCCGGTCACCGGGGAACGTCACGTTCGGCCGCGCGGCACGCGGGCCGTTCCTCCGGAAGCGTCCCCGGCACCGGAGCCGGGACACGCCGCCGCGACCGCGGGGCGGGTGGGGTGGCTGCGCGCGGCGGTGCGGCCGTATCGGGTGCGGCTGGCGCTCGCGTGCCTGGCGGGCGCCGCGGCGCTGGGCAGCGGGGTGGCGCTGACCGCGACCTCGGCCTGGCTGATCTCCGCCGCCGCACTGCACCCGCCGGTGCTCACCCTGATGGTCGCGATCGTCGCGGTGCGCACCTTCGGCCTGGCCAAGGGTGTGCTGCGGTACGCCGAACGGCTGCTCTCGCACGACGTGGCGCTGCGCGCGCTGGCCGACCTGCGGGTCCGGGTGTGGACCACGCTGGTCCGGATCGGACCGGCGGTCACCGCCCGGATGCGCCGGGGCGACCTGCTCAACCGGCTGGTGTCCGATGTGGACAGCCAGCAGGACGTCCTGGTGCGCGCGCTGGTCCCGGCCGCGTCGGCCGCCGCCGTCGCGGCCGGCATCACGGTGGGCATCGGGCTGCTGCTGCCCGCGGCCGGGCTGGTCGTCGCCGCCGGGCTGCTGCTCGCGGGGCTGCTCGCCCCGGCGCTGTCGGCGCTGACCGCCCGGGACGCCGAGCGGCGCACCGCGTCCTTGCGGGCCGAGGTCTCGGCCGGCACCCTCGAGCTGCTCGCCGCCGCGCCCGACCTGATCGCCTTCGGCGCCACCGGCCGCCGGCACGCGGCCGTGCGGGCCGCCGGAACCGCGCTGACCCGGGCGCTGCGCCGGTCGGCGACCGCTCGCGGCGCCGGCAGCGCGGTGGCCACCATGGCCATCGGCGCCAGCACGGTCGGCTGCCTGGTGCTCGGCATCGCCGCACTGCGCGCCGGCCGGATCGCCGGGCCGGAGCTGGCCGTGCTCGCGCTCACCCCGCTGGCCGCCGCCGAGCTGGTCGCCGGGCTGCCGGAGGCCGCGGCCCGGCTGCTCGGCGCCAGCCGGTCCGCGCGCCGGCTGGCCGAGCTGGACGCCACCGCCACCCCGGTGGCCGAACCCGCGGTCCCCCGGGACGTCTCCGGAGCCAGCCGGCTGGCCGCGGCCGGCCTCGCGGTGCGCTGGCCCGGCGCGCCCACCGACGCCCTGACCGGACTGGGCTTTCGGCTCGACGCCCACCGGGGCGCGGTGCTCACCGGCCCGTCCGGCTCCGGCAAGAGCACCGCGATCGCCGCCGTACTGCGCAACCTCGACCCGTCCGCCGGGCGGATCACGCTGGACACGGTGGACACCCGGCACGCCGCGCCGGACGCGGTGCGGGCCCGGATCGCCTGGTGCGGCCCGGACACGCACCTGTTCGACAGCACACTGCGGGAGAACCTGCGGCTGGCCCGGCCCGACGCCGGCGACGGCGAACTGCGCGCGGCGCTGCACCGGGCCCGGCTCGGCGGCTGGCTGGACAGCCTGCCGCACGGCTTGGACACCGCGCTCGGCGCGCACGGCACCGCGGTCTCCGGCGGCGAACGGGCGCGCATCGGGGTGGCCAGGGCGCTGCTCGCCGACCGCCCGTTCCTGGTGCTCGACGAGCCGACCGCGCATCTGGACGGGGCCACCGCCGCCGAGCTGGCCGCCGACCTCGCGGAGCTGACCGCGAACCGGGCCGCGCTGATCGTCACGCACCGGCCGGCGGAGTTCCCCGGACTTGCGGTGATCAGGCTCGCCCGGCCGGCCGGATCGGCCGCCGTGCTCATAGGCTCTGCCAATGACGCTCGATGAGTTGATCGCCAAGGCGAAGGAGTCGCTGGAGGCCAGGATGGTCTTCGCCGAGCCCTACGAGAAGGACGGGGTCATCGTGATCCCCGCGGCGACCATCACCGGTGGCGGCGGGGGCGGTGACGGCCGGGACAAGAACGGGCAGCAGGGCCGCGGCGGCGGGTTCGGCGTGGTCGCCCGGCCGGCCGGAGCGTTCGTCATCAAGGACGGGAACGTGCACTGGGAGCCGGCGGTCAACGTCAACCGGCTGATCGGCACGATCGGGCTGGTCGCCGTCGCCGGTCTGCTCGCCGGTGCCCGGATCGCGCGAATCCGGGCCGCCGCGGCCCGACGCGCGTTGGAGGACTGAGGAACCAGTCGCCCGAGGCGGACCGGTGCTGCGGCGTCCGCGCTGGCTGACCATGGCCTGCTGCGGATCCGGCCGCCCCGGGTGACCGAACCGAGAATCCACCACCCCGCCGTTCCGTGGCAGGGTCCAAGGTCCCCAATAACCCCTAGGTCCGATGTCGACGATCGCGGTCTGCCCGGGAAGATCGACAACGGCCTACCTAGGGGTGGCGCCGGAGTAACGGCCGCCTGACGGGTTGTAGTCGCCGGCCCGGCTGTGCGAGGGTCGAAGAATGCTGAGGTTCGTCGCGGCCGCGCTGGGAATCTCCGTCACCGCCGCTCTCACGGTCCCCGTCCCGGTCGGCGCGCAGACCGAGAACCGGCCCGAACCGGTGATCAGCGTGGCCCGCAACCGGGTCACGCTGATCACCGGTGACGTGGTCGAGTTACGCCGGCACTCCGACGGCAACGCCGCGGCCACCGTGCTGCCGAGCGCCGGGCGGGAGAACATCAGCTACGCCAGCCGGCGGGCCGGTGGCGACCTCCATGTGCTGCCGTCGGACGCGATGCCCTTGCTGGCCAACGGAAAGCTCGACCCACAGCTGTTCAATGTGACCGCGCTGGTGGACAACGGCTACGCCGACGGGGCCAGCAAGGACATTCCGCTGATCGTGCAGTACCCGCCCGGTGCGGTCGCGGCCGCCGCGCCGGCCGGCAGCTCCGCCCGGTTCGCGCTGGAGAGCATCGGCGCCCGATCGGTGCTGGCGCACAAGGACAGCGCCGGCACGTTCTGGCAGACCCTGCTCGCCGGTGCCGATGTGCGGAAGATCTGGCTCAACCGCAGGGCGAACGTCAACCTGGCGGAAAGCGTGCCGCAGGTCGGCGCGCCGGCGGCGTGGGCGGCCGGGCACGACGGCACCGGCGTCCGGGTGGCCGTGCTGGATACCGGGATCGACGCCACGCACGCGGATCTGGACCAGGGCAAGGTGATCGCCGAGGCCAACTTCTCCGACGACGCGGACGCGGCCGATCATTTCGGGCACGGCACGCATGTCGCCTCGATCGTCGCGGGCACCGGCGAGGGCGCGCCGACCGCGCGCAAGGGCGTCGCACCCGGGGCCGCGCTGATCAACGCGAAGGTGCTCAACAGCTTCGGTTCCGGCACGTTCGACCAGATCATCGAGGGTCTGGAGTGGGCTGCCGACCAGGGCGCCGACGTGGCGAACATGAGCCTGGGCACCAGTTCCCCGGCCACCGGCGAAAACGACCCGCTGATCGAGGCGGTGAACGCGATCAGCCGGTCGACCGGCATGCTCATCGTGGTGGCGGCCGGGAACCTGGGCAACGGCGAGTCCACCATCGCCAGCCCCGGGTGGGCCGACGAGGCGCTCACCGTTGGCGCGGTGGACAAACGGGACGCGCTGGCCGGGTTCTCCAGCCGGGGCCCGCGGACCGGCGACTTCGCGATCAAGCCGGACCTGACGGCGCCGGGCGTGAGCATCGTCGCCGCGCGGGCGGCCGGCACCAACCTCGGTCCGATCGTGGACGGCACCTACCAGGAACTGTCCGGAACGTCGATGGCCACGCCGCACGTGGCCGGCGCGGCGGCGATCCTGGCGCAGCGGTTCCCCGGCTACACCAACCAGCAGCTCAAGAACACGCTGATCAGCACGGCCCGCACGCACTCCGGGCAGTCGGTGTACCAGCAGGGCGCCGGGCGGCTGGACGTGGCGCGCGCCCACCGGCAGGCGGTGTACGCCAGTCCCGGCACGGTGAGCCTCGGCTTCTTCCCGTTCCCGCACACCGGTCAGCAGCCGGTGCCGCGAACCGTCACCTACACCAACGACTCAGCGACCGAGGTCACCCTCGACCTGACGCTGCGACTGTCCGGAAAGGACGGTTCGGCCCCGCCGGCCGGGATGTTCACGCTGAGCCGGCCGAACGTGACGGTACCGGCCGGTGGCTCGGCGGAGGTGACGGTGACCGTCGACCCGGCGGCGGGAGCGCTGAACCTGTTCGGCGGCCACCTGGTGGCGACCGCGGGCGACCTGGTGGTGACCACCTCGGTTGGCGCCTACGTCGAACCGGAGATGTACAACCTGACCGTGTCCGGGATCTCCCGGGACGGCCGGCCGGCGGCGGTGATCAGCTTCGTCGAGCTGTGGGAGCTGGCCACCGGGTCCTTCTCCCAGAAGTTCTACTCGGTGGACAGCTCCACGGTGACCTTCCGGGTCCGGCCGGGCACCTACAACCTGGTCGGCTACCTGGCCACGGCGGACACCGGCAACACGTTCGCGCTGGAGGTGGCCACGGTCGCCGATCCACAGTTGGAGATCACCGGCGACCGGTCGGTCACGCTGGATGCCCGGGCCGCCAACGAGGTGCTGCCGCAGACCCCGCTGGCGACCGCTCCGGCCACGTTCACCGTGTCCTACCACCGGGATCTGGGCGACCGGAACTTCCACAGCTCGTTCACGCTGAGCCCGCCGATCCGGCGCGGCTACGCCTCCCCCACCGCCACGGTGACCAAGGGAAACTTCGAGTTCTACTCCAAGTGGGATCTGGTGGCGCCGCCGCTGCTGGCGAAGGTGACCGCGCCGCAGGTGATCGCGCTGCGCCCGGAGCCGATGACCAACGCGGTGCCGGTGGACGGCCGGCACACGCTGCCGCTGGTCTATGTCGGGTTGGGCGCGCCGGAGGACTACGCGGGCAAGGACGTGCGCGGCCGGATCGCGCTGATCTCGCGGGGTGAGCTGACCTTCGCCGCGAAGGTGGCCAACGCGACCGCCGCGGGGGCGTGGGGGGTGCTGATCTTCAACAACCGGCCGGGACTGCTGCTGGCCGGGGCCGGAAACCCCGGCGAGGTCTCGATCCACGGGATGACGATCGAGCAGGAGCCCGGTCTGGCGCTGGTGGAGCTGTTGCGGCGGGGCCCGGTCGAGGTGGAGGTGACGGGCACGGCGGTCAGCCCGTACTTCTACGATCTGCTGCTCCCGGAGAAGCAGCGGATCCCGGAGTCGCTGCGGTACCCGATCGGGCCGGCGAACACGGCGCGGATCGACACCCGGTACACCGCGGACGCGACCGGCATGACCGGGTCCGACGTGCGGCACATCTCCCGGCCGTGGCCGACGTTCTCGGTCGGGTTCGCCCGGGACGTGCCGCGGCCGTTGCACCGCGTGTACCACGTGTCGGCCAACGACACGCGGTGGTGGCACATCACCTGGGCGCACGCGCCGTTCGACGGTGAGTTCGACAGCTCCTACGTCCGCTATGCGGGCGACGAACGGTTGACCGAGCAGTGGTTCGGCCGGCCGTCCCGGCCGGGTGCCTCGGCACTGGCCGACACGCAGGTGAGCCGCACCGGCAACCAGTTCGACATCGCGCTGTTCCCGTTCTCCGACTCCGGCGGGCACTACGGCTGGCACACCGCGGGCGACGAGTACCGGACCCGGCTGTTCGCCGGATCGGAGCTGCTGACCGAGAACACCGCGCCGCCGATCGGCACGTTCCCGGCGCTGGACTCCCCGGCCACCTACCGGCTGTCCCTGGACGCGAAGCGCGCGACGCCGTGGTCGCGCTACGCCACGCAGACCAGCACCACGTGGACGTTCGCCTCCGCCCCACCGCCGGACGGCGAACAGGAGCGCCCGCCGCTGCTGCAGGTGGACTATCGGCTGGGCCTGGATCTGCTGAACCAGGCGCCCGATCTGACCCGGTACGGGTTCACGATCACCGTGGACCACGTTCCGGGCGCGGCCGGACCGCCGATCCGCCAGACGCAGGCGTGGGCGTCGTTCGACGACGGCAAGACCTGGACGGAGATCCTCCTACGGGGGCTGCCGAACGGCTCCTACCTCGCTTCGGTGTGGCATCCCGCCGCGAGCGACACCGCCGGTGCGGTGTCGCTGCGGGTGCGCGCGACCGACGCGGCCGGCAATGCCGTCGAGCAGACCCTGGTCCGCGCCTACGGACTCAAGGAGACCCGTTGAGCGGCATGGGTGTTCAGCGCGATATCTGCTGCAGCGACCAGCGGTTGCCGTCCGGGTCGGCGAAGTAGACGAACGCCCCGCCCGGGCCTCGGGTGACCTCGGTGACCGCGACGCCCCGGCCGGCCAGCTCGGCCCGGGCCGCGTCGATGTCGGCGACCACCAGTTGCAGCCCCGGCGCGGTACCGGGCGGCGCCTCGGTGATGCCCTTGCCCACGGCGATGGAGCAGGGCGAACCCGGCGGGGTCAGCTGGACGAAGCGCAGCTCGTCGCTCACGGTGTGGTCGTGGTCGAGGTTGAACCCGGCCTGGTCCCGGTAGAACGCGATCGCATTGTCCACATCGGACACCGGCACCAGGACAAGCTCCAATTTGAACTCCATGGCCGCAACCTAGCAGCGTCCACCGACGGTTTCGGCCGGCCGCACCGGATCCTGGCCTCGAGACCAACATTCCGGAATATCTTCCGAAATTTTCGGTCACCACCGCAGCCGATCAGCCGCATCAATTCACCAGCCGTCGCATGTTCCCATGTACGGGCGGCCGATTGTGCATCCAGCTACCGAAAATGTTTCGGTAGTCTGTCGTTGACGTAACGCGCCGGCTGCGGGCATACTCCGAATGAATGTTGCCGAATGTCACCCGCCGTCGCTCAGTGTCGCGGCGGCGCGCGCCTTGCCAAGGAAGGGCAGCAATGATCAACAACCTCCCCCGCAGTCGTGGGAGCGTGCGCTCGCACGGCAGAAACCTGCTCGTGTTCGGCGTGGTCGGGGCGTTCGTGGCCGCCGGCCTGGTCGCGTTGGCCGGAACCGCCAGCGCCGCAACCACTCTGGGTGCCAGTGCGGCCGAACGCGGCCGGTACTTCGGCACCGCGGTCGCCGCCAACCGGCTCAACGAATCGGACTACGTGAACACGTTGAACGCCGAGTTCAACAGCGTCACCCCGGAGAACGAGATGAAGTGGGACGCGCTGGAGCCGTCCCAGGGCTCGTTCAACTTCGGCAACGCCGACCGGATCACCAGCCACGCGCAGAGCCGGGGGATGCGGATCCGTGGCCACACGCTGGTCTGGCACTCCCAACTGCCCGGGTGGGTCTCCGGGCTGGGCACCACGCAGCTGCGCTCGGCGATGAACAACCACATCACCACCGTGATGCGGCACTGGCAGGGCCGGATCCACTCGTGGGACGTGGTCAACGAGGCGTTCCAGGACGGCGGCAGCGGCGCCCGGCGCTCCTCGCCGTTCCAGGACCGGCTCGGCAACGGGTTCATCGAGGAGGCGTTCCGCACCGCGCGCGCCGCCGACCCGACCGCCAAGCTCTGTTACAACGACTACAACACCGACGGCGCCAACGCGAAGAGCAACGCGGTGTTCGCCATGGTGCAGGACTTCCGCAACCGCGGCGTGCCGATCGACTGCGTGGGGTTCCAGTCCCACTTCAACGCCCAGTCCCCGGTTCCGTCCGACTACCGGCAGAACCTGCAGCGCTTCGCCAACCTCGGCGTCGACGTGCAGATCACCGAGTTGGACATCGAAGGCTCCGGCACCAGCCAGGCCAACAACTACCGCACCGTCGTCGATGCCTGCCTGGCCGTCTCCCGGTGCACCGGCATCACCGTCTGGGGCGTGACGGACAAGTACTCGTGGCGCTCCGGCGGCACCCCGTTGCTGTTCGACGGCAACTACAACAAGAAGGCCGCCTACAACTCCGTGCTCACCGCGCTCGGCGGCACCCCCGGCGGTGGCGGCGGTGGCGGTGGCGGTGGCGGCGGGTGCACCGTCAGCTACACCGAGACCCAGCGCTGGGGCGACCGCTTCAACGGTCAGGTGACCGTCCGCGCCGGCAGCTCCGCGATCAACGGCTGGACCACCACGGTCACCGTGACGCCCCCGCAGCAGGTCTCCGCCACCTGGAACGGCTCACCGAGCTGGGACACCAGCGGCAACGTGATGACCATGCGTCCCAACGGCAACGGCAACCTGGCCGCCGGCGCCTCGACGACGTTCGGCTTCACGGTCATGGCCAACGGCACCTGGTCGGCTCCGACCCTCGGTTCCTGTACCGCTTCCTGACCCTCCGCAGGGTGAGGGGGAGGCCCCGGGAAGGGTCGCCCGGGGCCTCCCGCTGGTGTGGGCGAGATCGTCCGACACCCCATGCTGCTGGATCAGGCGGCACCGATACCGGGGAGATCGAGCTCGGCGGCCCGGTGGCAGCGAACCCTGCGGCCGGGGCTGACCTCCTGCCAGACCGGCCGTTCGGTGCGACAGACGTCGACGGCGAACGGACACCGGGGATGGAAGTAACAGCCACTTGGTGGGTTGGTGGGGTCGGCGACCTCGCCCCGAGGTGGGGTGAACGTCATCCGGGCGGTCGGGTCCGGTCGCGGCACCGCGGCCAGAAGGGTCGAGGTGTACGGGTGACGCGGGTTGCTGAGCAGCTCGTCCCGGCCGCCGAGCTCGACCACCTGGCCCACGTACATCACGGCGATCCGGTCGCTGATGTGCTTGACCACGGACAGGTCGTGCGAGACGAACAGGTAGGTCAGGCCGAGCCGGTCCTGAAGCTCCATCAACAGGTTGAGGATCTGCGCGCGCACCGAGACGTCCAGCGCCGAGACCGGCTCATCGGCCACCACCAGACGCGGGTTGAGCGCGAGCGCGCGGGCGATGCCGATGCGCTGGCGCTGGCCGCCGCTGAAGGCGTGCGGGAAGCGGCGCATGTACTCGTGCCGCAACCCGACGAGCTTGAGCAGCTCGGCCACCCGGTCGACGCGCTCGGACTTGGTGCCGACCCGGTTGACCAGCAACGGCTCGGCGATGATGTCCAGCACGGTCATCCGCGGGTTCAGCGACGAGTACGGGTCCTGGAAGATCATCTGCAGCTCGGAGCGCAGCGGGCGGACCTGCTTTCGGGACAGTTTCGCCAGATCCACCATTGAGTCGTCGGACTTGCGGAACAGGATCTGGCCGGAGTCGGGATCGAGCGCCCGCAGGATCGCGCGGGCGGTCGTGGTCTTGCCCGATCCGCTCTCGCCGACCAGCGCGAGCGTCTCGCCCTCGCGCAGGTCGAAGGTGACCTCGTCCACGGCGCGCACCCGGGCCCGCACCCGACCGAGCATCCCGCCGCGGATCGGGAAGAACTTGGTCAGCTTTCGCACTTCCAGCAGCTTCGGCAGCTCCAGCCGGGTCCGGTCCGGAATGTCGGTGACAACCGGTTCGGGAGTGTGCAGTTCCACGATCGGCAGCGGTATCGCGCCCGGGATCGTGTTGTCGTACAGGTGACAGGTCACCTCATGACCCGGGCTGACCTCTTCGGTGGCCGGTTCGAGGGCGTCGCACACGTCCATCAGCGAATGCCGGCAGCGGGTGTGGAACGCGCACCCCGCCGGCCGGTTGAACGGGTGCGGGATCGAGCCGGAGATCGTCGGCAGCGTCCCGCGGGCAGTCGTGTGCACGCCGGGGATCGAGGCGAGCAGCGCGCGGGTGTAGGGATGGCGCGGCGCGGCGAAGATCTGCTCGACCGGGCCCTTCTCGACCACCCGGCCCAGATAGATCACCAGCACCTCGTCGGCCATCTCCGCGATCACACCGAGATCGTGGGTGATCAGCATGATCGCCATGTCGGTCTGCCGCTGCAGGCCGCGGATCAGCTCGAGGATCTGGGCCTGGGTGGTGACGTCCAGGGCGGTCGTCGGCTCGTCGGCGATCAGCAGCCGGGGCTCGCCGGCCAGCGCCATCGCGATCATCGCGCGCTGCCGCAGGCCGCCGGACAACTGCCAGGAGAACTCGTTGGTCACCCCCTGGGGCCGGGGAATGCCGACCATCTTGAGCAGCTCGAGGGTCCGCTGCTCGGCCTGCTGCTTGGGCAGCCCGGTGTGCAGCCGCACCGCCTCGGTGATCTGGTTGCCGATGGTGTGCACCGGGCTGAACGAGCTCATCGGCTCCTGGAACACCAGGCCGATGTCGCCGCCCCGGACCTGGCGCAGCTGCGGCCCGTTGGTCGGCAGCTTGGCAAGATCCACCCAGCCCTCGTCCCTGCGGAGCAGGATCTCGCCCTCGATGATCTTGCCGGGCGGCGAGACGATGCCGAGCAGCGACCGGGCCGTGATGCTCTTCCCGCAGCCGGTCTCGCCGACCACGCCGAGCGTCTTTCCCGCCGATACGTCGAAGCTGACCCCGTCGACGGCCCGGGTGGTGCCCTCGTCGGCGAGGAAGTGCGTCTTCAGGTTGCGCACTGACAGCAGGGTGGTGTCATCAATGGGTGTGCTGGTGGGTTCGACCACCGCGACATCACTAGAGGTCATAAGGGTCCGCCGCATCTCGTAAACCGTCACCAAGGAAGTTGAACGCGAGGATCACCGCGACCACCGGCAGCACGGGCAGCAGCATCCACGGGTACAGCGCCACCGCCTGCACGTTCTGGGCCTGTTGCAGCATGACGCCCCAGGAGATCGCGGGCGGACGCAGTCCGAGTCCGAGGAAGGACAGCGACGTCTCCGCCACGATCATCAGGGGCAGTGCCAGCGTGGTCGCCGCGATGATGTGACTGGCGAACAACGGCACCATGTGCTTGAAGATGATCCGTCTCGGGCGGCCGCCCACCAGCTCGGCCGCGGTCACGAAGTCCTCGCTGCGGATCTGCATCATCCGGCCGCGCACCACCCGGCCGAGCTCGGTCCAGCCGATCACCGACAGGATGAGGGTGAGCGCGAAGTAGACCTGGTTCACACTCCAGTCCTTGGGCATCGCCGCGGCAAGGCCCATCCACAGGGGAATCGTGGGGATCGAGCGCAGAATCTCGATCGTGCGCTGGATGACCGTGTCCGCCGCTCCGCCGTAGTATCCGGAGATCCCGCCGAGCACCACCCCGAGCAGGATGGACAGCGCCACGCCGGCGAGGCCGATCAGCATCGACGTGCGGGTGGCGTGGATCAGCCTGGAGAAGATGTCCCGGCCCTGCTGGTCGGTGCCGAACAGGAACAGGGTGTCCTCGGCCCTGGCCCCCTCGGTTCCGATCAGGTGGATGTCGGTGGTGAACAGGCCGAGGAACTCGTACTCGTAGCCCTTGGCGAACAGGGTGACCGGGATCTTCTGGGTCGGGTCGACCACGTAGGTCCGCTGCAGCGTGATCGGGTCCCGCTCACCCCGCACCGCGTAGACGTGCGGGGAGAACCCGCCGTCGAACCAGTGCACCTGCTGCGGCGGCATCAGCGACCGCTGGCCCTCGGACGCGTGTGGGTCCGATGTGGACAGGAAGTCGGCGAACAGCGCCACGAGGTAGAACAGCAACACGACGATGGCGCCCACCATCGCCAACTTGTGCTTGCGGAACCGCCACCAGATGAGCTGGCGCTGGCTGGCGACGGAGATCCGTTCCTCGTCCTGCGCCGCGGTCGCGACGGCGGTAGCACTATCGGCCATGCCGGATCCTCGGGTCGAGCCACATGAGCACCAGGTCGGAGATCAGCGTGCCGATCACGGTCATCACTCCGATCAGCAGCACGATCGCGCCGGCCAGGAACATGTCCTGGGCCTGCAACGCCCGCAGCAGCAACGGGCCGACGGTCGGCAGGCTGAGCACGATCGACACCACGATGGCGCCGGAGACGATCTGCGGGAACAGGAACCCGATGGAGCTCGCGAACGGGTTGAGCGCCACCCGCACCGGGTACTTGCTGATCGCCTTGCGCTCGGTCAGCCCCTTGGCCGTTGCCGTGATCACGTAGGGCTTCTTCAGCTCGTCCAGCAGGTTTGCCCGCATGATGCGGACCAGCTGCGCGGTCCCGGCCAGACCGAGCACGATCGCCGGGATCCACAGGTGCTTGAACAGATCCCAGACCTTGGCGAAGCTCCACCCCGCGGTCTCGTACTCGGCCGAGAACAGACCGCCGACATTGGCGTCGAACACGGCGAACCCGAAGTACATCAGGATGAGCGCGAGCAGGAAGTTCGGGATCGCGAGGCCGAGGAAACCGAAGAAGGTCAGCGCGTAGTCGCCGAAGGAGTACCGCCGCACGGCGGAGTAGATGCCGATCGGCAGCGCCACGGCCCAGGTGAAGATGATCGCCGCGACGGAGACCACCATCGTGAGAACCAGCCGGTCGCCGATCACGTCGGCGACCGGCCGATTCCAATCGAGGGACATGCCGAAGTCACCCTGCAGGACCTGGCCTATCCACGTGAAGTACTGCACGAACACCGGCTGGTCGAGCCCGTACTCGGCACGCAGCCGCTCCGCCTCGTAGATCGCCGAGGTGTTGCCGCTCGCGGCCAACTCGGCGAGCCGGGTGGTGGCGAAGTCGCCCGGTGGTAGTTGGATGATCAGGAAGCTCAGCACCGACACCGCCCAGACCGTGAACAGTCCCAGGGCGAGCCGTCGGCCGATGTAGTTCAGCACTGGTGTGTGTCACCGTCCTTGGTGGACGTTATTCGTAGTAGTACGTCATGGGGTAGGTGTTGTTGAGGCTCTTCATGGTTTGGGAGTTGACGACGCGGGCCGGGACGTTGCGGAGCTTGTTGCTGGTGAGGTAGACGCCGTTGGCGGACAGCCCGAACCCGACAAGGCCGATGGACCAGACCTGGTCGGCGTGCAGCTTGTAGATTTCCTTGCCGATCCGGATCCGCTCGGCCTCGTCGGGTTCCATCTGGCCCTTGTCGTAGAGGGCCATGGCCTCTTTGAGGCGCAGTGACTCCGGTGGCTCCTTGCCCTGCGCCCCGCCGGAGGCGAACCACTGGGCGTAGGGGATGCCGATCATGCCGGGGAAGCCGGTGGTGACCGTGGGCAGGAAGGCCTCGGGCCGCAGGAACGGGTCGTCGCTGCCGACCTGCTGGCAGGACAGCATCAGCTGGTTCGAGTTGGCCCGCTGGGTGAGCAGGCTGCCCTCCACCGAGGCCACGTTGAGATCGATCCCGATCTGCTGCCACTGCCGCTTGACCATCTCGCCCACCCCGACGAAGTCGGCGAAGTTGGAGAAGGCCTGGAAGTCCAGCCGGATCCGGCCGGCACCGTCCTTGCGCAGCCGGTAGCCCTCGGCATCCTTGGCGGTCAGGCCCAGCCCGTCGAGCAGCGTGTTGGCCTGCGCCACGTCGTAGGTGGCCCACTTGGTGTGCCACTCCGGGCCGGGATCGTAGATGCTGCCCTCGGCCACCATCGTCGCCGACGGCGTGCAGGTGCCGAGGAAGAACGCCTCGTTGACCTGACCGCGGTCGATCCCCAGCGACAGCGCCCGGCGGAACTCCACCGTGCGGATCAGCTCACCGAGCTCCTTGTCCTGCTCATAGGCCAGGTTCAACCGCAGCCCACAGTCCAGTTCGGTGGACGGCGCCCGGTGGATCGTGTACGCGCTCTTCTTCTCGTTCTCCAACAGCACCGGCAGGTTCGTCACACCAAGGCCGCGGTCCTGCACGTCGTAGTCACCCGCAGCCGCGCGCAGACCGAGCACCTCGGTGTTCTCGATGTTGCCCATGGTGATCTTGCTGATGTAGGGCAGCTGATTGCCCTCGTGATCCACCCAGATGCTGTACGGGTTCGGCCCGAACTCCCACGGCGGGTTGCTGATCGGCCGGGTCAGCACCCACGGCGTCACCACCGGCAACGCCGGGTTGCGATGCCACGAGGCCTGATTGCGGAAGTACGCCGCCCACCCCTTGAACCCGGCATCCGCGGCCAACTTGTTCGCCGCGTCCATCGAGGTGTACTCCGGATGGAACTGCGACAGGTAGTGCTTGGGCATGAACCCGCCGCCACCCAGATGCGCGTTCCCGGCCATCCCCGCGATATCCGACGACCCGGCCATTCGCTGCGGCAACAACGGATTGGGCGCCGGCGAGACATACCGCACGGTGAACTCGTCGACCCGCTCCACCTTGACGTCCTGGCCGCCGATCTTCATCGACGACGACCCGGTGCCCACCTCACGGCTGCTGGCCACACTGGTGAACCAGAACACGATGTCATCAGCGGTCAACGGTTGACCGTCAGACCACTTCATCCCCTTGCGCAGCTGCAACGTCAGCACCCGACCGTCCTCGCTCAACTCGAACCCGCGAGCGATATTGGGCACCAACTTCTCAAACCGGTAATCCCAGTACAACAAACTGTCCGGACCCGAACAGAACCGCACCGCATTCTGAAAATCGGACTGCCCGATGAAACCGCGACGAATCTGCCCCCCGTACCGACCCACCCCATGCACCGGCTTCAACACCAACGGATCCGAACCGACCCGCTGGTCCACCGGCGGCAACTTCCCCTCCGCCACCAACTTCGCCAGCTCAGGCGCCTCCCGAAACGCCTTCGGGAACCGAGCCGGATCGAGGACAACCTCGGCGCCCTCGATATCGGGTAACCCCGCCCGAGGCCCACCACCGCGGCCACCTCCGCCCCCAGGCCCCGACTCCGGCGGCGCCACCGGCGACGAACATCCCCCCAAAACCAGACCGCCACCCCCCAACACCACCACGCCACCCAAAAACTCCCGTCTCGACAAACCGCGGCGGCGCATCAAAACAACACCTTCCCTACCTCATGTGCATACGCGAACAGCACCAGCCATCCCACACCTACGGAGACCGGCTATGACCAGAGCGGATATTGAACAGCTATCGAGAGTCGGGACCGTTGCCGACCACGGATCGCTGCTGGCCGAACCGACGCCCAGCCCCACCCGGCAGCCCGATACCAGGCACGGGACCCACGGTCCAGCAGTCGAAACCCAGGCTCAACATCGTGTCACCACAACGCCACCACGCTCGCCGAACAGGCGCACGGGAACCCGAACCGCTGATGATCGGCACTGCGCTCTCCAATCCCGTTCGGCCCCGAGCGCCAGGAGAAACCACGGCCACCCAACACATACGTGCTCGTCGCCCGCTTCGTTGAGTTTCCGGGGTCCGATCGTCTGATCCCCCTCAGATGATCGGATGATTGCTACCTAAGCAGGTTACTCGAAGGTAACTACCACGATCCGTGGTAGCACGATGCGCCACCGGGCGTACCCCTACCCCTGCCTGGGGTACCTCCTAGGTACAAAAAAAATCACTGTACGAGCACACCCATCCGATCGGCCAAGGGCCGTAGGTCCGATCGGGTCAACGAGCTCTCCCGGCGCAGCAACTCCCGCACCATCGACCGCACCTCGACGTTGAACCGCAGCTCGTCAGCGGACTCGCGCTCCGCACGCAGCAGCATGTGCACCGCCGCCACATCCTCGCCGCGGATGCCGTACGCCCGGGCCAGCTCCACGTAGTAGGAGAACCGCCGCTCCACACTGGGCAGTTTGCTCACATCACACTGCTGTCCCGCCCGGATCGCCTCACCCGGCCGGGACAGCTCCACAGCCAGCCGCACCCGATGGATACCGACATTGGTCGGGCCGAACACGGTCCGAAAGTCGTTGCGCTCCCCCACCTTCGCCGCCACCCGATCGGCGACCTCCAAGGCGCACGCCACCCCGTGCTCATCGCCCAACCGCGCGCACTGCAGTGCGCGCAGCAGGTGCAGGGCACCGAAGATGCTCATCCGCTGGATCGGGGCGTCCGCCAGGGTCGGCTCCAACTCGGCGGCGGCGCCCCTGGCCAGGTCGGCGACCACCTCGGTATGCCCCTGCTCGGCGAGGATCATCCCCTGGTTCCACGCCGACGCGGCCTTGAAGTCCAGATCGTCGGCCTTGATCGCCGCCGCCATCGCGCGATCGGCCGCCAGCAGCGACACGTCGTGCGCGCGCACCCGCTTGGTGAACGCCCGGGTCAGGAAGTACAGCATCGACGCGCTGCGCAACAGGCTCGCCCGCTCCGGCCCGTCCACCACCGGAATCGTCGCCCGCACCTCGGTGATCAGATCCGGCAGCATGGCGCCGACCTGGTTGAACGGCCGGCGCTCCTGCCAGATCCCCCACGCCGTCCGTACCGCGGTGCCGAGCCGTTCGACATCGGGAGGCCCGGTGAGCCGGGGATCGAACGACACCATGGCCGCCCGGATCGCCGGCACGGTCTCGTGTCCGGCGGGCTCCTCCGGCAGTTCGCCCACCGGCAGACCGGTCAGCTTGTACAGATCCCGGACCCGCAGGATGCGCGCGATCTCGATCCAGTCGGAGAACGCGGCCACCTGCCGTTCCCCGGACTCCCATTTTCGCCACGCCGAGACCGTGCAGCCCTTGAGCTGCGCACATTGCTCCTGTGTCAGCCCGATCCGCCTGCGATACAACCGAATCCGCTCACCCGGTGGTAAGTCTGGCTTAACAGCCACCACAGCGCACCTCGCACAAACCGTCGGTTCGCATATGATAATCCGCCGGAGTCGCAAGTGCGATCATGCATACTGCTTTGTGCATGTCGAGCAAAAATATCGATTACCCGATGTGGTAAGTCGGTTACGCTGCGCTGAAAATGGGGCCCCGGACCGCACGGGGTCCGGGGCCCCAACTCGGGCGGGGTGCCCGACCTAGGCCGGTGCCTCATCACCCCTTCCACGCCGAGCGGTCCGCATGGCCAGCACCACCGCCAAGAGCGCGACCAGCACGGCCACCGTGGTGGTGACCGCGAGCACCCAGAACGTGGCGCTCGAAGGTGCTCCGCCCGCCGATGCGGACGCCGCCACGGTGTGGCCGGCGTGTGCAACCGCATCGGCGGAGCCGCCGGCGGCGATGACCAGAACCGGCGCGGGATGCTCCGGCTCCGGCCCGTTCGTCACCGGCTCGTCGATCCACCGCACCACTTCGCCGTCGGCATAGGTCTGGACGACCTTGAAGACCAGCCGGTCGGTCGTGGGCAGCGGACCAGCGACAATTCGGAACACCTCGTACTCGCCCGGCTTGACGGCCGTGTCCGGACCGACGGCGTTCCATTCGATCTCGCTGACCGCATCGGTCCGCTTGCCGACCCGGTAGATCCATCCGGGATGCGGCAGGACGGACACCGAGGCGATCGGCAGATCGGTCGGGAACGCCACCTGTAGCTTCACCGTGCTGGCGGTGTCGCTCTCGTTCGGCACCCGGAAGGCGATCTCCGCGTGACCACCCTGTACCGCGTCGTCGGAGTGGACGGTGACGTGTGCGCCGGCAACCGAACCGGTGCCCACGATCAGTCCGAACGACACGGCGAGCAGCACGCCCAGCCGGGCGAGTAGCCGAGGCATCGAACCTCCTTTCTGGCTACCAGAGCCTGATCATCAGAGTCCGCCGAGGCCTGGCGACCCGGCCGGAAGCACCCGGAAGATGCCCCACGCACCGGCTTCGGCGAAGGCCTGGCGCATGTCGCCGTACAGGTAGTCGCCGGTCGCCCGGGTGGTGCCACCGGCACCGCCGACCAACTCGATCTCGCCGGTCTCACCCGCCGTGAACGCCCGGGTGGGCAGCAACTGCGAGCGCCGGTCGCTTCCGCCGTTCCACATGTTCGGGTCCTGCGGGAAGATGTGCCCGCCGACGGAGAACATGTGGAAGCTGTCGGAAGCGCCGATGCTCAGCCGCATCACGATCGGATCGCCGGCGTTCGCCCGGAAGATCGGCGTTGCCGGGTCACCGAACTGGGTCGAGCTGAACGCGAACTCCCAGGCGGGGTCCGGGTTCGGTGGCGACGTCGTCAACCCCAGGCGCGTCGTCAACGGCGCGCTGGAGTAGTTGATGTTGGTGAACACCGGCGCGGTGGCCAGCGGGAACGTGTTGAATATCGGGAAGTCCGTGGGCTTACCAGCCCCAGCAACCACGTCGTGGTACTCGTGGATACTTCGGGTGAAGTGCTGGGCGTTGGTGCTGAGGCTCACGTTGAACTCGCGGAAGTTCCCACTCGACGCCCGGATGATCGCCTGGCTGGCGGTCCTCGTCGCGCCGAGTTGGGCACCCGTGGCACTGTCGAACCACGTCGCACCCCGGGGTTCCACGATCACCTGGCCGTAGCCGCCGTGCCGCATGGACGCCGTGCTGCCCAGGTTCTGGAACACCGATGTACCGAGCTGCCGGTCGGCCATGAACCGCAGCGTGATCGTCTGACCCGCGGCCACCGAGGTGTCGGGGTTGAGCCCGACCGCGGTGCCCGCCGAGGTCTGCGGGTTGTACAACAACTTCCCGAGATCGAACCCGGCTCTGGTACCTCCGTACAGCGTGCCGGCCGCGATCTGGTTCCGCAGGGTCACCTGTAGGCAGTCGCCCTGGTTCACCCGCAGCACCAACGGTTCGGCCCGTTTCGTGCCGGCTCTGATGGCAGCCATGTCGGACGTCAACGAGTACATGATGCCGTTGGTATCGGCCTGGGGGGCCGTCGGCAGTGTCTGGTTGAAGACCGACACGTCGTAGCTGCGCGTCGGAGCCGTGCTCGGGCACGGGTTCGCCGACGACGTGACGTTGCTCGACGACGGAGCCGGCGGGTTCGGGCCGGGTGTCGTCTGCGTGTCACCGGTGGCCGGGGTCAACAGCGGGAAGCCGGTCCCGCTCGGCGGTGCGGTCCGGTCCGGCAGCGGCTGCAGGTCCGATCGCCGCCGGTCGTGCACCCTGAAGATGCCCCACCCCCCGGATTCGAAGGCGAAGTTGCGGGTGCTGTAGTACAGGTAGTCGCCGGCCATGCGTGCCGGACCACCCGCACCTCCGTCCAGGACGTAGTCGAACCGTTCCGATATGCCGGTGGTCGCGGCGTCGACCAGTTCACCATCGTTGTTGAACCGCTCTCTGGCGAACCGGTGACCCTGGAACCGCAGCGCTTCGATCCGCTCACCGAGCCCGATCGTACGGATCACCACCGGATCACCGGCGTACGCCCGGAACAGCGGCGTTCGCGGATCCCCGTACTTGACCGAGGAGAACACGTACGGGTCGACCGCGGTCACCGTCGCGGTCACCGTGTTCGCGGCCGTCGGATCGTTGACCCGGCTGGTCGCGTTGCGGCACAGCTGCGCGCCGCTGAACTCCTGTCTCTGCATGGTGTTCGTGCCCGGCGGTGTTCGTTCGCCGATCGGCTCCGCTCTCAGGTTGATCGAGGCTTCCTCGCATTCCTGCCCGGCGTTGCGGGTTATGCGGCCGAGGTCGGTTCTGTTCAGCTCTGCTCTACCGCGGCGACCGTTGTGCAGGAAGACCATGAACTCCCGGAACGCGCCGCGCACCCCCCCACCGACGGTGTTGGTGGTTCGGATGTCGACGATGGTGCCGCTGCGGACCTCGGCACCGGTCTGCGGGTTGTGGTACGTCGAGCCGCGCGGCTCGATGATGTGCGCCGCGAACAGACCGTGCGCCCACGACTGGATGCCGTTGACGTGGTCATGCCAGAACACCGTTCCACTGTCCACATCGGAGTACCAGCGGGACTGTACGAACTCGACGGACACCGGCTCGCCCGCCGCGTGGGTGGAACCGAGCCCACGGTCGAGGGTGAGTGTGGTGCCGTTGATCGCCGTGATCCTGCGGATCTCGATGTTCGCCCGCCCGCTGCCGACGGCGATGAAGATGCCCGTCCGCAGGTTGGTGACGTTGGTGACCGCGACCTGGGTCGCGTTGGCCGCCGTCGCCGTGGTGATGGTGCGGGCCTCCAACTGGTTGGGGTACACCGACTGCTCGTAGGAGAAGCCGGTGATCACGCCGTCCGAGCTCTGTGGGTCGAACTGCACGAAGTGCGTGTGCATGTTCACCTTGGGCTGCCGGACCGGATCCATCTCACTGGTGAGGGTGAGCGCGACGCAGTCCCCGGTGTTGGACCGGATCGTCAGCGGATCCGGCGCCTTCACACCGTTTCTGGCGTCGTCGAGCACCCGCTGCTTTTCCTCGTTGAGGACGAACACCGTGCCGTTGGCATCGGTCTCCCGGTGGGTCATCCTGATCGGAACGCTGATCCCGGTGACGTTGTAGGTCTTCACCGGGGCGCCGGCCGGACACAGGCCGTCGGGTCTGGTCGACGACGTGGTGTCGCCCAGCCAGGCGGTGCCGGTGTGCCCCGCTCCGGAGAACGGTGGTCGCATGCCGAGATGGGGTCTCAGCATCGGCCAGGCCGGCCTCCCGTTGTTCGGGTTGAACTGGATTTCCGGTCTCGCGCCGGGTGTCGGCGACTGGTAGTTCGGCCAGACCTGCGTCGTCTCCGGCTCGCCCTGGTACACGTTGCCGGTCCGCTGCCAGTCCCACACCGTCGCGTCGTTGTTGTTGAGCCGAACGCCGCGCGGCGGGATCTGGCGCTCGACCAGATCGGACAGCAGCACCTGGCTGCTCGACGGGGTACCAGACGCGATGACGGTTCTACCCTCGATGGTCCGGCCGACCAGGCCCTGCGAGTTGACCGCGGTCGGCGGTGCCGATCTGCCGGGGATCACCGCCAGGTTGGACTGTCTGGTGTCGAACACCCGCCAGAACGACCACATGCCCGAGATGTAGTGGTGGGCGATGTGGCAGTGCCACAGGAAGTCGCCCGCCGCCTGCTGGCAGCCGCCGGCTCCGCACTCGATCCTGGCGTCGTAGCTCTCGCCCGGGCCGAGGGTCTGCGAGTCCAGCATCACCGACGAGGCGTTGTTCGGCGGGTTCTTCTGTAGGCCACCGGCGAAGTTGTTGGCCACCGCGTTGGGGTTCAACGGCCAACGGTCTCCACCGCCGTGCAGGTGGTGCACGTGCAGCGTCGACGCACCGGCGTGCATGAGCCGCATCTTGGTCGGCTCACCGAGGTACGACCGCGGCATCGGGGTCGCCGGGTCGCCGTTGGTGTACGAGCCGTAGGCATGCGACTCGGCCGCGTCGATCGAGGCCTGGTCCTGCAGCCCGCGGCTCGCCTGCAGCAGCAGCCGGCGGAAGTGCGACTCACTGCGGTAGTTGAGCGCCCGGGTGCCCGGCCGGTAGCTCTCGGTACCGGCGCCGCAGCTGCCCACCGGACTCTCGTCCGACATGGGGAACGGGTCACCGACCCCGAAAGTGTCGCTCGCTATGGGGCAGCCCGGAAGCACGCCGCCAGACTCCCGCGGCGGCAGCCGCAGGCTGGTCATCTCGTTGCCGATCTCGTGGTACATGATCGCGAACTCGCGGAACGCCGTGCCGCTGCCCGGCCGGATGATGGCCGAGAAGCTGTTGAACGTCCGGTCGTTCGTCCGGTCCGCACCGGTGTCCGGGTCGAGGAAGGTCGACCCGGCCGGCTCGGCGATGATCGCCCCGAACAGGCCGTGCAGGGTCAGCTCCGTGGAGTCGCCGCCGCTGCGGAACACCCTGGCCCCCTCGCCCATCAGCGGGTCGAGGAAGAACCGGTAGGTGTGCGAACCGCCCGGTGGCACCATCACGTTGGTCGGGTTGTTGCCGACCGCCTGCCCGCCGTCACCGGCCGCGGCGTCGAAGGCCACACCGGCGACGTCGATCGAGACCGACGGCACCCCACCGGGTTGGGTCACCACAGGGTTCCCGGTGATGCCGGGGCCCCAGCGTGGTGGCTGGGTGAGCTGGTTCTCGAGCGAGATCTGCACGCACTCGCCCACCCGGGCCCGCAGGATCAGCGGCTGGATCGGGTCCTGGCCGAGGCCGGTGGACACCTTCGCGCCGCTGCCGTCCGAGCCGACCGCCGCGTTCGCCCGCAGCGCGGCCTCCTGCGCCCGAACCTCGGGGAGCTTTTCCCGTTGCACGTACATGAAGCCCCACGGGTCGTGGTCGCCGAACCGGTTCACCGTGATGTCGACGTTGATCGCCACCACGTTGAACGAACGAACCGGCACGGTGCCGCAGCCACCGACATGGGCGGCCGGGGCCACCTCGTCCGGTGGGGCGGCCGAGGCGGTGCCGACCGACACCGGCGCGAGGAAGGTTCCCGCGACCAGCAACGGAACCGCCAGGAAGGCCGTCGCCAGGTATACCGGCCGACGCCGCCCCTCGCGCGGCGCCGGCACGTATGCCTGAGTGGGCCGACCAACGATCGCCAGCACGGCCAGGCCCACGAGGAGCACCACCGGCTGTGCCGCGGCCGCGTTCGCCAAACCGTGCGAGGCGAGCCCGGCCAGGTCGAGCGCGACCGCGTGGTGGGCGGCATGCGCCTCGCCCCCGGCCACGCCTACCCACTGATGCAGCGGTGTGAGCACCGCGGCCAACGGCGCGAACAGCGGGACGAAGAACAGCGCAAGCAGCGCCGCCGTGGACAGCGGCGCGGCCCAGCCCGCGGTCAGGCCGAGCTTCGCCGCGCTCCGCGCGGCCAGCCAGACCGCGGCCGCCACCAGCGGGACGGTCAGCGTGAAGTCCAGCAGCACGCCCAGCAGGTGAGCGGATTGCACGCCGCCGGACAGCATCGCACCGCCATGCCGGGACAGCGTCACCAGCAGCGCGACCATCAGCGTGAGAACGACGCCGCCCTCCTGCCCCGAGGGGGAGAAGGACGGCGTGTCGGGATCGACGTCGCGGGGCAACGCCGGATGGCGGCCGGGTCTCCGGCCGCTTAGGTGAGGCATAGCACCCCTAGGGGCACTATGGTCGGACGAATTCATCAATTTTCCCCTTTCCCATCTACCGGCGGCGTGAAGTTAACGCCGCCGGCGACGAAATTGTGGCAGGATACCCCTAGGGGATATAGGTCATTGGCCATGCGAATGGCCGTGGCCGCCACTCGCTGTATCCATCGGCAGCGCCAGTCGGGTGATTTTGTCGCCGCGCTTCCATTCGATCCATGCCGATTCGGCCAGATCGGCCGGCGGGAGGTCGAAGAAGAGGATGCCTTTTACGGCGTTGCCGGCCGGCAACCTGGGCAGTTCACTGAACGTGTCCGTCTGGGCCGGGATCGACCTGCCGTCCTTGCCTGCGCGGAGCGTGAACTCCTCGGCCGGACGCATCGGCCGGGTGCCCGAACTCGTGTTGGTCACCGTGACCTGCACGGCTAGGCGCTGGTCATCGCCCTCCGGCATGCCGGGCATCATGCCCGCCGGCATCTGGTAACCCGGTGTGGTGCCTGACATGTCGTGGTCCATCTCGGTCCACGTGGCGGTCTCCACCTGCGTGGTCAGACTGTCCATAGTGGCCACCGGACCGGCCTCGACCATCGGCTCGGAGTTCGGTGCGGCGAACAGCTGCACGCCGCCGACCACCGCCAATGCCAATGCGGCCAGTACGACGAGCACGATCCTGGTGCGCGGCGAGCACATCTGAAACACACCTCGATATCCGGCAACTGGTGACCACACAGGAATGAATGCCGGCCACCGAACGGGGCGAGTAACGTGGGGCCTGTCGGGGAATATTTTGTAACGGGGGCGGGGTTCTTCGAGAATAGTTGACGTCGGGGTTTCGGCTGGAATAGCCAGAATCACTTAGGGATCCCGAGCACTACCTAGTATAATCCGCCTGGCGCGATGGGATGGGATGGGTGGGATGGGATTTAGCATTATGGCTCGGGATCCTTCGACCAAGCTGCCGAGAGACGTCTACATCGCCGCCGTCGCCAGGGGAATGTCCACGCTCGGCACCGTGGTCACGGTCACCGCCCTGCTGCTTGACCTGCACGAGCGTGGCGCGGGCTCGGGGGTCGTCGCCGGCGTCCTGTTCGCCGGCACGCTGCCGATCGTGCTGCTCGCTCCGGTCATCGGCTTACTGACCGACCGCTACGACAGCCGCGCAATGATCATCATCACCGGCGTGTGGCAGTCCGCCACCTGCGTGCTGATCGCGTTCGTCACTCATCCGCTCGCGGTGCTGTCGCTGGTCGCGCTGAACGCCTTCGGCGCCGCGGTGGCCCAACCCGTGATCGGCGCGCTGATCAAGGCGATGGTCTCCGACGATCGGCTGGCCGCGGCGAACAGCGTCCAGAACGGCGGGCACATCCTCGCCCTCCTCGGCGGTCCGGCCATTGGCAGCCTGCTCACCGGGCTCACCGGCGGGGCCCGGATTCCCCTGCTGCTTGCCGCGGCCGCGTTCCTCGCGATCAGCGTCACCGGGCTGCTGATCCGCACCCGCCGCCGGCCGGACAACAGAGATGGCAAGCTGCGCCTGCGGGACGGGATCACCGTGCTGTTCGCCGACCGCGCCCTCGCGGCATCGGTCATTCTGGCGATCCTGCTCGTCATCGTGGTGCACATACTCTTCGTGGCGCAGGTCTATCTGATCCGGGATACCTTCGGCGCCAGCGAGTTCGTGTTCGGACTGCTCCAGACGGTTGAGACGGTCGGGTTGCTCATCGGCGTCGTGGTGGCGAGCCGGATGACCACCGTGCGACGCATCCTGATCGCCATCCCGCTCGGGGCGGGCACGCTGTCCGCCAGCATCCTGCTCGTCGGTGTGGTCCAGTCCCTGGCGGCCACCTTCCCGCTGTACCTCTTGATCGGCGTCGGAACCAGCGTGCTCTCGGTGTCGGTCGGAACGCTGCTGCTGCTGCGCACACCGGAGGCCGCGATCGGCCGGGCGCTGGCCAGCTTCACCGCCCTGCACCGCAGTGCCGGGCTGCTCGCCTACGGCTTCGCCGGGTTGACCCTCAACCTGTTCTCCGCCGAGCTGGTATTCATACTGGCCGGTGCCGGCGCACTGCTCATGGTGCTCGCCGCCATCCCCGCGCTGCGCCGGGCCGCCGTTGCGGAGGCCCAGCCGGCCCCGCAGGAGCCGGCTGCTGACCGGTAGTTCCAGGGATGAAATTCAGAGGTAGCTTTCCAATCCCCCGTCGCGGCGGATGTCCAGCGTTGAACAATGAAATGCTCCGGCGTACAGCCGTGAGTGTCGAAGCTGGGTAGGCACCGGCGTAAATCCCGCGCGCTCGAGCGCTCGAATGGTATTTACGGCATCCTTGTTGATCATGACCCGCTCCGCGTCGATCGAGAAGACGTTCATGCTGATGCTCTTGCTGGCCAACATGACTTCTGCGTCGACCGCTGTGGCGGGCGGCTCATCGGCGAAGACGATCATGTCCCATTTCTGGAGCGCGGGCGGCATCAACTGATCGCGCTTTTCGTATATGCGCCGATGTATGAGGAAGGTGCCGGGGCGAAGGGGAAGTAGTACCCCATCAATATGGTGGTCCGTGAACCGCACCTGGTGCACCGTGAAACGCTCACCAAGGTGACGCTGCAACCAAATCGCCCCTAGAATGTGGTTCTGAGTTGAGACGTTGAACAATATGTCGGTCCCAAGCTTGAGACACTGAGCCCCGTCAAACATGATCTCGAAATTGTTCGCATCAGATTCTGGCGTGCTTTCGTTGAAATATGACCGATCGAAGGATTCCTCGAGCATCCGGGGCCTGGGCGCCACGGTCCATCGGGCCCCGCGCCTGAAGTAATCCAGGAAGAGATGCTTGACGTGGTCGTTCTCGAAGTAGCGACCGCGCATCATCGGTGAGGTTTCGATGATCTCGTCACCTATGACGAGGAATTGGTCGCGAACATTCCCGCAGGGTGTCGTCACGTTCACCCAGTCCGGTGTCTTGAACTCCTGGACAGTAGTCATCGGCAGGGGCCGCTTGACGGTGACGTCGAAGGATTCAAGCACCTTGGCGACGCCGTCAAGATCCTCCGCACGCTCCTCTTCGATTCGCTCCGGATAGGTGCGCATGTCCTCGGCGTAAACGTTCAGCTTGTATTTCTGAAGTTTCTGTACGCCGAGAAATATGTTGTCGTGGTAAAATGAGCGGAAGGAGAGTTCCACGTCGTCCAAGCTTTTAGGAATTGTGTAGTTCCGAAAATCGCCGACGATGACCTCTCGGAGGCGGTCCCATTCGGTAAAGGTGCTCACTGGACTGTCGGTCATTAAAGATCCTCCTTGAACTTGCGGCGAAATGGGACTATAGTTACGCGACTACCCTGCCAGTGATCGTCCGTCACCCACGGACCTAACTAATAAGAATAGTTCACGGCGGGGATCCGGCCGGAATGGCCAGATTCACTTAGGGAGACCACGAACACCTAGTAAACTCACCCGTGGTTACCCGGACGGGAATTGCATTCGCCAGCAGGTTCCAGAACGGCGGCCGCGCGGCCGGGCAGGAACCCGCCCCGGCGCAGGTCGGACAGGCTGTTGCGGACGGCATCGATCACGAAGTCCACGTCGGCTTCGGTGTGCGCGGTGCACAGGAAGAGGTTGCGCCGATCCCAGACGTGCACACCCTCCAGGATCATGTGTTTGAACAACAGCTCCAGATCTCCCCTGTGCACCAAGCGGAACAGCGAGCCGAAGTGCTGCACGCGGAGCGGGAACTCCTCGGCGGCGAGGAAGTCGTTGAGCGTGCCGGCGAACCGGTCGGTCCGGGCGTTGAGTTGTTGCTGGAGCCCGGGTCCCTGGTCCCGCAGCCAGGTGAGCACCGTCCGCGCGGCCACCATCGACACCGGATGCTGGATGTAGGTTCCGGCGAAGAAGATGGTGTCGTCGCGCGGCGCGCTGTCGTCGCCGTACTGCCAGAACCCGCCGTCGATCCAGTCCATGATGTCGGCCCGGCCGGCAATCGCCCCGATCGGGTAACCGCCGCCGATCACCTTGCCGTACGTGGCCAGATCCGCCCGAACCCCGAAGACGCCTTGCGCACCTTGGGGATGGGGTCGGAAACCGGTCAGCATCTCGTCGAACATCAGCACGATGCCGTGCCGGTCGCACAGCTCGCGCAGCGCCCGCACGAACTCCACGGGTTGGCGCTCCGGGTGCCGGCTGGGCACCGGCTCCACCACGACCGCGGCGACCCGGTCGGCGTGGCGGCGGATCACCTCGAGGCTCGCCTCGTCGCCGTAGGTCAGCACCAGCGACTCGGACACCGCCGAGTCGGGAATGCCCGCCGAGATCGGAACGGTGCGCGGTGCCGCGCCGTCCGGCACGGGGCGTCCGAGCACCGGGTCGAAGTGGCCGTGGTACGAACCCTCGAAGGTGACGATCACGGTGCGGCCGGTGAACGCCCGGGCGAGCCGGAAGGCGCCCGAGTTGGCCTCGGTGCCCGACGTGACGAACGTGACCCGGTCCAGCCCGGTCATCTCGCACAGCAGCTCGGCGGCCTGCCCGGTCTCCTCCCCGCGCGGCCCGAGCCGCATGCCGTCGGCCAGGTAGGCGTTGACCGCGTCGGTCAGGAACTGCGGCTCGTGACCGAACAGCAGCGTGCCGTGGCCCATGGTGATGTCGACGTAGGTGTTGCCGTCCACGTCCTCCAGGACGGCGCCCCGGGTCCGGCGGGCCGCGATCGGGTACAGCAACTCCTTGGTGGCGCTGTGGAAACCCACGACGGCCCGAGGATCGGCGAGAAACCGCCGGTACCGCTGGGCGAGCCGTTTCGAGTTCGCCGTCCGGCGGGTGTACCGGTCGGCCAGGTCGGCGAGGTGGGCCCGCTGCCGCTCGTCCGGGCTGATCACCAAGTGATCCACAGCTGCTCCGGTTGTCGATGGTTGAGCGCCGGTTTGAAGCGAACGGGCTGCCCGTCGGCGAGGCGCAGCCCCGGCACCCGGCGGGCGAAGGTTTCGAGCATGATCCGCAGGGTGGCGCGGACCACCGGTGCGCCGAGGCAGAGGTGGCTGCCGTACCCGAAGGTGAAGTGCTGCGTCCGCCGCCGGGTTATGTCGAACTCGTGCGCCCGTTCGACCAGTGCGTCGTCCCGGTTCGCCGAGCCGAACATCACGATGAGCTCCGTGCCCTCCGGCAGGTCGACGCCGCCGATGGTGACCGGTCGGGTGGTGATGCGGGGGAAGGTCTGCGCGGGCGGGTCGTAGCGGCAGATCTCCTCGACCGCGCTGTCGATCAGATCCGGTCCGGCCAACAGGGCCGCCCACCGGTCGTAGTCGGCGAGCAGGTAGTACATGCCGGTCCCCAGGATCGACGCCATGGAGTTGGTCGATCCGATGACGCCGGAAAGGCTCCAGAGCAGCTCGCAGGCCCGCTCGTCGGTGAACGGCGCGTCCTTCGGCGCGAGTTCGGCGACGACGCTGCTGATCAGATCGGACCGCGGCTCGGTTCGCCGCGCCCGCGCGTAGCTGACCAGTATGTGCTGGAAGCGGACGAACCGGCGGGCGTGGTCGACCTGCTCCCGCGGGGACAGGGTGCCGCTGCGTAGCAGGGGTGAGCCGGCAAGGCTGCCGTCGTACACGACCTGGTAGTCGGACTCGTCGATGCCGAGGAGCCGGGCGAGGACCCGAAACGGCACCGGACGGGCGAAGTGCTCCATGAAGTCGGCGGTTCCGGCGGGCAGCATCTCGTCGACGAGCGCGTCGAACTGCGCTTCGATGAACGGCTCGATCCGGCGCACCCCCTTGACCCCGAGGCCCTTGATGAACGGGGCGCGCAGCCGATCGTGCGCCGCGCCGTCGGTGTTGAGCAACGCAGGGGTCAGCGGGTAGCCCTTTTCCAGCTCGGCCATGCATTCGGGCGCCAGGGTGGCCGTCAGCGGGCGGATGGCGTTCGCCGACGAGAAGACGTCGGGGTGCGTGAGCACGTGGCGGATGTCCTCGTACCTGGTGACGACCCAGGCCTGGAACACCGGCGAGTAGAACACCGGCTCCTCGCGGCGGGCCTGGGCGTAGAACGAGTACGGGTCGTCGAGGTGCGCGCCGAGCGGATCGTAGCTGGAACCGATCCCTGTTGCGGTCATGGCGGTTCTCTTTCCAGAACGGCTTCGAAACCCGCCCTAACTCAAGCGGGTCAGACGGTCCAGCCCGGCCTCCAGCCCGTCGTCCGGAGGCGGTCCCGCGACCAGCGTGAGGTGCGAGCAGTCGCCGCTGCCGCGCGCCCGCAGCACCGGCCGGGGGATGGCCTCGATCGCCGGCGTGATGAAGCGCACGATGAGGCCGGTGCGCCGCTGCGCCGAGCCGTTGGCCTTGGAGCTGTGGATGATGTTGCTGTGGTGCAGGGACATCTCGCCCGCGCGCAGGGCAACGTCCACGGCCTGAGCCTCGTCGACCTCGACCGCCACCTCGTCGCTGTTACGCCGCATGTCATGCACTTCGCTCGATTGCACGTGCGGGAGGATGGCATTGCGGTGCGAGCCGGGCACCATCCGCACGCAGCCGTTCTCCGGCGTGCTGTCCCAGAGGGCGATCCAGGCGGTCGTGTTGGGCGTGCGGTGGATCCCGGAGCTGGTGCCGTCCTGGTGCCAGGTGACCACCCCCGGGTCACCGGCCGGTTTGGTGAGCACCATGGTGGCATAGATCAGCAGGTCGGGTCCGAGGATCGATTCGACGGCGTCGAGCAGGACCGGATGGGTGACGAGGTCGGCGGCCCAGCGGAAGGCGAGGTGCAGCTGCGGTACGCACTTGGGATCGTCCAGCCGCTGCTCCAGCTCCAACAGCGCCGCCTGGCAGGCGGCGACCTCCCCGGTGTCGAGAACCGGCAGGGGGTAGAGGACGCCGTCGCGCTCGTAGCGTTCCAGCTGCTCCGAAATCACCTGTGTCATGACGGAGCCCTCAGATGCTGTTCCGGAAGTAGAACTCCCGGCACAGGAAATTGGTCTTGCCGCTGTCCTTGGACCGCAGGAACAAGCAGATGATGGTCAGACCGTGGTTGGAGTTCGCGCAGAGCAGCGCCTCGATCTCCCCGAGATCGTAGGTAGCGTGCCAGGCCGGTTCGTTGATGTTGTCCCAGTAACCGACGGCCTCCACCTCGCCCCAGTCCTCCGGCTCGCGCGCCCCCCGGATATGCACGAAGCACCGGCCGTCGATCTCCTTGAAGGTGTACCCGGCGATCCACTTCGTGTCCGCATAGGTGTTGACCCAGGTTCCCTGGAACGGGTGGCGGCCGGGAGCCGGACCGACCACCCGCCCACGCCGGCCGAAGAACTCCCGGGCGAAGTGGGGGCACCGGTCGCTGCCGTCGTGGAACGACGTGAAGGACTGGATCACCGTGACGCCGAACTTCTCGTTGGCCGCGAGCTCGGTTCGCACGTCACCGAGTTGGTAGCTGGCCACCCACCCGGCCAACTTGGTCGTACCGCTGAACGCGTACGGATGGGCCTCCACCTCACCCCAGTCGACCGGATCTTCGGTCGGCGCACCATAAATCCGGACGAACAGGCGGCCCTCGCGCTCGTTGATCTCCGCCATGGCGATGTGGTCGGTGTATGGCTTGGTGTTCTCCCAGGTGCCGAGGACCGACGCGAGGTCCGGCCGGGCGCCAACCAACTGCTTGCCGTCCGCCCGCATCGTCGGCCCGGACATGCCGATTGCTTGTGCCATGTCACCCTCCATGAGTTCAGACTGATTCTCGTTCGGTCAGGCCACCGTCGCCGGACTTCGGCGAAGCGCCAGTGTCTCCAACGCGGGCACCAGCGCCGCGGGAGCCGGCTGGGCCATGATCTCGGCACGCAGGCGCAGGGCCGCGGCTTGGTACGCCGGGCCGGCGAGCAGCGTGCGCGTAGCCCGGCGAATCACCGCGCGGGCGCCGGGCTCGTCCGCGAACTCGTGGTACCGCAGGTGGATCCCGGCACCGGCGGCGGCGAGCCGGTCGCCGACGTAGGCCGAGTCGGGACCGCGGGTCACGATCAACTGTGCGACGCCGAACGCGGCGGCGGTCAGCGACGTCGCGTCGTCGCCCGGATGCACGACCAGCGCGCAGTACGGCAGCAGCAACTGCAACGGAAGGGCGGTCACCGGCGTCACGTTGCCCGGAAGCTTGCCGAGCCGCCGCACCGCCTCGTCCGTGGTGGCCAGGATGACCTCGGCGTCCACGCCACCGAGCGCGTCGAGGGTCAGCCGGCAGACCGACCGGCCCGCCGTGACGCAGATCCGCGGGCGTCCGGTGAACCTGGCCCGCCAGGCGGTCAGTGCGCCCGGCCCGTGGTACGGGACGTACCGCACCTCGCGCCACGGGGTGCGCACCGGCACGCGCAGGCTCGGCGGAGCCGGGTCCACGGTGATCGTGGGCGGCCCGTCCGGGCCGGTGTCCATCGGGGGTGGACCGAAGCCGGTGAGGTGGCGGACGTTCCGAACGCCGAGCGCCGAGGCGACCGCCGCCCCGCCGGAGCCGGACTGGTCGTGTACCACCAGATCCGGCCCCCAGTCCCGGGCGAACGCGATCGCATCGTCCACACCGGACTCCACCACCACGACCGGAAGTCCGGTGTGGACGATCGCGTCCGAAAGGGTCGGCGCGGCGGCCACCCGCACCTGGTGCCCGGCCGCCCGACAGGCCCAGGCCAATGGGACCACCGAGTACAGCCACCGCCGGTCCGGGCACGGACAGAACAGCACGCGCATCAGCGCACGCCCGCCCGCTCGCGCGCACGCACCATCGGCAGCACCTCCGCGCCGAAGAAGGTCATCTGCTCCAGGTCGGGGTGTCCCATGAACAGGAACTGGTTCACGCCGATCGCCTGGTACTCGGCGAGTGCCTCGACGATGTCATCGGGCGAGCCCACCAGCGCGATGCCGGGCGGTCCCAGGTAGGGCACCGCCCCGGTCCACAGGTACCGGGTGGCCCAGTCGGACTCGCGGGACGCCATGTCGTAGGTCGCGGTGTAGCCGACCGAGTCGGTCCGGGCGCGCATCGCCCCGTGCAGCTGCCTGGCCTGCTCTCCGGCGGACGCGATCAGCTCGTGCGCGGCGTCGATCGCCTCGGCCCTCGTCGGCCGGCAGAACAACGAGACCAGCAGCCCGACGTCGGTCCCGCTGTCGAGCACCGGCCGGATCCGCTGCGCCAACCGGTCCGGTACGTCCGGGAAGGTGAGCAGGCAGTCGGCGTGCCGGATCGCCAGCGCGATCGCCTGGTCGGAGTTGCCGCCCAGGTAGATCTCCGGCCGGCCGTGCACCGGCGACGGTCCGTCCACATCGGACACGAACGGCGTGTTGAGCCGCGCGCTCTCCACCCGGTAGTGCCGGCCGGCGAAGTCGACCGGACCGTCCCCGCGCCACAGTGCGTGGCAGACGGACCAGAACTCGTCGGTGCGCTCGTAGCGTTCGTCGTGCGGCAGGAAGTCGCCGTAGTAGCGCAGCTCGTCCGGAACCCGCCCGGCCACGATGTTGATGGACACCCGACCCGAGGTCAGGACGGACAGCGTGTTGATCTGCTGGACGAAGTAGGTCGGCGACAGGATGCCCGAGCGCACCGCGACCAGGAACTTGATCTTCTCGGTGTGCCGGCCGAGCGCGGCGGCGTAGGCCACCGGATCCGGCCTGGTGAAGCCGAACGCCATGAGCAGCGACTCGATCCCGCAGGCCTCGGCCTGCCGGCAGAAGTCGACGTGCCCGGCGATGTCCGGCACACCGCTGACGCTGGCCAGCGTCCGGGACCGCCGCAGGCGTTCGCCCACCGAAGAAAGGCTCCACATGAACCGTGCCGGCCGAGATGTCCCGTTCATGGTCAGCGCCCCTCGTGGACGAGGTCGCCGGTGGCGACCAGTGGTTCGGCTGCCTCCCGCTCCCTGATCTTCGGCAGGACCGCGGAGCCGAACATCTCGAGCATCGGAAAGTCCGGTCGGCCCTGGAACATGAACTGAGTGACGCCGATCCGCCGGTACTCGAAGATCGCGTCGACGATCTCGTCCGGGCTACCGACCAGAGAGATCGACTGGGGGCCCATGTACGGAACCAGCCCGCAGAACAGGTAGGGGGTCAGCCACGGCGACCGGTCCTCGGCCATCCGGTAGATGGACTCGAACCCCACCGACTCGCTGGTCATCCGGCGCCAGTCGGCCACCGCGGCCTTGCCGGCCTCGCCGGCGTTCTCGGCCAGTCGGTAAACGTGGTCGACGGCCTCCTCGTGGGTCGGCATGACCACCAGGTTGCAGGTGACCCCGACCTCGATGCCGCCCGCCAGCGCCGGCTCGAGCTTCGGCGCGAACTCCTCCGGCGGTTCGATCAGGCGCAACTGGCAGTCCGCGTGCTTGATCGCGAGTTGCTGGGCTTGCTCGGAGCTTCCGCCGATGTAGATGTAGGGCCGGTGCCGATCCGGCGAGACGAACGCCTGGTTGACCCGGGCACCCTCGACGCTGATGAACTCCCCGGCGAAGTCGACCGGGAACTCCCGGCGCCACAACGCATGGCAGATCGTCCAGAACTCGTCGGTGCGTTGGTAGCGCTCGTCGTGGGTGGAGAAGTCGCCGTAGTAGCGCAGTTCCGCGGAGCCCTGGCCGGACACGACGTTGACCTCGACGCGCCCGTTCGTGAAGGCGGACACGGTGTTGATCTGCTGCACGAAGTGGGTCGGGGAGATGACCGCGGCCCGAGACGCCGGCATGAAGTTGACCCGCTTGGTCACCAGCCCGAACGCGGCGGCCAGGACGCACCCGTCCGCCCGCTGGAACCCGATCGGCAGCAGCAGCGAGTCGATGCCCAATTCGTCGGCCCGCCGGCAGAAGTCGCGCTGGCCGTCCAGATCCGCGACCGGGTTGACCTCGTTCCTGGGGTCGGCACCTCTGCGTCGGTTCGCGACGCCCGAGCCCGGCAGGCTCCAGTGAAAGCGCATATGTCGACTTTTGGCTGGCATTGTTCGCTCCGAACGTGCACATGACGATAACCCGCGCCTTGGCGCGGTCATGGAAGGTAGCAGTTTTCCGGCTGGAAGTAGGCGGCGCGATCGCGTGTCCTGGTCACCATTACATTGTCCATTACACCTCGCAGCTGTGCACGAACTCGCGGCTGAAATTGCTCGACCGGCCGCTAGGGTCGGAGCCGCCGTCGAAGGTCCGGACCAGTAGCGCCCTCCTGCTCGCGCAGTTCTATACGAACCCACCTCGACGGTAGGCCGCGGTTCGCCTGGCCAACATGAGGCGTTCTTCCTAGGACGACCGGACCCCCCTAGGTAGTTTTGACAGGCGGTATAGACATGCGAGTCACGCATACCATGGGTAACATCATCATGACAGCATGAATACGGCGCCGGGCGTACGGCGCCGACCAGTCGAGGCCGAGGAATCCGAGCCCGAGAGCGAGGGCGAGCCATCGGCCGAAACAACGCCAACAATTCCATACTCGCGCACAGCCGACAATGACCGTGCGGGCTATTGAACGGCTACCGGAAAATCAGGGTCGGGGTCGGTGGACCGCTGTTGTTGTTCGGGCTTGCCGCCGTCCACCCTGGTCAGCGAGATGCCGGCCACCGGGCCCATGGTCCAGCAGTCCAACGCCAAGGAAAGCATGTCACTGTGGCGCCACCGCGATCGTGACGCGGGCACGCGCGAATCCGATTCGCTGGTCATCGGCACTGCGCTCTCCCATCCCGTTCGGCCCCGAGCGCCAAGAGAACCCGCCGACACCCACCGTGGCGGGCCGACAGCCCGCATCCGCTGAATCTCCGGCACCCGATCACCTGAAACCCCTGCAGGTGGTCGGGTTGATTGCTACTTAAGCATGTTACTGCGGAGTAGCTGCCACAAACCGTGGTAGCACGACGTACCACACGACGTAACGCTACCCCTGCGCGGGGCACCTCCCAGGATGGGGCAAGCAGGGCAGCACCGCCACCGCTCACCTGGCACGACCGACGGTCAGCTCCGGCCAGGCCCCTCGGCGGGACCGAGGGCCTGGCCGGAGCACCTGGAGCCGGCCGGCGGGTGGCGTGCGGGTATCCGCCACCTACGCTCTGCTGACCGCGTACCCGGACGCGACCGTCTGCCTCGCCCCCGGGCCGAGGAGGTCGGACAACGTTCCAAATCCGTACCGTTGCGGGCATCGGGTCGCGCCGATGTCACGGCCCGTCAGGCGATGTTGCTTGAGGTATTCCTTGCCCAACTGTTCCTGGCCCCAGCGCACGATCCGGTCGATGGTCGGCGTCGGGACCCCTACAATTTCACAGATACCGCGCGTGCAGACCAGGCCAAATGGAAGGTCTTCGGCCAAGAACCGATGCTCGAAGTTGGGCACGAACTCTCCTGGCCGCACTTCGACCATAGGATGCCTGATGTTCACGTACGCCGCGTTCGTGCCGATAGCGGTCATCAGGTTGCGTTTATCCCTGATATCCGGCCCATATGCGTTGATGAACCAATCATGGATCGGGATGACATTCGAAAAGTCCACTTCGGGATGCGTCGCATTGATCTTCTCAGCTACGGCGATCATTTCCCGGCCGATCTCGCTGATGAGGAACGCCGCGTACTCGTCGATCGCCTCATAGAGCAACGGCCGCTGGTCGAGCGGGGAACCATCCCAGTCCTTCCATCGACCGTACATGGTCGCCGGATGGACGATGGCGTTCATCGACTCCAATGTGATGCCGAGAAGGTGCCCGGCCACCGTCAGCGCCGGCCGTTTTCCCAGCAGTCGCTGCAGTATCGACTCGGGATCTCCGACCCGGCTGGGCCCTGCGCACTCCCGTTTCGCTCCAGAGATGGACTGCTTCACCCCGGAGACATAGGCGCGCCGGCCGAACTTCTCGATCCGGCACGCCCATGGCAGGGTGGCGAAGTCGATCAGCGTAACCTCGTGCTGTCGATCACCGAGCAGCCTTCGCACCTCGAAGTCGAACCCGCATTGACCAGGCAGCCCGACGATCACGGCGCCGCGTTCGAGATACGGAGCTAGCGCCGAAAGGTAGCTGTGGTGGGCAAAAGCCGGAAGAGACACGATGACCATGTCACAGCCGCGGGCCGCCTGCTCCGGATCGCTCGTCACGACGAACGGTGGGGAAGTGACCTCGTCACCTCCTCCTGCGATCGCAACGGTCAGGCGATGATGCCGCTGGGTGTCCGTCCAGGCCCGCGCCTTTTCGGGACTGCGGGTGTAGACGCACAGTTCGACATCGGGTTGTGACGAGATCAGGCCGGCCAGAACATGGGACGCCGCGCCGGTGCCACAGACGAGAACACGAAGCCTATGGTCAGTCATAACTGCTCAGCTCCAATGCTGAGTTGTTTTAGGACGTTCGCCGCCCAGACAGTTGGATAGCCGTCGCGGCTAACATTGAAGGTAGCGATCAGGTTTCCCTCGGTCGGCGTGCCGTACACGGCGATATCCGCGTTCGCGACGCCACGTTGGTCGATCACATATTGGGAGTCCTTGGCCATGTCGATCGCACCGGTGCAGTATGTGCCGTCCGCGGCACCGGCCGACCCGTTCGTGAACTCTCTGATCATTCCTCGCCGGCGTAGACTTTGGTACAGCGGCGTTACATCGCGAAGGATCTCAACCGTTGGATACCTGGCATCCACAAGTACCTCGAACTGCGCCGACGTCGCCGGCGGCGAACTGGTTCTGAGCTCGAAACGGCCCGTGGTGCGGCGTGTGAGCAGTCGAGGATTTCGTGCGACACTGAAGTCGATCAGCCCCGCCCTGTGCAGGGCGAGAAGTTTCTCGATATTGACAAGGGGCGGACCGAAAACCACCCGCTTGAAGAGCGGAAAGTAGTATTCGATCAGCAAACGATGGGAATCCGGCGTAAGTCCACCAAAGGCGACGAACGGCTTCAGCGTGGCGCGAACCTCGTACCACATCGAAACAGCCGCTCGCGCAGGGTCGGCAACCAGTCCGGCACGTGCGTAGTCGATCTCCTGCTTCAGGTAGTTTTCGACAAACGAATTGTACTCCTCTCCGGTGTTGAATCGGCGCCCACCGATCGGGTCCAATATCCGACCGTAACTGAAGGGCTCCATGTCGGGATGCAGGGCCACATATCTATCGATGACCTGCCTCATCGCACGGGCGTCGGCACCGCACTCGTCAAGCTCTTTCCGGTCGCGCGGATCAGACATGGCTGTTCTGTAGAACTGCCGCTCCATCTCGAGCTCGACAAGCGGCCAGACGTCTTTCTGCAGGTCGAGCCGTCCCCCTGGCGAATGTCGCTGCAACTCCGTCAGCCGGTCAGAGGTGACGAATGCCAGCGGCCGCAAGGCGCTCGGATAGTCCCACGACTTGGGTGCCATGGGCAGGCCGGTGCGACAGAAGGGGAAGATCGTTTCCGGTTCTTGTCCGCTCATCAGGTAACGGAGCTGTCCGTCAGCGTCGCGTTTGAAGATCCCGCCCCGGCCTTCGGTGAGTGCGAGCACCACATCCAGGAAGGTCAGTCCGATGCCCTTCATCGCCACACATGCCGCGGCCGGGATACTGCTCAAATTGTCCACCACCGGGTAGGCATATGGTACGTAGGACACCCGGTGATGTTGGGCGGCAAAATCGCGGTAATGACGTTCTTGTCGCCCGAGACGCACATAAGAGTGACCGGTGGTCAGCACGATCTTGTGTGCGATGAGCCTGTCCCGCCGGCCCTTCGCGTCGACGAAGTACAGACAGTATCCGTCGTTGCCCGGAACGATATCCGTAACCTCGGCGGTGAACTTTGACAGTCGCATCCCTCGCGGGATGCTGGCGGCCACTCGTCGAAACCCGTCGCAGAGGTATCGACCGACAACGGCCCGCGGCGGGAAGCTTTCCGGGTCAACCGGCGCCGCCGGCCGAAACTGTGTGTTGTTCCAGTGGATGAACCTCGACCCCGCCGGCCGGGTCGCGTCCGTGGCGTCCAGACCCCAACCGTTGATCTCCTTCGCCCTGCCGTTGGACAGCAACCATGATGGTTGGTCGGGGTCATAGATCGGCGAGCTACCGAAGTGGGTCGACTTGTTGAAGACCGCTACCTGGAGTCCCGTAGGCAGGGGATCGGCGGCATACGCCGCGCAGAGCGCCTCCAGGCAGTACAGCCCCCTCGGCCCAACTCCCACGATTGCGACGGTTGGCATCACCGGCTTGGCAAGATCTGTCTCACCGCCCACCTGAACCGCCTCTCCACGAATCCGTTCGTGGCTACCACGTCACCAACAGCTCGGTCGGATGGCGCTGAATGCCGTCGGTTCTCCACGGCACTTCCGCCGGGGCCACGGCCAACTCCAGCTTGGGAAAGCGGGACAGCAGCGCGGTGAGGATGACCTGACCCTGCATCCTGGCCAGTTGAGCACCGAGACAGTGATGTGGCCCGTGCCCGAACGCGAGGTGCGCGTTGGGCGCCCGGTCCAGCGCGAGCCGATCCGGCTCGGCAAACACACTCTCGTCCCGGTTGGCCGAGTTGATCGCCGGCAGGACCGCGTCGCCGGCCGCGATGGTCACGCCGTCCAGTTCGACGTCCACACTCGCAACTCGTGAATGCCCACCGGCGCTCGGCACGCCGGCCGCCAGTGGAACGAACCGCAGCAACTCCTCGACCGCGTCCGGCACCCGGGACAGGTCCGTGCGTAACCAGGCCGCCTGGCCCGGGTGGGTGAGCAGGGCGAAGACGAAGTTGGCCAGCTCGTTCGACGTGGTCTCGTAGCCGTTGGACAGCAGCAGCTCAGCCATGGTCACCAACTCGGCGACGGTGATCTGACCGCCGTTGTCGGCTTCCCGCACCAGCGCGCTGAACAGGTCGTCAGCCGGGCGCTCGCGGCGCGCGACGACCAGACCGCGAATGCGGTCCAGCATCCCCGCTCTGGCAGCACGCGCCGCGGGGACCTGGTCCGCCCCGATGGACACCATCAGTTGCGGAGCGCCGCCAAATTCTTCGCTAACACTGTAGGGAAATCCGAGCACCTCGCAGATCGTCATGACCGGCACGCGCTTGGTGAGAATCGGAATGATATCCGCGGGCGGCCCGTGGCCGACCAGCTCGTCGACAAGCCCGTCGACGACCTTCTCCGCCCACGGGCGCACCCGCTTGACGCCGCGCATGGAAAACGCGGAGGCAAACAGTTTGCGCATCCGGGTGTGCTCGGGCGGATCCAGGCTGATGATCCCATTCGGCGGGGTCATTGCCGGGCAACGGCGTGGGGCGTCCGAGCCGGCCGCGAGCGACCGGCTGAACCGCGGATCGTCGAACACCGACTTGACCGCGTCATAGCGGGTGACCAGCCAGGCTTCCCGCCCGAAGGGCGCCTGTACCCGCGCGACCGGTTCGGCCGAACGTAACTGGGCATACAACGGGTCGGGATCCAGGCGCGGTGGCTGTTCAAAGGAATAGCGGTACACCGTACGCTCCACAGTTCCTCCCGATATGGGACGATGCCGGTGACCGATACCACTCGCGGCTCACATTTACCACTAACTTACACCAATATAGTTCAACTGTTCACGCATTCATTTTACCTAGGGGCAAAACTCCGGGCCTAGTAGATATACTTAGTAGCAATCCGCAGCGCGTACCAACGCCGCACAAGCGCCTCGCAAACTTAGCGCTTGTGTGGCGTTTTGGCGTCGCGATCGGCGGACCTAACCTCGGGATTTCATGGATGACCGGCGATACCAGGTCGTAATACGCGGAAGTGTGTTGGTTAGCGCACTCGGGGCGGACGTCGACACCACGTGCCCGCGATTCGTGCCGCGCCCCGGCCCAGACGCGAGCGGCGGCGCGCGGGCCGATCCGGCGTCAGGTTTTGATCTTGGCCATGGCTGGCCGAGGTGACGGGTCCGAACTCGTGTTGATCACCGTGACCTGACCTGCACGGAGAGACGCTCCATGGCCTGGTTCATCTCGGTCCACATTGCGGCCTTCACCTGCATGATTGGACTGTCCATAATGGATTTTGTCCCGATTGGAATAGCCGGAATCCTCTATAGTGACTATTACATCCGTCGAAGGGGCTGGGATTTAGTACTATGGCTCGGGATCCTGCAACCACGCTGCCCAGGGACGTCTACATCACCGGCGTCGCCCGGGGAATGTCCACGCTCGGCACCGTGGTCGTGGTCACCGCCCTGCTGCTCGACCTGCACAACCAGCACGCCGGCTCGTGGATCGTCGCAGGCGTGCTGTTCGCCGGCACACTGCCGATCGTGCTGCTCGCCCCCGTCATCGGTCGGCTGACCGACCGGTACGACGGCCGCGGACTGATCATCATCACCGGCCTGTGGCAGGCGGCCACCTGCGTGCTGATCACCCTGGTCAGCCATCCGGCCGCGATACTGTCCCTGGTCGCCCTCAACGCCTTCGGCGCCGCGGTGGCCCAACCGGTGTTCGGCACGCTGATCAGGGCGATGGTGACCGACGACCGCCTCGCCGCGGCCAACAGCGTCCAACAGAGCGGGCACATCCTCGCCCAGCTCGGTGGAGCACCGGTCAGCGCCCTGCTCACCGGCCTCACCGGCAGCGCCCGCATCCCCCTACTGCTCGCCGCCGCCGGATTCCTCGCCATCAGCGGCGCCGGGCTGCTGATCCGCACCCGCCGCCGACCACACCACGGCGGAGTCCGAATTCGGCTGCGCGACGGCATGACCGTGTTGCTCGCCGATCGCACCGTCGCCGCTGCCGTCATCCTCACCATCCTGCTCGTCCTCGTCGTACACGTGCTCTACGTGGCCCAGGTCTACCTCGTCCGCGACACCCTCGGAGCAAGCGAGTTCGTCTTCGGCCTCCTCCAAGCAGCCCACTTCGTCGGCCTACTCGTCGGCACCGCGATCGCCAGCCGACTCACCACCATGCGCGGCATCCTGATCGGCATCCCCGTCGCCGCCGCCACCATGTCCTTCGGCATCCTGCTCATCGGCACCACCCGATCGCTTCCGGCCACCTTCCCGCTCTACATCATGATCGGCATCGGCGGCAGCATCGGCGCCGTCGCGGTCGGAACACTGCTGCTGCTACGCACACCGGACACCGCCGTCGGCCGCGCACTCGCCGGCTTCACCGCCCTGCACCGCAACGCCGGCCTCATCGCCTACTGCATCGCCGGCCTCGCCCTCGGCGGCTTCCCCGCCGAACTCGTCTACCTGCTCGCCGGCATCGCCGCCATCATCGCCGTACTCGCCGCCACCCCCGTACTCCACCGAGCCACAATGGCGTTCAATCGGCCGGTCACCCAAGAGCGGTTCGTCAACGGAACGTAGTCAGGGGAGATAGAAGCTGTCCCGCTGGCAGTAGCTGGCTCGTCCGCTCGAGTCGAGAAAGGTCGAGTAAGCGTCGATGACCAGCCGGCGCTGATCGAGACGGCCGGTGAGCAGCACATGGGCGAAGACGAGCTCGAAACTGGCGGTGAAACCCGCCGCCCGTTTGCCGCCGACGACCGCGGCGAACGCGGTTCCGGCGACCATGCCCCAGTCGATCGGATCGGGGCACCCGGCGCCGGTGATGCGGACGGTGGGCAGTCCCTCCCAATCGTCTATTTCCACGCGGCTGATGCCGGTCGAGTTCTTGTTGTAGTTCACCCACCTCCCGAGCAGTGGCCGAAGATCAATCGGCAATTGCGGTCCCTCGGCGATGGAAAAACTCGCGGCTGAGGTAGTTCGGCCGCCCGCTGGAGTCGACGAACGCGTTGAACATGTCCAGCACGAGGATTCCCTCGCCGACCCGGCCGGCGAGGATCGTGACCAGAAACCCGAAGTCGAAGGTGGCATTGAAGGCCACCGCGTCGACGGCGGTGACGTCGGCTCCGTAGGTCGTGGCCTCGGCCTCGCCCCACTCATACGGCTCCAGCTCATTCGGTCCGAACGCCCGCACGAACAATCGGCCGGCGTGCGGACGTAACTCAAGGCGCACCAGGCCGGCCGTCTGCTCGTCCGTCGCGAACCACGTTCCTACCAGCGGTTCCAGATTCAGCGAGCCGCCAGGCGGCGGCACGTGTTCCGGAAGTTGGTCCTCCGCGCGGACGTACTCGAGCACTTTCACACCAGGTGCCTCCCGGGGGTTCCTCGTCACCGACGGTAGGCCCCCGTTCGAGTACCGGACATGAGACGTTCTTCCTAGGGCAGCCGAATCCCCCTAGGTAATTTTGCCAGGCGCCTTACGCGAGCGAGTCGTCCTAAACATGGGGTAACGTCTTTGTGACGGGCTGCGCATGACATCTTCCGACCCGATGTCTACGCGGCCACACAACTGCATATCTTCGCGAGTACGTGACTGGGTGAGCACGTGCCGCGCGTTTAACTCAGATTTCTTCCAAGGCCAGGTGGAGGAGAATACATTGACGCGCGCACGTCAGGCCCGATCGTGCCACTGCACGTAGTCCTCGAGCTCGGCTCGCCGGGGATGGAAGGTGTTCACCGCCACGGTCTCGTCCGGATATCCCACGGCAAGGCCGCACACGATGAGACGGTCGGCCCCGAGACCCAGCTCCGCCCGGATGCTGTCGGCGTATCCGGCGACGCTGTACTGCGGGCAGCTGCCCAGTCCACACGCGACCAGTCCGAGCATGACATTCTGCAGGAAGAAACCCATCTCCAGGAACATTCCGGGCGGCGCCTCCGCGGGCAGGTGGAAGATCATCGCCGTCGGCGCGCCGTAGAAGTCGTAGTTGTCCCGCAGATGCGCCCGCCGGCCGGCGGCGTCCGCGCGGTCGATTCCCTTGGCGCTCAACACCCCCGCCCCGGCCTCGCGCGCCCGTGCCTCGATCCGTTCGTCCGGAAGCACCGGCCGGTTCGGGTAGTCCGGCTTCACCGCCACACCGTTGTCGAAGTCCGCACACAGGCGCCGGGCCAAAGAATCTCGGTTTTGCCCGGAAACCACCGCCACCTGCCAGGGCTGCCCGTTCCGGGTAGATGGGGCGTGCGCCGCGGCCCGCAGCACCCGCTCGAGCAGATCGCGCTGGACCGGCCGGTCGGTGAAGGCGCGTTTGCAGTGCCGGGCGCCGAGGACGGCGAAGAGACCATTCCACAGAAAGGCGTCCATGCCATGGGATTGTCGTCGCCATGAGACAGTTGTCCAGCCCCTGTTCGCTGGGAAATGGTTCCCCGGATCGGACCTGCTCGATCGTGGCCACGCTGACCACGACGGTATGGACGCAGGGTCGGGCGCTGCGAGCATTACGGGGAGTAGCGAGCGGCCTCGAGGTCCGGGCCGATCTCACCGGGGACATCGACCCGGACGTCCTGCGCGCCCACGCCGGCGGCGAGCTGATCTACACGCTGCGCAGCATGACCGGCGGCGGAGCGTTCACCGGCACCGCCGAGGAACGCCGCCGCCGGCTGCTGGCCGCGGCCCGGAAGTACGACCTGGTCGATCTGGAGTACGACCGCGACCTGGTTCCGGAGCTGCTCGCAGCCATTCCCGCGCACCGCAGACGGATCTGCTGGGCCGGACCGGGCCGGGACCGGGCCGGGCTGGCCGGGATGTTCGCCGGAATGGCGGTCACGCCGGCCCGGCAGTACCTGCTCGCCCCGGAGGCCGGCACGGTCGAGGAGGCGATGGCACCGCTGCACCTGCTGCGGATGCTCGGCCGCACCGACGTCACCGCGTTCGCCACCGGGGAACTGGGCGGCACCAGCCGGTTGCTGGCCCCCTGGCTCGGCGCGCCGGTCGTGTACGGCGGCCTCGGCCAGAACGGCGCGCACGGCCTGCTCACCGTCGAGCGGCTGCTGCGCGACTACCCGTTCCCCGCCCTGCCGAGAATCTCGACGCTGTACGGCATCGTCGGCCGCCGGGTCGGCGAGTCGCACTCGCCCCGGCTGCACAACGACGGTTACCACACCCTCGGTCTGTCGGCCCTGTTCCTTCCACTGCACGCCAACGAGTTCGTCCGCTCCTGGCGGTCCATGTGCGCCGAGTTCGACCGCCTGGGCGTTCCGTTCAAGGGCGCCACGATCGTCGCCCCGTACAAAGAGGACGCGTTGGTGCTTGCCAACACGGTCAGCGCCGACGCCAACCACACCGGAGCGGCGAACCTCCTGGTGCGCAAGCGCAACGGTTGGCGGGCCTACACCACCGACCCGACCGGGGTGGTCGGCGCGGTGCGGGATGCCGGGATCGGCCTGGTCGGGCGCCGGGTCGCCGTGGTCGGCTGCGGCGGCGCCGGGCGCGGCGCGGCCGCCGGGCTGCTCCGGGCCGGCGCCGTGCCGACGATGGTCAACCGCGGCGCGGCCCGGGGCCGGTACGCCGCTCGGCTGCTCGGCGTCGACTTCATGCCGTTGAACCGGTTCCAGCCCGAGGATTACTCGCTCGTCGTGCACGCCACCCCGCTGAAGGGCGAATCGCCGTTCTCGGTCGACCGCGTGGCCGCCGACGCCGTCCTGGTCGACCTCGCCTACGGCCCCGAGCCAACCGACCTGGTGGCCGCCGCCCGGCGCCGCGGCCTCACGGTCGTCGACGGGTGGGCGGTGCTGCGGGCGGAGGTGGCCCAGCAGTTCCGCCTGATGACCGGCCGGGCCATCCCCCCGGCCAACGACTCGATGCACGAACGCGGCCCGCTTGCCGCCGTACCGTCCAGGGAGTTCGCCAGATGACCACAACCGATCTCGACCGCCAGCCGCTCGGGCCGACGGTTCCCGCCGACCTGTCCATCCTGGTCGAGGCGTTCGCCCGGCGGGCGGACGTGCACGACCGCACGGCCACCTTCCCGGGGCAGGACTTCGACGACCTGTTTGCCGCCGGACTGAACGCACCGACCGTGCCGCGCGAGCACGGCGGCCTCGGCCTCGGCCCGTTGCACGGCCAGACCAACCGGTTGTGGCAGATGACCCGGCAGCTCGCTGCGGCCGATCTGTCCCTGGCCAGATGCTGGGAGGGCCATACGAACTCCTTGGTGCTGCTCGACGCCCTGGCCACCGAGGAGCAGAAGGCGCGCTGGTTCGGCGCAGTCGTGCGGCGCGGGCAGCGTTGGGTGGCCTGGAGCGGCGAACCGAAGGCGACCAAGCCGGGCGAGCAACAGCGGTTCGGAACCACCGTGCAACGCAAGGGAAACGGCTGGGTGGTCGACGGCACCAAGGTGTTCGCCACCAGCGCGATCGGCGCGGACTGGGCGATCCTGCTTGTCGACCCGGCCGGCCCCGGCGGTGCGCGGGAAGCCGGCAAGGACTCCCGGGTGCTGATGCTGGCCTGCGAGCTGGCCGACCCGTCGGTCTCGGTGGACGAGTCGTGGTGGGACCCGATCGGGATGCGGGCGACGGCGAGCCACCTTGTCCGTTTTGACCAAACCTACATTCCGGACACCCACCGGATCGGCGAACCCGGCGACTACCTGAAGCAGGAATGGCAGACCGTGTTCATTCCGCATTATGCGGCGAGTTTCCTCGGCGCCGCGGATGCGGCCTACCAGTACGCGCTGAACTACGTCATGCGGCAGAACAAGGGCACCGATCCCTTCGTGCAGCAGCGCATCGGCGCGATGTCGGTGGCCGTGGAGACCGGTGAGCTGTGGCTGCGGCACGTCGCCGACCTGTGGGACGCCGGACGGCGCAGGGAAGCCAGAATCGCCGGCTCCCGGGCCCGGCATCTGGTCGAGCACCTTGCCCTGGACACGGTCGACCACTGCGTGCGTGCCTGCGGAGCGCGCTGCCTGGTCAAGCCGAGCCCGATCGAGCGAATCCTGCGAGATCTGTCGTTCTACGTGCGCCACGACAATGACGACCACATTTTGGCCACTATTGGCCGGGCCGCGCTCGGTCAGCCATATGATCCTTCTTTCTACAAGCCCTGATCCGCCACTTGGGTGAGTCCGTGTCCTCCTAGGGAGTTCTGCCTATTTCCGGCCCTGATCAACGATGTCATATTTTTGACATCCGGAACACCCCGGAAAGAATTGCGATCGGCGGTACGGATATCTCCACGTACACGGCAGGATAGGTGCACCGTCTAGGGATTCTCCCAGGTCAGGCCCGGGACTCGCGCGGGGTAGCGTGCGGGACTGACGTGGCTCACCCAAGGATCTCGAGGCAATGACGGGTGTCACCGTGCCGTGCACGGCGGGCGGGGAGAACGGCGATCCACCCGTCGATCGGTGGTCGTGCGGTTCTCCCCGCCCGCAGCCGCGCGACCACCGCTCAGCGCATTTGGATCTGGGTGTCCACCGTGGTTTCCTCGAACTCGGAGCTGCGCACCCGCAGGCTGAGCTGCCACGTCCCGGCGACCGGAACCAACACCCGGTCGGCCACGAACTGCCCGGCGGCGGTGCGCGCGAGAGCGACCTCCAGCGGGCCGATGTTGTTGGCCGGCAACCGAAGCTGCGCCTGCACCTCCGGGATGTCCCGGTTGATCCCCTGCCCGTCCCGCACGTTGACCACGATCTGGTTGTTGCCGGTGCGGGCCGGGTCCACCCACACCTGCACGTCGCCGCCCGGCACGGCCAGCGCGTCCAGGTACGGGCCGGCGGGCGCCGACTCGGCCGCGGCAACCGGACCGAGGTCCTGCCCACCGGGCGGGGTGGCCACCAGCGCGGCGGTCAACCCGAGCACCACCGCCGCGATCGCCACCTCCCAGCGCACCGACTGGCGCAGCCGGCCAAGCAGGTCCCGGCGGTCCCGGCGGGCCGAGCCCCGGCCCGCCAACCGGGCGCGCACCGCCGCCCGGGACATCGCGGCCACCCAGACCACCAGTCCGAACGCGGCGACCTTGAAGACCAGCAACGAGAAGTACTCGGTGCCGACGCCGGACGCGACCACCTCGCGGACCGCCTGCAGCAGCCCGCTCACGCCAAGCACGACGACGGCGATGGCGGCCGCCCGGGAGTAGGCCGACACCACACCGGCCGCCTCGTCCGCCTCGACCTGGGTGCGCCGCCCGAGCACCAGCCCGGCGAGCACCACCAGGCCGCCCAGCCAGACCGACACGGCCACCAGGTGCGTCGCGTCGAGCAGCAGCGCCGGCACGGCCAGCGGGCCGGCCGCGGCCGGGTGTCCGGCCCCGCTCCAGGTCGCCGCCAGCGCGAGGGCGAGCCCGCCGAAGCCGGCGATGTACGCGGCCGAAAGCGCATCCGGCCGCGCGGAGCGGATCAGCCGGATCAGCACGTAGCCGCTCACCGTGAGCAGCACCACCCGGGCCAGCAGCAGCACCCCGTAGCTGGTCCCCAGCGTGTCGAGCAGCAGCGTGGGGTCGAACACCGTCAGCGGCCCGGATCCGGCCACGTTCGGTCCCTGCAACAGCAGGGCCAGCACCGCCGAGCCGACCGCGGCGATCCAGCCGGCGGTGATCAGCCGGTGCACCCTGGCGTCGCCGCGTCCGCCCGGCCAGCAGGCCAGCACGAAGAACGCGCCGCCGATCAGCACGGCCAGGCTGAGGTAACCGAGCAGGCGGAACACCCAGAACGCCACGCCGACCACCGGATCCGCGCCGGCCTGGGCGCCCGCGCCGGCCAGCGGTGCGGCCCGCGCGGCGCCCGCGCTGAACACGAACGTGCCATGGATCGGATGCGAGTCGGTCGACACCACCCGCCAGTTGAGCACGTAGACGCCGTCGCCGAGCGAGTCCGGCAGCGGCACCCGGACCCGGGCGCCGTCCCCGTCGAAGGTGCTCGCCGTGGGCTGGGCCAGCTTGCGGCCGCCGCCGTCGAGCAGGCTGAACCCGCCGCGCACCGGGTTGACCGACTCGCTGAACCGCAGCACCACCTCGGGCGGCGGCCGGTCCAGGTGCGCCCCGTTGGCCGGGTTGGTCTCGATCAGCTCGGCGTGCGCCGACGCCGAACCGGTGAGCAGTAACAGAAACCCGGCCACCATGGCGAGCACGGCCGCGGCCCGCGCTTCGGCCGTCCGAACGCGACTGTCCACTATGAACTCTCTGATCATTCGTCGAGCAGGCCGAGGTCGTGGGCGGCGACAAGGGCCGCCGCCCGGCTGTGCACCCGCAGCTTCCGGAACAGGTTGCTCTGCAGGTTCTCCACCGTCCGGATCGAGATGCCGAGCATCCGAGCCGTCTGCTTGGTCGCGTGGCCGCGGCCGATCGAGGTGAGGATCTCCCGCTCCCGCGGTGTGAGGGCCAGCTCCCAGCGCTGCCAGCCGCCGTTGGCGCCGGCGTGCGCCGGACCGAGCAGGGCCCGCACATAGGTGGAGTTCACCATGATGTAGCCGTTCGCGGTGGCCCGGACGGCCGGCGCGAGCAGGTCGTCGATCCGGCTCGCCGGCACCGTCGCGATCCCGCCGGAGAGCGCTTTCGTGACGTCCGAGCGCTTCGGCTCCCGGCTGGTCACGATCACCACCAGGTCGGTGCGCCGGCCGTCCGGCTCCGGCCAGTCTTCCTGGCTCGGATCGACCAGCATGGTGATCACCACCTCGTGGTCGCTGCCGGCGCTCGGCCGGTTCTCCGGGTCGTCCTGCAGCACCGTGATGTTCTGCTCGTCGAGCACCTCACGGATTCGCCCGGAGAGCCGGCCGGCCGGGTCGCGCAACACCACGTGGATCCGCCTGCGCCTGCGCGGCAGCTTCGGCTGCTGGCGGGGCGCCGGAACCGCCCTCGGCAACAGCCCGAGCCGGACGGCGCTGGCCGCCGCGTGCGCCTGGTTGTGCACGTCCAGCTTGGCGAAGATCCGCTGCTTGTGGTTCTCCACCGTGTGCAGGCTGATCCCGAGCTCGCTGGCCACCTGTTTGGGCGGATACCCGGCGCTGATCAGGTAGAGCACCTGCAGCTCGCGCTCGGTGAGCGTGTGCCCGTCCACCCGTTTGGCCCGGGCGGCCTCCACCGGGAGCAGTGGGTTCTTGACCGCGTCGAGCAACGCCTCCAGCCCGCTGGTGTAGGAGACCAGCGCGCTCACCCCGGAGTCGTAGGCGCGGATGACATACGCCGTCGGCAGTGCGTCATGCACGCCGACCAAGCGCATGTCCCGGCCCGCCTGGGCGAGCAGGCTGACCAGCCGTTCGTTGCTCCACCGCGGTGTATCGGCCTCGAACAGCGCCACCGCTGGTTTGCGCAGGTTGCACAGCTGAATCAGCTCAGGTCCGGATGGCGCCGTCCCGGCCAGGACGATGCCCGGCTCCCGCACCAGATGCCCGGCAAGCATCTCCCGTACCAGCCGGTTCTGGTGCTGCAGTACGACTGTTACGGAATTGGTCCCCTCCATGCCCCAACCTCGGTTCATGACGATCATCAAGAACCGGTGCGCACTTCATCGCCCTCTGCTCCCCCGGCCTCCCGACACCAGTTCCCCGTTGGCCCGTGACTATGCCCACTCGCGTGGACGCTGACAGTTATCTTCCCATACTTGGGTATAGGGGCATAGACCAACACATGGATCAATACCTGCTCCTAATGACATGGTTGAGACCGCGAGCCAACATCGCACGGCTGCGGCCGGATCCATACGTTTGCCTGAATTCGTTCACGCCGTTCCATACCCCCTAGGGGGTTCTGACCCGGGCATTCGCCCCGTTGGCGGTCGTCATGACAAAATGATCAACACGTCCCCTCGCCGTTGAATTCCACATATTGGATTCGATTGCATCAGGCAATGAGCCTATTTTGAATTACTCAAAATTCAGCCGCGGGCACGCGTCGCCGGAATGCGTACAGGCGTGCCGAGTGGAACAGGTGTGCGATACCCGGCTATGCTCGGTCCCGTGTCCGTGCCACTGCAGGGTTCGCTGTTCGCCGGCGACGAGGGGGCGCCGCCCAGCCTCGGATCGCTGGCCGGGCTGCGCCGGACCCCGCTCGCGCACGGCGCCTGGGTGGACGTCCTGCCCGCCTGGTGCGGCGGCGCCGACAAGCTGTTCCAGCGCCTGGCCCGCGGGGTGCCGTGGCACGCCGAACGGCGCACCATGTACGACCGAATGGTCGATGTGCCAAGACTGTTGAAGTTCTACGGCGAGGGTGAGCGGCTGCCCGATCCGATCATCGGCGCGGCCAGGGACGCATTGAGCCGGCACTACGCCGCCGAACTCGGCGAGCCGTTTCGGACCGCGGGGTTGTGCTACTACCGGGACGGCCGGGACAGCGTCGCCTGGCACGGCGACCGCATCGGGCGGGGCGCGACGGAGGACACCATGGTGGCGATCCTGTCCGTGGGCGCCGCCCGTCCGTTGCTGCTCCGGCCGCGCGGCGGCGGGCCGATCGTGCGGCACGCGCTCGGTCACGGCGACTTGATCGTGATGGGTGGATCGTGCCAGCGGACCTGGGAACACGCCGTTCCGAAGATCAGCAGAGCGATCGGGCCGCGGATCAGTATCCAATTCCGCCCTCGAGGCGTTAGCTAGTTGACGCCCACTAGTAGTACTTGAGCAAGGACATTCACCCAATGGGATTACAGTTCGCCAACTCGACCGCGTGGCGCCGTAACGGGCAACTACTCATACGGGATCTAGTGATCGGCACGTGGCAAATCGCGTCGCCCCGTCAGTCCGACGGGCGTGCTGCGGATCTGCCCGGCCGCAGTGCAGGGAGGCGGTGATCGGGGCTCCGCGGCAGAGAGAGGCACCATGCGCGTATCACGGTCGCAGCCGGTCGAGGGACAGATCGTCCCCGTCGACCACACCAGTTCATCGGCAGGCCACGGGATCGGCACGATCAAGGTGCTGCTCGCGGAGGATCTGGATCTGTTGCGAAGTGCCCTGGTGAGCCTGTTGTCCGAGGAGCAGGACATCGAAGTGGTCGCCGCGCTGAAATGCAACGACAAGGTGATCCAGGTGGCGATGCGGCTGCGGCCGGACGTCATCGTGGTCGATGTCGATCTCCCGTGCACCAACGGCCTGTCCACCGTTCGAGACCTGCGCAGGCGGCTGCCGGAGACGCAGATCGTCGCGCTCGCCGCCGCCAAACCGGCCGGCCTTGTGCAGCGGCTGCTCGCCGCCGACGTGCTCGGCGCGGTGGACAAGAACGCCCCCGCCGCCCGGTTACTCGAGGCCATTCGCGGTGCGGCCAAGGGCGAGCTGGTGGTGGACGTCAACCTGGCCGTCGCGGCGCTCGCCGTCGAGCCCAACCCGCTCACCCCCCGGGAGCTCGAGGTGCTCCGGCTGGCGGCCGACGGAGCGTCCGGACCGGAGATCGCCGAGCGGCTGCACCTGTCCCCCGGCACCGTTCGCAACTACCTGTCCAAGGTGATCAACAAGACCTGCGCTCGCACCCGCGTCGACGCGGTCCGGATCGCGCGCGAGTCCGGCTGGATCTAGCCCGGGGCGGGGGCCGGCTCCAGCTGCCAGTGGCCGAGCAGCTCCCGGTACAGCGGCGAGGTGGAGCGCAGCGTCGCGTGGTCGCCGACCACCGCGGTGCTGCCGTCCAGCACCAGCACCCGCCGGGCCCGCAGCGCGGAGCTGACCCGGTGCGCGATCACGATCAACGTGCCCGGCCGGGCGGCGAACGCCTCCTCGGCGCGCCGCTCGGCCGCCGGGTCCAGATGACAGGTCGCCTCGTCGAGCACCGCCAGCGGCGCCGGCGCGAGATACGCCCGGACCAGCGCGAGAAGTTGGCGCTCACCCGCGGACAGCTCGGCCGGCACCAGCTCGGCCCGGTCCCCGCCGAGCCGGTCGACCAGCGCCTCGGCGCCGACCGCCGCGGCCGCCGCCCGCACCTGCTCCGGGCTCGCCGACGGGTGCAGGTAGGTCAGGTTGTCCCAGACCGTCCCGGCGAACACGTACGCCTCCTGCGGGATCAGCACCCGGATCCCGGCCAACCGGTCGGGGGCGAGGTCGGCCGCCGGTACGCCGCCGACGTCGACCACTCCCCCGACCGGTCGCAACAGCCCGCACAGCAGTCCGGCCAGGGTGGACTTGCCGATGCCGCTCGGCCCGACGATCGCCAGGTGATCGCCCTCGGGCACGGAGAGATTCAGGTTGTGCAGCACCGGTTCGGCGTGCGGGCCGTAGGCGAAGGTGACCCCGCGCAGCTCGAGGTCGTGCCGCCGGGGCGGCTCGGCCGGCCGGGGCGCGGTGTGCGGCGGAACGCAGGCGTCCAGGATGCGGCCGAGCGTGACCACGAACCGCAGTCCGCTGCCGCCCAGGCCGGAGATCACGTTGCGCAGCGCGGGCTGGAGTCCGAAGAGGACATACGTCAGCCCGCCCATGATCGCGCCCGCGGTCAGCCCCTGCCGGACCAGCCACGGACCGGCAAACAACAGGGTCAGCAGCGGCAGCCAGCCGCCGACCGCGAAGCACAGCGTGCGCAGGGCCGACACCCAGGCCAGCGCCCGCTCGGCGGCGGCCTGCTCGTCGATCGACCTGGCCACCAGCCCGGCCGCGTGCTCCTCGGTGCCGGTGGCGAACACGTCCCGGATCCCGCCGAGCACCGCGGTCGCCGACGCGGCCAGCCGCTCGTCGGCCAGCACCGCCGCGCGTTGCCGGGCCGCGGCCATGCCGAGCGTGCCGAGGAACAGGCCGAACCCGAGCAGGAACGTCGGCAAGATCAGCAGCGCCACCACCGGAGCCACGGACAGCAGGCCGATCGCCACCCCGACCACCGCGACCAGGAACCCGCGGACGATCAGGATCAGCCCGGCGTAGGTGTCCCGGACGGTCTCCACCTGCCGGGTCAGCCGGGCCAGCGCGCCGGACTCCGGCCGCCCGGCGACCGCGCCGAGCAGCGCACCGCCGGCCACCCGGCTGACCAGGTCGTCGCGCATCGGCTCGACCAGTTCGCCGAGCCGCCGGAACACGAACCGGGAACCCACCGCGCCGATCGCCGACGCCACCATGAACCCGGCCAGCCACAGCAGGCCAACCACCGGCCGCCCGGCAAGGAACCCGTCGTCCACGGCCCGGGCGATGGCCACCCCGGACAGCGCGGCGGGCAGCGCCTCCGGCACCGACCACCCGACCAGGCCCAGCAACGGCCGGCGGCGCAGCGCGGCCAGCCCGTACCGGATCTCCCGCATCATTGGAACACCGCCCGGTAGTCCGGCGAATCCCACAGCCGCTCGTGCGGTCCGGTGGCGCGGACCACGCCGCCGTCCAGCCACACCACCAGATCGGCGCGCGCCGCGGTGGCCGCCCGGTGCGTGACGATCAGCCGGGTGCGCCGGTCGCCGCCGGTCAGCGCCTGCCCGATCTGCATCTCGGTCACCATGTCCAGGCTGGACGTGGCGTCGTCGAGCACCAGCACCCGTTCGGCCGGCCAGGCCCGGGCCAGCCCCAGCCGTTGCAGCTCGCCGCCGGACATCGGGGCGTCGGCCAACGCCGTGCCGTACCCCTCGGGCAGCCGGCTGACGAACTCGTGTGCGTGCACCGCCTTGGCACAGGCGTGGATCCGGTCCGGGTCGAGCCCGGGGCCGATCGCGTCGGCGATCGAGTCGCCGACCAGCACCGGGCGCTCGAACGCACAGGCCACGGCGGCGCGCAGCTCGTCCCGGGTCAGCTCGGCCAGCGGCACGCCGTCGAGCAGCACCCGGCCCTCGTCCGGATCACGCAGCCGGGCCGCGACCCCGGCCAGCATCGACTTGCCGGCGCCGGACCGCCCCACGACCGCGACCGCCGAACCACCCGGAACGGTGAGATCGACGCCATCCAGCAGGGTGACGTCACCGGCGCGTACCACGACCCCGCGCAGCTCCAGCGCGCCGGGACCGTCCGGCAGGGTCCGGGTGCCGAAGCCGACCGGCTCGACCTCCAGCACCTCCCCGGCCCGGCGCGCGCCCGCCCTGGCCCGGGCCAGCCCGCCGAACACCCCGGTCAGCGAGCCGAGTCCGACCCCGAGGACCGCGTACTGGCCGGCCGCGAACAGCTCACCGGGACTGATCCGGCCGGCGGAGAGGGCGAGCCCCCCTGCGGCCAGCACGGCGACCAGCACCAGCGGACCGACCACGCCGGCCTGTGCACTGGTGCGGGACAGCACCTCCCAGGTGCGCCGGCCTTCCGCGTGCAGCTCCGGCAGCGGTTCGAGCACCCGCGTCTGTTCGCGCTCGACCGTGCCGGCCGCGGCGATCGTGCGCGCGCCGCCGAGCGACTCGCTGAGCCGGGCGGCGATCCGGCCCTGGATCTGTTGGTAGGAAAGGACGATCGCGGCCGTGCGGCGGGTGAACGTCCGCAGTACCAGGATCACCAGCCCGACGCCGGCCAGAAACGCCACCGCCAGCCAGATGTCGATGTAGGCCAGCAGCACCAGGCTGCCGACCGGGGGTAGCAGGGCGGTGCCGACGGACACCAGGCTCGGTCCGGCGTGCGCGGCCTCACCGGCGTTGCCGGACACCCGGCTCACCAGGTCGCCGGTGTCGAACCGCCGGCCGCCGGCCGGTCCGACCGCGAGCAGGTGGCGGATCAGGCGATCGCGCAGCCACGCCGTCGTACTTGCCACGCACGCGACCCCGGCGAACGTGCCGGTCAGGTCGACCAGCACGCTGAGGGCCACCAATGCGGCCGCCACGGCCAGCCAGCGGCCGCTGTCCCCGCCGGCCACGATCTCGTCCACCGCCCGGCCGAGCACGGCCGGAAAGGCAAGCGCACCCAAGGTTCCGGCGAGCGCACCGAGCCCGATCAGCGGCAGCCAGCCGCCGGCCCGGCGGACGGCCGCGCCGAACGTGGTCACAAGACCTCCCCTAACAGAGCACAAAGACTCCGGTGGCCCGTGGAGTGCCCAACTATCATGGAAAAATAGGGCAGCGGCCCCGGACGAACGCGACTCGTCCGGGACCGCGCCTGCTTGTCAACGCACTCGACGAGAACGTCAGTGGCAGATCAGCACGGACAGGCCGCTGGTGCCGTCGCACAGGGTCACGGAGAGGTTGCTCGGGCAGCTGTGCCCGGACGAGCTGCTGCCACCGGCGGTGGCCTCGGGCGCCGCGGACTCCATACCCTGCAGGTCGAGAACCGACATGGTCACTCCTTTGAATCGGTGATTCACAAACCCGCACCGGTAGGTGCGGGAGCTTGGACTTCCGCCGCCGCGCGACTCCGGGTCGGCGCGAGCAGCGGAAGGTGTATCGGCTGGTCGTGCAGGGCCGCGGCGATCGCGAGCAGCACGCCGGCCGTGCCTGTGGCGAGATCCATCGACAGCCGCAACAAACCGGTGCCCGGGAAGGCGATCCCGTCGGCGTAGGGCAGCGCGTGCCAGCCGAGGTTGCGGAGCTGCACGGTCACGAGTGGGTCGGTGGCCGGTGCCGCCGACCGCCCGGCCAGGTACTGCAGGATGCCGGCGCGGCCGGTGAACATCCCCGGCAGGATGTACATGGGAAGCTGGCAGGTCAGCTCGATCCGGCTGACCGCCTCGGCGAACTGCTCGTCGGGCCGCCGCATGAGGTACTCGTCGAGAGCCAGGCCGATGCCCACACTGCCGGCGGCGAGGTAGGGCATGGTCCGCCAGCCCTCGTTGACCTCGAGCGTGCCGGACGACCGGACGACACAGCGCCGCAGGTCACGGCGCAGCGCCTCGGCCGCGGCGTCGAGGAACGCGTCATCGCCGGTCTCGTCGTAGATCCGCATCAGCAACAGCGCCTGCCCGGCCTTGCCCTGCATCAGGCCGGCGCTCGGGCCGCTGCCGCCACTGATCAGGGGATCGGTGCGGTGGGCGTCCGGGTCGGGCTCGCGGAGCCGGTCACAGACCAGCTCCGCGGCCCGGTGGGCGGCCAGCCGCAGCACCGGCTCGCCCGTCTTGTCCGCGAAGTGCAACAGGTTCAGCCCGATTCCGGCCAGTCCTCCGGACAGGTGGGAGCCGAGCGACTCCCAGTTCTCCCGGAGGCAGATGTCGAGCACGTCCAACGCCTGCTGCCGGTAGCCGAGGTGGTCGAGTGCGAAGGCCACCCCGTGCAGGCCGTCGAACAGGCCGGGCCGGGTGCCGCTGGCCGGGTTGGTCGCCCGGCGCAGCAGCCATTCCTCGTGTTGCGGGTGGCGGCCTCCGCCGGCGGCCGAGATGGCGTAGAGCACGCCCGCCGCACCATAGGCAAGACCAAGACCACCGGTCGCGAACTGTTGGATGTCACCGGGGAAGAGCCGATCGTCGCGATCCGGAGTGGCGCTGGCGAGGATCGCACGCACCATTGCGTCACGCTGCTCGGGCCAGTGGACCTGCTCCGGCTCGATCCCCGGTGACGGCACCGAACGGAACTCCGCCGGCACGATCACCTCGATGGCCCGCTCGAGGAATCCGGGCGGGACCGGGAAATGCTCCTTGATGATCTCGACGAACTGGGTCGCCTTGGGCCGGTGCAGCCAGACCAGGTTGGTCATCGGCAGGAACAGCGCGAGCCGCAAGCAGGCCAGCGCGTACTTGTCGACGTCGACACCGGTGACGCTGCGCGGGGCGGCGAAGCCCTGCTGGGCCAGGCCCGGCCGGACGGCGTTCTCGACCGGACCGGCGACCTCGAAGTCCAGCAGGGTGGCCGAACCGTCCGGTCGGACGATCACGTTGAACAGGTGCAGATCGCCGTAGATCACGCCGCGCTCGTGCACCTCGGTCAGCGTCCGTTCGACCTGGGCGTGGACGTTGACCGCCCAGTCGGCGTATTCGGCGTAGTCCTCGGGTCCGGCGGTCGGATCGGTGAGCGGAAAGCGGAGCACGATGGCCTTGCTGAGCACCTCGCCGTCGACCTGCTCCATGACCAGGAACCGGTGCTCGCCCAACGTGAACAGGTCGTAGACCTTGGGAATGCCGGGGATGCCGGCCAGCCGGGTGAGGATGTCGTGCTCGCGTTGCAGCCGGCACACCGCGTCCTCGCCCCAGGCGTCCAGGCCGGAGTGCGGGCGGGCCTCCTTGAGCACCACCGCTTCACCGGTCCGGGTGTCGGTGCCGGCGTAGATGCCGCCGCCGTTGGAGAAGTGCAGCACCTTCTCGATCTTGTACGGCAGGTCGGCCACGGTGGTCGCGTTGCGGGCGGCCAGGTGCGGCTCGAGGAAGGCGGGCAGGGTCACCCACGGCGGAACGGTGAACACCGGGTTACGGGAGTCCGGTACCAGCTCACCCTCGGGATTGGTGATCGCCGGTACCAGTTCGCCGCCGTCGTTGACCATGTAACGCATGGCGAAGGCGCCATAGCGAACGAATAACGGACCATTGCCCCAGCGCAGATCCGTGAGAATGTACGGGTTCGGCTCGCCGTCCAGTATTTGGCCGAGTTCGCGCAGGATGGTCTCGCACTGGGTATCATCGGACGGGTAGATGGCGACCAGTTTTCCGCTGTATCCGCGGGGGGCGTACTTGGAGACCCGGGCATTAAGCGCACTTACCGAACGGAGGAACTTGAACTGGATTCCACGCGGTACGCAATAGTCCCAGACCGCACCGACGACCCGCTCGGCATTGCCGAGGGTGGCCGAGGCGTGGATCTTCCAGCCCTGCGCCGGCAGCCGCTCCGACGTGCCCGGATCCACGACCAGCCAGTCATCCTGGTCCTTGATCTGCCAGCCTTCCGGCAGCGGGCGGGCGGCGGCGGAAAACGACGCTCCGGCGGTTTGTTCCGAGTGCATCGCATCGTAGAACGAAGGATCCGCCAGCGTGTACGCCTCGTATGCCTGAGTCATCCCGCCTCTTTCGCCGCTCAATTGCTGCGCAGGAACATTTTGGTTCTGAGCGCGCCATAGTCAACAGTGTTTTGAGTCATTAATTGTGGATGCAACAGTCACACGCCTACTCATGCGTTCCGCACAAGATTTTTTGGACCACCGGGCGGACCTGCGGAAACTACGTTCCGCCAGAGTGCCCGGCAGAGGTTCCCACTTTTGGAGTAGTTTAAGAATGTCGATCCTGGGAATCCGCGCGCTCGGACCTATGGATAACGGACACATTCCGTAATAACAATACGCATTTCGTGCGGCGACGACCCTTGCTCAAGTGGTCTGGACCATGTCATCCTCGGTTTGTTGGCAAGCACAACAAAATGAGGTGACGACGATGTCCCCCTGCTCCTCATCGCGTCGCGCGTTCGCCCTGGCCCTCGCGGCCACCGCGGCGTCCGCACTGACCATGGCCCTCCCCGCTCCGGCCGCCGGCAGCCCGCCACCCGATGCCGGCATCGCGGCCGTGACGTTCGCCGACGAGTTCAACGGACCGGCCGGCAGCCCGGTGGACGGCAGCAAGTGGCTGCTGGAAACCGGCGACAACGTCAGCAACCACGAGCGGCAGTGGTACACCAACAGCACCCGCAACGCCGCCATGGACGGCGCGGGCAACCTGGTGATCACCGCGCGGCGGGAGAACCCCGGCGGGTTCAACTGCTGGTACGGCAGCTGCCAGTACACCTCGGCGCGGCTGAACACCTCCGGCCGGTTCACCCAGACCTACGGCCACTTCGAGGCCCGCATCAAGATGTCCCGCGGCCAGGGCATGTGGCCGGCGTTCTGGATGCTCGGCAACAACATCGGCAGCGTGGGCTGGCCGGCGAGCGGCGAGATCGACATCATGGAGAACGTCGGCTTCGAGCCGCGCACCGTGCACGGCACCCTGCACGGGCCGGGCTACTCCGGCGGCGCGGGCATCGGCGCCGGCTTCAGCATTCCCGGCGCGTTCGCCGACGCCTTCCACGTGTTCGCCATCGACTGGGCGCCCAACCGGATCACCTGGTCCGTCGACGGCACCGTCTACCAGACCCGCACCCCGGCCGACCTCGGCGGCAACCGCTGGGTCTTCGACCACCCGTTCTTCATCATCCTCAACCTCGCCGTCGGCGGCTTCTGGCCCGGCGACCCGGACGCCAGCACGGTGTTCCCGCAACAACTTCTGATCGACTACGTCCGGGTCACCAACGACACCGGCGGCACCCCGCCGCCGCCGCCCGGCCGCACCGGTCCGATCACCGGCATCGGCGCCAAGTGCGTCGACGTCGCCGGCGCCAACCCCGCCAACGGCACCCCGGTCCAACTCTGGGACTGCAACGGCACCAACGCCCAACGCTGGACCCTTGGCACCGACGCCACGATCCGCGCCCTCGGCAAGTGCCTCGACGTGACCTCAGCCGGCACGGCCAACGGCACCCCCGTCCAACTCTGGGACTGCAACGGCACCGGCGCCCAACGCTGGACCGTCACCGCGGCCCGCGACATCGTCAACCCGCAGGCCAACAAGTGCCTCGACGCCAGCAACAGCAGCTCCGCCAACGGCACCCGGCTACAAATCTGGACCTGCACCGGCACCGCCAACCAGAAATGGACCACCCCCGCCTGACCAACCCCGGGCACGGCAGGCCCGCGCCGCGACCCGCACCGCCGGTAGCCAGTTACTTGCCACGCAAGGTAGTATGCGCGGCATGGAAGCGTGGACCGGTTTGGGGACGGCGTTGCGGCGCGGGACTCTGGAGTTCTGCGTGCTTGCCATGCTCGAAACCGAACCGCGCTACGGCATCGAACTGGTCAGCCGGCTCGCCGCGCAGACCGCCCTGACCACCACCGAGGGCACGCTCTACCCGCTGCTGGCCCGGTTGCGGCGCACCGGATGGGTCGCCACCACCTGGCAGGAGTCGCCGGCCGGGCCGCCCCGCCGCTACTACGAGCTGACCAGCCAGGGCAAGGAGGCGCTGGCCCACTTCCGTTCGGAGTGGGTCGCGTTCCGCACCGCCGTGGACCGCACCGTGGGGACGGAGCACACATGACACAGTCGATCGACCGTCTGGACCGCCTCGTCGAGGACTATCTCGGCGCGGTCTCCTACGCCTGCCGCGAGCTGCCGCAGGAGCAACGCGACGATCTCGTCGGGGACCTCCGCGAACACATCACCGCCGCCCGCGCGGTGCTGTACCAACCGACCGAGGCCGCCGTCCGCACCATCCTGGACCGCCTCGGCGAACCCGCCGCCATCGCCGCCGAGGCGCGCCTGGCCGCCGGCCTCGGCGCCGCGGCCGCCCCGCCACCCGCCCGGGATCACGGCCGACCCACCCGGCCGGCCCGCCGCTTTCTGGAGCGACCACTCCCGCCGATCGCCGTCACGATCCTGATGGCGATGACCCTGATCGCGATCACCATGATGGTCATCGGCGTCACGCTGGCCCTGCGCGAGCCGCCACCCGCACCCCTGCGGTAGGCGGACGGTTACTTCATCACGCGGCGGATCACGGTGATCGGGCCGATGGCGTCGATCCCGGCGAGTTTGACGGTCTGGCCGAAGCTGGGGGCGTGTAGGGCGCGCAGGTTGTCGACCGCGATGGCGACGTGGTGGACGGGTTGGTAGTAGAAGATCAGGTCGCCGGGGCGGACGTCGTGCCGGAGAACCTGTTGGCCTACGCCGGATTGGTCGATGGAGACCCGGGGCAGTAGGACGCCGCCGACGCGGTAGGAGGTCTGGACCAGGCCGGAGCAGTCGTAGGCGGCCGGGCCGACGGCGCCCCAGAGGTAGGGCTTTCCCATCTGGTTCAGGGCGAAGCGGAGGACCGCGCCGACGTCGCCGGCCGGGATCTTGACATCGGTGCCGCTGAACTCGTTGGTGGATAACAGAGCGCGCTGGTCGGGGGTGAGCCGGTCGAGCGCGCGGCGCACCTCGGCGATCTGGGATTCCAGCTCGCCCTTGTGCTGTTCCACCTCGGCCGCGCCGGTGGCCACCTCGGTCTCGGCGGCGTGCGCGGTGTCCAGCGCGCGGTTGGCCTCCTCGGCCGCCCGGTCCGCCTCGGCGACCGCGTTGCCGCCGACCACCATCGCCCGGCCGGACACCTGCCCGGCCAGCGTGGCCGCCTCCATCCGGGCCAGCACCGCGTCCCGGTTGGCCCCGCCGATAAACGCGGACAGGCCCGGCCGGGTGTTCCGGCCGGCGAGCAGTGCGGTGACCTTCTCCATGTCGGCGCGCGCGGTGACCGCCTTGCTCCGCAGCTCCTCCGCGGCCGCCTTGGCCGCCGTCGCCGCCTCGGTCGCCGCGGCCGACTCGGCGCGCTTGCGGGCCAGATCCTCCTGCACCCGCAGCAGCTGCTCGTTGACCTTCTCGGCCTCCGCCGACAGGTCGTAGTAGTGGCCGAGCAGGCCGGCGACCGTGGTGGGTTGAGCCAGCGCCGGGCCGGGCGCGAGCACGCCGATCAGCGCGACCACGCCCAGCGGTACGGCCGCACGCCGCACCCGTCGCGATCGTCCGCCAGCGCCAACCATGATCCCCGTCCCCTCGCGTCGACTGCCCGTCCTCCATGGTCCAGGAAAGCCGTTGTGATCGTGTGTGGTTTGGCACCTGTGGTCGGCAAGGCCCGCCCGAACGGGCAATCGCTGTGACACGATCATCCCTGCTCGCGTCCAGGGACAGGTATACCGGAGGGGTGGGGTGGCCGATGAACCTCTCTGAACCTGCGCTGGATCGGGAGGCGGCCGACCGCGCCCTGCAACGGCTCGGCGCGGACAGCGACAACATCGCCGAGGGTCTGGTCGCCATGGACTCCCACCCCGGACACCAACTGCTCCGCGCCGCCACCCTGACCGGCCTGACCAGAACCCGTTGGGCGCAGGCAAGTACCGCGATGGCCACCCTGTGGGACCAGTTCGCCGCCTACCGCGCGCTGCTGGACCGGGCCAGGGCGGTGCGCGCCCGCCGCGCCCGCCCCGGGCAGGCCGAACTGGACGAGCTCGCCGAGTTGCTCACCGGCAAGGTGGTCGAGCTGAACCAACAGCAGATCCCGATCGAACGGCGCAGCCTCACCGGTCCCGGCCTGATCGTCGAGCGGATCACCCTGACCGAGCTGGTGGCCCGGATGAAGTCCGGCTACGCCACCGTCACCGCATTGCTGGCCGAGGTGGACGCGGCGACCGCCGAGGCGCTGCGCAGGATCGACACGGTCGAGACCGAGCTGGCCGCGCTCGCCGGGCTGGCCGCGTCATTCGGACCGGCCCCGCTGCCCGAGCTCGAGTGGATCCGCGACGAGCTGGCCGACATCCGGGTCGCCGTCGCCGCCGACCCGCTTGCCGGTCCCGGCGACCGGCTCGCCGAGATCGAGGTGGACCTGGCCGAGCTGCGCGAACGGTTCGCCGGCATGGCCGACATCCGGGACACCCTCGACGAGCGGGTCGCCCGGATCTCCGGCGTGCTCGCCGAGATCGACGGCACCCAGGCCAGCACCCGCACGGCGCATGCCGACGTGCTCGCCAAGATCGCCGACCCGGCCCTGCCGGACCTGGCCGACCGGACCACGCCGGTCCGCGCGGGACTCGACCGGGTGCAGGCGCTGCGCGGTTCGGCCGACTGGCCGCGGCTGGCGGCCGAGTTGACCGCGCTCGAGCTGACCGCGACCGCCGCCGCGGCGCAGGCCCGGACCGCGCTCGGCGAGCTGACCGGCCTGCTGGACCGCCGGGCCGAGCTGCGCGGCCGGCTGGACGCGTACCGCGCCAAGGCGGCGCGGCTGGGCCGGGCCGAGGACCTGCCCCTGTCCGCCCTGCACGATGCGGCGCACCGGCTGCTGTACACCCGCCCGTGCGACCTCGCCGAAGCGACCCGGGCGGTCAACCGGTACCAGCAGGCCATTCAGGAGGGGCCCCGATGACCACCTGCTCCCGCCCAGCCTGCTCGGGAAACCTCGACGAGGACGGCTTCTGCGACACCTGCGGGCTGGCCGCCCCGATCGCCGTCACCGTCGCGGCCGCGGCCGAACCGGCGACCACCGGCTCGGGCCGGGCCAGCGCGCCAACCGTGAGCACGAGCACCGCGTGGAGCACGGCACCGACCGCACCGGCCACCGGCGTGTCCCGGCGCACCTCGAGCCGCTCGTCCACCCGCGGCCTGCTCGGCGCCGGGCTGGTCGAGGTGCCCCGGGTGCCCTACCGCGACCCCCGGGACGCGGTGCTTGCCGACCCGCAGGTGCCCGAGGACAAGCGGTACTGCAGCAAATGCGGGGTCAAAGTGGGCCGGGGCCGGGACGGCCGGCCGGGCCGCACCGAGGGGTTCTGCGCCAAGTGCGGGCACCGCTACTCGTTCACGCCGAAGCTGTCCGGGGGCGACCTGGTGCACGGCCAGTACGAGGTGCTCGGCTGCCTGGCGCACGGCGGGCTCGGCTGGATCTACCTGGCGCTGGACCGCGCGGTGGCCGACCGCTGGGTGGTGCTCAAGGGCCTGCTGGACACCGGGGACACCGATGCGATGGCCGCGGCGGTGGCCGAGCGGCAGTTCCTCGCGGAGGTGGAGCACCCGAACATCGTCAAGATCCACAACTTCGTCCAGCACCGGGACGAGTCCAGCGACACCGCCACCGGCTACATCGTGATGGAGTACGTCGGCGGCCGGTCGCTCAAAGAGATGATCAAGGAGCGGCGCCGGGAGATCGGGCCGCAGGAGTGTCTTCCGCTGGCCCAGGCGATCGCCTACGCGCTCGAGGTGCTCCCGGCGCTCGGCTACCTGCACTCGGTCGGCCTGTTGTACTGCGACTTCAAGCCGGACAACGTGATCCAGACCGAGGAGCAGCTCAAGCTGATCGATCTCGGCGCGGTGCGCCGGGCCGACGACGAGGTCAGTGCCGTGTACGGCACGGTCGGCTACCAGGCGCCGGAGATCGCCGAGCGCGGCCCGTCGGTGGAGTCCGACATCTACACGGTCGGCCGGGCGCTCGCGGTGATGACCTTTCCGTTCGACTTCCACGCCGGCCACCGCGAGCGGCTGCCCGGACCGGCCGAGGTGCCGCTGCTGGCCGAGTTCGACTCGTTCCACCGGTTGCTGCTGCGGGCCACCGCGACCGAGCCGGCCCGCCGGTTCGGCTCCGCCGAGGAGATGCGCGAGCAGCTCACCGGCGTGCTCCGGGAGGTGCTCGCCGCCGGTGACGGCCAGCCGCGCCCGGGCCCGTCGACCGAGTTCACCCCGGAACAACACAGCTTCGGCGTCTCGGCGACCGTGGCCCGGGCGGCGCCCGACCCGGCGGCGATCATCGAGGCGCTGCCGCTGCCCCGGGTCGACGGCGCCGATCCGGCCGCCGCGTTCCTCGCCACGGTCGGCGCCGGCGATCCGAAGCGGGCGCTGCGCGAGCTGTCCGATGCCCCGCAGTCCACCGTGGAGGTTCGGCTGCGGCTGGCCCGGACCTGCCTCGAGCTGGACGATCTGGTCGCCGCCGGCCGGGAGCTGGATCTCATCGGGGCCGAGGCGGACGCCCGGGTGGCCTGGCACCGCGGGCTGATCGCGCTGGCCGGCGGGAAGATCGAGGCGGCCCGGGCGGCGTTCGACGCGGTCTACGCCGCCGTTCCCGGTGAGTTGGCGCCGAAGCTGGCGCTCGCGGCGTGCGCCGAGCTGGCCGGCGACCGGGCCGCGGCCGACCGCCACTACCGCACCGTGTGGCGCACCGACCGGTCCTACCTCAGCGCGGCGTTCGGCCTGGCCCGGGTGTTGTACGCGGGCGGCGACCGGGCCGAGGCGGTGGACGTGCTGCGCTCGGTGCCGGAGACCTCCAACCACTACCTGACCGCGCAGCTGGCCGCGATCCGGGCGCAGACCGCCGCCGACACGGTGGCCGCCATGAGCGAGCAGGACCTGGTCGGCGCCGGCGTCCGGCTGACCGGGCTGGAACTGGACGCCGAACGCCGGACGCAGGCCAGCCGGGAGTTGCTCGAGGCGGCGCTCGCCTGGGTGCACACCGGCCGGACCGGCACCGGCAAGGTGCTCGACTGCGACCTGACCGACACGGAACTGCGGTTCGGCCTCGAGCGGTGCTACCGAACCCTGGCCCGCCAGGCGCCGACCACCACCGAGCGCATCGCATTCGTCGACCGCGCCAACGAGATCCGCCCGAGGACGTGGGTATGAGCGAGCCGAGCCAGCACGAGCGGAAATGCCCGGAATGTGCCGAGATGGTCGGGACCGGCGACCGGTTCTGCGAGGGGTGCGGCACCGACCTGTTGGTGCACCGCACTCCGGTGGGCGGCGCGCCGGGCCCGCTCGGCGAGGCGTGCGTGGCCTGTGGCAACACCGAGCTGAGCGCGGACGGGTACTGCGAGCGGTGCGGGCGGTCCCAACCGGCCGCCCGGGACCGGATGGAGTGCGACCTCGGCGTGGTCGCCGGGGTGGGCGACCGGGGCCGGCACCGCAGCCGCAACGAGGACTCGATGGCCTTCGCCTGGGTCGGCGATCCCGGCAGCCCGCGCGGCGTGGTCGCCGTGGTGTGCGACGGGGTGGCCACCACCGAGCGGGCCGACCAGGCCTCGCAGGCGGCGGCCGACGCGGCGCTGGACGTGCTCACCGGCGCGTTGCTGGACGAGACGGACGCGGCGGCGGTGACCGCCGCCGCGGTGGACGCGGCCATGGCCACGGTGACCGCGCTGGCCGAGCAGGAGCTGCCCGGCTCGGCGCCGTCCTGCACGTTCGTCTCCGCCGTGGTCACCCCGGAGCGGGTGACCGTGGGCTGGGTCGGGGACAGCAGGGCGTACTGGCTTTCCGACAACGGCACGGGCGCGGACGACTCGCGCCAGCTCACCGTGGACGACACGGTCGCGGCCCAGCTGGTGGCCGCCGGGATGGATCCGGCCGAGGCGGCCACCGTCTACCACGCGCATGCGCTGTCCTCGTGGATCGGCGCGGACGCCGGCGACGTCACACCGCACGTGGTCACCCTCGAGCCGGACGGGCCCGGCGCGGTTCTGCTGTGCAGCGACGGGTTGTGGAACTACCTGCCGGAGGCGGGCGAGCTGGCCGGCCGGCGCCCGGCCGGGTCCACGCCGCTGGCCGCGGCGGCCGAGCTGACCGGGGTCGCGCTCGAGATGGGCGGCCAGGACAACATCACCGTCGTGGTGATCCCCCATCCACTGAGGAGCCCGGGCCGATGACCGCCTTCACGCTCGACGTCTACCAGAACGAATACCTGCCCGAGGGCTCCCGCGAGGTCAACGCGATCGTCACGGTCAGCGCGACCGGCGGCCCGGCTGCCGGCGAGGCGGCCGGGCCGGCCGGCTCGGCCGCCGAGGTGATCATCGTGGACTGCTCCGGGTCGATGCACGTGCCGCCGACCAAGCTGGCGGCGGCCAAGGCGGCGACCGTCGCGGCGATCGACGCGCTGCGCGACGGGGTGGCCTTCGCCGTCGTGGCCGGCACCGACACGGCGAAGCTGGTCTACCCGACGAAGGCCGAACTGGTGCCGGCCAGCGCGCGGACCAGGGCGGCGGCCAAGGAGGCGGTGAGCCACCTGCGGGCCAGCGGCGGGACCGCGATGGGCCAGTGGCTCCAACTCGCCGACGCGCTGTTCGTCGGGCAGCCGGCCGCCACCCGGCACGCCATCCTGCTCACCGACGGGCAGAACATGCACGAGACGCCGCGCCAGCTGACCCGCACGATCAAGGCGGTCACCGGGCACTTCGTCTGCGACTGCCGCGGGGTGGGGACCGACTGGGAGGTCGGCGAACTGCGCGAGATCGCCACCGCGCTGCTCGGCACCGTGGACATCGTGGCCGAGCCGTCCGGGCTGGCGGCCGACTTCCGGGCGATGACGACGGTGGCCATGGGCAAGTCGGTCGGCGACGTGTCGCTGCGGCTGTGGACCCCGCAGGGCGCCCGGGTGAAGTTCGTCAAGCAGGTGGAGCCGACGCTGACCGATCTGACCGGTCGCCGGGTGGAGTCCCCGCCGCGCAGCGGCGACTACCCGACCGGGTCGTGGGGAAACGAGAGCCGGGACTACCACGTCTGCATCGAGGTGAACCCGGCCGGCGTCGGCGACAAGATGCTCGCCGGACGGGTGAGCATGGTGGTCCCGAGCACCAACGAGGTGGTCGGCAAGGGTCAGATCCTGGCGATCTGGACCGACGACACGGTGCTGTCCACCAAGATCAGCCCGGAGGTGGCGCACTACACCGGTCAGGCCGAGCTGGCCGCCGCGATCCAGGAGGGTCTGGAGGCCCGCAAGGCCGGCCAGGTCGAGCGCGCCACCGCCCGGCTCGGGCGGGCGGTCGCCCTTGCCACCGAGTCCGGCCACGGCGACACGGCCAAGCTGCTGGCCAAGGTGGTGGACATCGAGGACGCCGCCACCGGCACCGTGCGGCTCAAGCGCGCCGTCGAGGCGGTCGACGAGATGACCCTGGATACCAGGTCCACGGTCACCAAGCGGGTCGGCCGCAAGCCGGCCGAGGACTGACATGGGCGCCTGCCCCAACGGCCACGACTCCGCCGACACCGAGTTCTGCGACGTCTGCGGGATGGAGATGTCCGCGGCACCGCAACCGGCCCCGGTCCCGGCGGCCGCTCCCGCGTCGGTCTGCCCGGCCTGCGACACCCCGCTGGACGGCCGGTTCTGCGAAGCCTGCGGACACGACTCGCTGGCCGCGCCGCCGCGCCGAACTCCGCCGGCACCGGCCCCTGAACCGGTCCCGGCCGAACCCGCCGTACCCGCCGAGCCGGCCGAACCGGCGGTGGCGCCCACCCGGACCTGGACCGCGACGGTCGCCGCCGACCGCGCCTACTTCAACACGGTCATGGCCGCCGGCGGCCCGGACGCGGCCTCGATCACGTTCCCGCCGTTCTGCCCGGAGCGGTACTTTCCGTTGCACGCCAAGCAGACCACCATCGGCCGGCGGAGCACCTCCCGGGGCATCCACCCGGACATCGACCTCACCGGCCCCCCGGAGGACCCGGGCGTGTCCCATCTGCACGGGGTACTGCTGGTCGGCCCGGCCGGCGATCTGTCCATCGTGGACGTCGGTTCGGCCAACGGCACGACGGTCAACGACAGCGAGGATGCCCTGCCCACCAACGTTCCGCGGCCGCTTGCCGACGGCGACCGGGTGCACATCGGGGCGTGGACCACGATCACCGTTCACCTCACGGAATGAGCACCGCCGCGCCGTTGACCCGGTCCGCTGCCAGGTCGGTGAGCGCGGTGTCCGCTGTGGACAGTGGATACTCCCGCGTGGCCACCGTCAACCGGTGGGTACCGGCGAAGTCGAGGAACGCCTGGGCGTCCGCCCGGGTGTTCGCGGTGACGCTGCGGATCTGGCGTTCCTGGAACAGATGCCGCTGGTAGTTCAGGGCGGGGATGTCGGAGAGGTGGATGCCGGCGACGGCCAGGGTGCCGCCCCGGTCCAGGGCGGCGAGGGCGGCCGGGACCAGGGTGCCGACCGGGGCGAACAGGATGGCGGCGTCCAGTGGTTCGGGCGGCGGGTCGGCGGCGCCCGCGGCCGACGCGGCGCCGAGGTCGAGGGCCAGGCGTTGGGCGGCCGGGCTCCGGGTGAAGACGTGCACGGTGGCGCCCCTGGCGATGGCGACCTGCGCGGCGAGGTGGGCGCTGGCGCCGAAGCCGTAGACGCCGAGCCGGCCACCCGGCGGCAGGTCGGCGCGGAGCAGGGCGCGGTAGCCGATGATGCCGGCGCACAGCAGCGGCGCCAGCTCGGCGACCGGATACCCGGACGGCAGGCGCAGCGCGTATGCCGCCGGGACGGTGGTCGCCTCGGCGTAGCCGCCGTCGGCGTCCCAGCCGGTGTAGACCGAGCGGGGGCACAGGTTCTCCGCGCCGCGCCGGCAGTACCGGCACTCCCCGCAGGTGCCGCGCAGCCAGGCGATGCCGACCCGGTCCCCGGGGCGGAACTCGCCGGCACCGGTGCGCACCTCGCCCACCACCTCGTGGCCGGGCACCACCCCCGGCCGGTGCACCGGCAGGTCCCCCTCGGCCACGTGCAGGTCGGTGCGGCACACGCCGCAGGCCAGCACCCGCACCAGCAGCTCGCCGGGCGCCGGCTCGGGCTCCGGCTCGGTCCGGGACACCAGCGGTCCCGAGGCCATCGGCCCCGGCCGCTCCACCCGCCACGCCAGCACCTCGACCGTCCTCAGTGGACGATGCGGTAACAGGTCGCCTTGGTCATCGCCGGACACCCTACGCGTATGTTCGGTAGTCATGGATGGGGACTGGTTCACCCGGTGCGGGCACTGCCACCTGCACTGGGGCCGGCACGGCGCCGCCGGGTTGCTGGCCGCCTCGGCCGGGCAGGTGCTGTTGCAGCAACGGGCCGGGCCGGCCAGCGGCGCCGGCACCTGGGGACTGTTCGGCGGGGCCCGGCACAGCGACGAGGACCCCGTGACGGCGGCGCTGCGGGAGACCGCCGAGGAGAGCACGCTGCCCATCGACGAGGTCCGGGTGCACGGCATCGCCACCGAGGACCACGGGGATTGGGCCTACCACACGGTGTTCGGCACCGTGCCGGAGCCGGTGGCGGTGCGGCCGGCGTCCTGGGAGACCGCGGCGGCCGCCTGGGTGCCGGAGGACGAGGTGGCGCGGTGGTCGCTGTTCGAGCCGTTCGGCAACGCCTGGCCCCGGCTTCGGCCGGGGTTGCGCCGGCCGGTGCTGGTCGTCGACTGCGCGAACGTGATGGGTGCCCGGGCGGACGGGTGGTGGCGGGACCGGGCCGGTGCGGCCGGCCGGCTGCGCGACGACCTCGGCGAGGTGGCCAGGTGCGGAACCACCGGGATCGACCCGTTCGACCGGTGCCTGCCGGAGGTCGTGCTGGTGGTGGAGGGCGCCGCCCGCGGGATCGGGCCCGGCGAGACCGGCGTCCGGGTGGTCGACGCGCCGCGGGTCGGCGACGACGCGATCGTCGAGCAGGTCGAACTGGCCGGTCCGGACACCCGGCCGATCGTGGTCACCGCCGACCGCGCGCTGCGCGAGCGCTGCCGGGTGGCCGGGGCCGCCGTGCTCGGCCCCCGCTGGCTGCTGGACCGGCTGGGCTGATGGCACGATCGGACCAGTCATGACACTCACCGACCTGCTGCCGGCCGCCGCCGACCCGGACGACCTGTTCGACGCCTTCTCCGCCTGGGCCGCCGAGCAGGGCCTCGAGCTGTACCCGGCGCAGCAGGAGGCGATGATCGAGATCGTCTCCGGGTCGAACGTCATCCTCAGCACGCCGACCGGTTCCGGAAAGAGCATGGTGGCCGTCGGCGCCCACTTCACGGCGCTCGCCACCGGCCGGCGCAGCTTCTACACCGCGCCGATCAAGGCGCTGGTCTCGGAGAAGTTCTTCGCGCTGTGCCAGACGTTCGGCGCGGACAACGTCGGCATGCTCACCGGCGACGCGAGTGTGAACGAGGCGGCCCCGATCATCTGCTGCACCGCCGAGATCCTGGCCAACATCGCGCTGCGGGACGGGGCGGCGGCGGACGCCGGCCTGGTGATCATGGACGAGTTCCACTTCTACGCCGAGCCGGACCGCGGCTGGGCCTGGCAGGTCCCGCTGCTTGAGCTGCCCGGCACGCAGTTCGTGCTGATGTCCGCGACGCTCGGCGACGTGGCCCGGTTCGAGGCGGACCTGACCCGGCGCACCAGCCGGCCGACCGCGGTGGTCACCTCCGCGCAGCGGCCGGTGCCGCTGTTCTACAGCTACCGGCTCACGCCCCTGCACGAGACGCTCGAGGAGTTGCTGGCCACCAACCAGGCGCCGATCTACGTCGTGCACTTCACCCAGGCCGCCGCGCTGGAGCGGGCCCAGGCGCTGATGAGCATCAACGTGTGCACCCGCGCGGAGAAGGACGAGATCGCCCGGCTGATCGGTCGGTTCCGGTTCACCGCCGGGTTCGGCCGGACGCTGTCCCGCCTGGTGCGGCACGGCATCGGGGTGCACCACGCGGGGATGCTGCCGAAGTACCGCCGGCTGGTGGAGCGGCTGGCTCAGGCCGGCCTGCTCAAGATCGTCTGTGGCACCGACACGCTCGGCGTCGGCATCAACGTTCCGATCAGAACGGTGGTGTTCACCGCACTGTCCAAGTACGACGGGGTGAAGACCCGGCACCTCAAGGCCCGGGAGTTCCACCAGATCGCCGGGCGGGCCGGGCGGGCCGGCTACGACACGGTCGGCAACGTCGTGGTGCAGGCGCCCGACCACGTCGTGGAGAACGAGCGGGCGCTGGCCAAGGCCGGTGACGACCCGAAGAAGCGGCGCAAGGTGGTCCGGCACAAGCCGCCGGCCGGGTTCGTGTCCTGGGGCGAGCCCACCTTCGAGCGCCTGGTGGCCGCCGAGCCGGAGCCGCTGCACTCCAGCTTCGGGGTCAGCCACGCGATGCTGCTCAACGTGATCGGCCGGCCCGGCGACGCGTTCGCCGCCATGCGCAAGCTGCTCACCGACAACCACGAGGACCGCCCGGCGCAGCGAAGGCACATCCGGCGGGCGATCGCCATCTACCGCGCGCTGCTGGCCGCCGGCGTGGTCGAGCGGCTGTCCGATCCGGACGAGACCGGCCGCATCGTGCGGCTGACCATGGACCTGCAGCTCGACTTCGCGCTCAACCAGCCGCTGTCGCCGTTCGCGCTGGCCGCGATCGACCTGCTCGACCGGGAGTCGCCGAGCTACCCGCTGGACGTGCTCTCGGTCATCGAGTCCACTTTGGACGATCCGAGGCAGGTGCTGTACGCACAGGAGTCGAAGGCCCGCGGCGTGGCGGTCGCGGCGATGAAGGCCGATGGCATCGAGTACGAGGAGCGGATGACGCTGCTCGAGGACGTGACCTATGCCAAGCCGCTGGCCGAACTGCTGGACGCGGCCTACCAGACCTACCGGCGCGGCCACCCGTGGGTCGCCGACCACCCGCTCTCGCCGAAGTCGGTGGCCAGGGACATGTACGAGCGGGCCATGTCGTTCACCGAGTACGTCGGGTTCTACGGGCTGGCCCGGTCGGAGGGGCTGGTGCTGCGCTACCTCGCCGACGCCTACAAGGCGCTGCGCCAGACCGTGCCGACCGAGGCCAAGACCGAGGAGCTGACCGATCTCGAGGCGTGGCTCGGCGAGCTGGTCCGGCAGGTCGACTCCAGCCTGCTCGACGAGTGGTCGGCGCTGGTCAACCCCACCGATCCGGCGGCCCCGGTGGACGACGAGCCGCCGGCCGTGACCGCCAACCCGCGGGCGTTCCGGGTACTGGTGCGCAACGCGCTGTTCCACCGGGTGCAGCTCGCCGCCCGGGGTGACTACGCGGCGCTCGGCGAGCTGGACGGCGAGTCCGGGTGGACCGAGGAGCGGTGGCGGGCGGCGATCGAGCCCTACTTCGACACGCATGACGAGATCGGCGCCGGGCCGGACGCTCGCGGCCCGGCACTATTGATCATCGAAGAGGAACCGGACCGGTGGGTGGTCCGTCAGATCTTCGATGACCCGGCCGGCGACCACGACTGGGGCATTGTCGCCGAGATCGATCTGGACGGGTCTGCACGTGCAGGTGAGGTGTGCATTCACATTTCGTTTGCCGGGCAATGGTAAGGACCTTCGACCCGCAGACAGCCGATCATGTGCGTCGATACGATTCCGGTGATTCGACCAAGGGGCAGGCGTCATGGACGATCGGGTGGCCGAGCAGTTGCTGCTCGCGCTGTGCCGTCGGTCCGGCGGAGACGTTCACCTTGATCTCGCCGAGCTGGACTCGATCGACGCATCCGGACTGATCGCGCTGCTCAGGGGCGCCGCGACCATGTGCGGCGACCGGTATCTCGTGTTGCACAACGCGCCCGTGTCGCTGCGCCCGATGCTCGACGTGGTCGGCGAGGCGGTCGGCGATTCAGGCGTGCGCGTCGTGTGACCGCAGAAATGCCCTGACTTCCTCGTCGGTGAGCTGCCGAAAATTTCGGAACCATTGCCCCACCGCCTGGAATGGCACCGGGGCGTGCAGGCAGACCACCTCGTCGGCCAGCCCGGTCAGCTTTTCCGCGACGTCGGCGGGGGCCACCGGAATAGCCAGCACGGTGTGCCGGGCGCCGAGCCTGCGCACCACCCGGATCGCGGCGACCACAGTGGATCCGGTGGCCACCCCGTCGTCGACGATGATCACCGTCCGGTCCGCGAGGTCGGCCGCGGGACGGTCCACGCGCAGCGCCTCGGCCCGCCGCCGCACCTCCGCCCGTTCCCGCTCCACCGTGTCGTGCAGGTCCTCCCAGGACAATCCGGCCTCGTGCAGCACCGGCATGTTGCGCACCGTGACGCCGTCCTCGCCGACCGCCCCGGCGGCCAGCTCCGGCCGGTAGGGCACGCCCACCTTGCGCACCACGATCACGTCCAGCGGCGCCTTGAGCTCCGCGGCGATCTCCGCGGCCACCGGCACTCCCCCGCGCGGCAGCGCGAGCACGACCGGCTCGGCGCCGGCGAGGTGGCCGAGCCGCGCGGCCAGCAACCGGCCGGCCTCGGACCGGTCCCGGAAGTGCATACCCTTCAGTCTCCCCGCTCCCGGCCGGTCCGGCGCGCCGTGCTTTCCGGTGACGTGCGTGCCAGGCTTTCCCCATGACCGCCGACGACAGCTGCGCGGTCGCGCACGGCGCCGCGCCGGCCGCGACCACCACCCGCACCCTGGTCACCGTGTTCGCCTCGCCGGTCGGCGACTACCTGATCCGGTACGGCAACGACCTCGGCTTCCGCACCGTGCTGGTCGAGCCGGAGCGGGCCCGGGTCAGCTCGGCCGAGAGCGCCGCCGCGGCCGCCGTGCTCACCGCGATCCCGGCCGACCTCGACGCCAACACCGACGTCGTGGTCACCGACCACCACCGGATCGAGCTCGGCCCGATGCTGCGCGACGCCCTCGCCCTGCCGGTGCGCTGGGTCGGCGTCATGGGCAACCCCCGCCACCCCGCGCCGCACGTCACCGC
>NZ_DASUCC010000160.1:0-8307 GCF_035762905.1 Actinophytocola sp.
AACGTCGCCACCAAGACCAACGACGTGGCCGGTGACGGCACGACGACCGCCACCGTCCTGGCCCAGGCCCTGGTTCGGGTCGGGCTGCGCAACGTGGCGGCCGGAGCCAACCCGGCCGCGCTGGGCGCCGGCATGCAGGCCGCCTCCGACGCGGTCGTCGCCGCGCTCAAGGCCAAGGCGACGCCGGTCAAGGGCCGGGACAACATCGCCCAGGTGGGCACGGTCGCCTCCCGGGACGCCTCGATCGGAGCGCTGCTCGGCGAGGCCATCGAGAAGGTCGGCGAGAATGGCGTGATCACCGTGGAGGAGTCCTCGACGCTGGCCACCGAGCTGGTGATCACCGAGGGCGTGCAGTTCGACAAGGGCTTCATCTCGGCGCACTTCGCCACCGACCCGGAGCACCAGGAGACGGTGCTCGAGGACGCGTTCATCCTGCTGTACCGGGAGAAGATCTCCGCGCTGGCCGACCTGCTGCCGCTGCTGGAGAAGATCGCCGAGGCCGGCAAGCCGGTGCTGATCGTCGCCGAGGACGTCGAGGGCGAGGCACTGTCCACTCTGGTGGTCAACGCCTTGCGCAAGACGTTGCGCGCGGCCGCGGTCAAGGCGCCGTACTTCGGCGACCGCCGCAAGGCGTTCCTGGACGACCTGGCCATCGTCACCGGCGGCAAGTCGATCTCCAGTGAGATCGGCATCAAGCTCTCCGAGGCCGGGCTGGACGTGCTCGGCTCCGCGCGGCGCATCGTGGTCACCAAGGACGACACCACGATCGTCGACGGCGCCGGGTCCAAGGCGGACGTGGCGGCGCGGATCGCCCAGATCCGCAAGGAGATCGAGACCACCGACTCCGACTGGGACCGGGAGAAGCTGCAGGAGCGGCTGGCCAAGCTGGCCGGCGGCATCGCGGTGATCAAGGTCGGCGCGCCGACCGAGACCGAGCTGGCCGAGCGCAAGCACCGCATCGAGGACGCGGTGTCGGCCACCCGGGCGGCGGTCGAGGAGGGCATCGTGCCGGGCGGCGGCTCCGCGCTGGTGCATGTCGCCCGCGACCTCGAGGACGGTCTCGGCCTGACCGGCGACGAAGCGACCGGGGTCCGGATCGTCCGCGAGGCGCTGTCCGCCCCGCTGCGCTGGATCGCCGCCAACGCCGGTGTCGAGGGTCCGGTCGTGGTGCAGAGGGTGCGCGACCTGGACTGGGGTCACGGGTTCAACGCGGCCACCCTGGAGTACGGGAACCTGGTGGCCGCCGGCGTGGTCGACCCGGTGAAGGTCACCCGTTCCGCGGTGACCAACGCCGCCTCCATCGCGCGGATGGTGCTGACCACCGAGAGCTCCGTGGTGGAGAAGAAGGCCGAGGAGTCGCCTGCGGGCAACGGTCACGGCCACGGTCATGGCCACGGGCACGGTCCCGGGTACTGATCGGCCGGACCAAGAGCAAAAGCGCCGAATGCCGCACCACCAACGGTGGTGCGGCATTCGGCGTTGTTCGGGCCGTTAGGTGACGGCGGTGGCGAGCGCGCGCTTCTCGGTCTTGATGATCGCCTCGCGTTCGGACTCGGACAGGCCGCCCCACACCCCGTACGGCTCGTGCACGGCCAGCGCGTGCCGTCGGCACAGCTCCAGCACCGGGCAGGTCTGGCAGATGGCCTTGGCTTGGGCTTCTCGGCGCGCTCTGGCAGGTCCTCGCTCCCCGTCGGGATGGAAGAAGAACGCACTATCCATGCCACGGCAGGAGCCCTCCAGCTGCCAGTCCCACACATCCGCGTTGGGGCCTGGAAGCCTGCGGGTGTCCGCCATCGTGACCGCCTCCTCGTCGGTACAGCCGAGCGCGATTACTCCATTTGGAGCACTACCCAACGCTAGAAGCGCGCCAATACTTGTTCAAGGGTGATCAACTCATTGGCTGGGGAATTCAGCCGATCGGCAACCGGGGAGAAACGCAGCGTGATCAACCGTCCGGTTGCTGGACACGCGGCGTCACCCGACGATGGGGGCGTGCCGACGATGTCCCACCCCGCGAGTCTCGACGGCCGCGCCATTCTGGAGCCGACCCTGCCGGTCGCCGCCGTCGCGCGCCGGCTCGGCATCGCGCCCGCGACGCTGCGCACCTGGGACCGCCGGTACGGGATCGGGCCGAGCGGCCACACCACCGGCCGGCACCGGCGCTACGCCCCGGCCGACGTGGCCCGGCTCGAACTGATGCAGCGGGCACTGCTGCGCGGGGCCACGCCGGCCGAGGCCGCCGAGTACGCGCTGCGCGTCTCGCCGGCACCGGCCGTGGATGGCGTGCTCGCGCCGGAGCCGGTCGTGCTCGACGGGGCCGGCCCCGACCCGGAGGCGGCCGGTGTCCGTACGGTCCGGGCCGGCGGCCGGGTGCTGCGCCTGCCCGGCAAGTGCCCGTGGGCCCGCGGCCTCGGCCGGGCCGCGCTGGCCATGGACGCCACCTCGGCCCAACAACTGCTCGCCGACCTGATCGCGGCCAAGGGCGCGGAGACCGCCTGGACCGAGGTGATCCGGCCGGTGCTCGCGGCGGTGGCCTGCCGGTGGGAGCAGTCCGGCGAGTACGTCGAGGTCGAGCACCTGGTCTACGAGTGCGTCCTTGCCGCCGTGATCGGGGCGACCCCGCTGGTCACCGCACCGCGCAACCCCCGCCCGGTGCTGCTGTGCTGCGTCCCCGACGAGCGGCACAGCCTGCCGCTCTACGTGTTGCGGGCGGCGCTGGCCGGGCGGGGCATCGGCACCCAGATGCTCGGCGCCGCCCTGCCGGCCGACGCGCTGGCCTCCGCGGTGCGGCGGACCGCGCCGCTGGCCGTCGCGCTCTGGGCGCACCTGCCCCGGTACGCCTGGGCCACGGTGTTCGACGAGCTGCCGAGGACCCGCCAGCCGATCCGGCTGTTCGCCTGCGGCCCCGGGTGGTTCGCAACCGCCCTGCCGGACCGGGTCGAGCACCTTGACGACCTGCCCGGCGCGGTCGACCGGATCGAGGCGCTGCTCGGCGGGCGGCACGAGTGAGCGAGTCCGCCGGCGAACCGTTAGGCACCGCCCCGGCCATGGACGCGTTGTCCGAGGCCGCGTTCGGCGACCGTCCCGACCTCGCCGTCACCGCCGTTCCGGCCGATCCACGGTCCCGCTGGCTGGCCGCGGTCGTCCTCGGCGGGCAGGGCCGCTACGCCGCGGCCGCGACCCTGCTCGACGGACTGCGCGGTGCGGCGGATCCGGTCCTGGCCGCGCTGGCCGCCAGCACGCTCGCCTCGCACCGCCGCCAGCTCGGCGGGCACGGGGCCGCTCGACTGCTGGATGCCGCCGCGCTGCACCGGCTGGCCGCGGCGCCCGCCGCCGTCCCGGCGCAGGCCTGGTCCGACGTGCTGCTCGGGCTGGCCGCCGACGCGCTCGGGCACGGCCGGTTCACCGAGGCCGACCGGCTGCTGTCCCGGGCGCGGGCGCTCGGCGATCCCGGTTGGCGCGGGGCGATCCGGCTGGCCTGGGTGTCGGCCGAGGTTGCGCTCGGCCGTGGCCGGCCGGGGGCGGCGGTGCCGCACGCGGAGACCGCCGCCGGACTGGCCGGAGCCGCCGGATCGGTCCGGCACCGGATCAAGTCCGCGCTGGTCCTCGGCGCGGCGCTGGCCACCCGGAGCGACCCCGGAGACCGGAAGCGCGCTAACGGCCTACTCGCCGACGCCCGGCTGGCCGCTACCGACCTTGGACTGCTGCCGTTAGTGTGGCCGTGCGCCCTGCTGTTGGCGGGCCTGGAGCCATCAGCGGCGGTGGTGCATCGGCGTCACGCCGCCGACGCTCTTCACACAGTGTTACGGCGTGCCGACCCCATCGGTCGGCGGCTCGCCGCATCCTCACCCTGGGTGCCCGATTTGTGTGCCCTGACCGGGTGATTACGGCCGCTAGGACAACTGGGCGAACTTCTTCGCAGATTTGCCACCAGATCGGGTCAAGGTTGCGCTCTCTGCGTCCGATAGGTGAGTTGGAACGTCACTCGGCTGCAGGAAGGAGTCCCCGTGACGACGGTCTTGATCTGCGACGACAGACGCGGGGTGCGCGAGGGTCTCACTCGTGTCATGTCCGCTGTTCCCGGCGTCAGTCGCATCGACTGTGTAGCGCACGGTGACGAGCTGCTCGCCCGATACTCCAGAGCTCCGGTCGATGTCGTGCTGGTCGGCACGCAGCGGGCGGTGCCAACCGGAGTTGAGGCGACCCGGCGGCTCGTATCGGCCAATCCGCAGGCCAATGTGATCGTCTTCGGCGCACCGGACGACGCGAGCAGCATCGCCGCGGCGATCGCCGGCGGTGCCCGTGGCTACCTGCGCTGGGACGCGTCCCGGCCGGAGCTGGTGGCCGCGCTCGCACACACCCTGGCCAGCACGTCGGTACCGGCGCCTCGGCAGCCGTCCGACCCTGGTGTCCAGCTCACCGACCGCGAGCTCCAGGTTCTGCGGGGCATGGCGATGGGCAAGAGCAACGGGCAGATCGGGCGCGAGCTCTACCTGTCCGAGGACACCGTGAAGACGCACGCCCGCCGCATGTTCCGCAAGCTCGGCGTGCGCGATCGGGCGCAGGCGGTTGCTCACGGCTTCCGCCGGGGACTCGTTTCCTAGGACGGCCTTGCGCGTGCGCCGTGTGCCTGCTGCACAATCTCCGCAGAACGCGGCGTTCGTCGCGCCCACCAACGCCGGGGCAGGTGGCAGGCGCACCATGAAGGGTCTTATCGAGCGGGGTACGGTAGACGACGGCGAGTCGGACGGGCGACTCCCGTCAGTAACGGCACATGAACCGTACCCACACGTAACACCGAGGCTGCTCGCTGCGATGACCACATCGGGGGACGGACTGGACGCTTCAGTAAGCGCCGCCGTCGAGGGCGACCCTCGGGCAATCGAGCGCGTGCTGGCGTCGATCCGACCCTTGGTGGTGCGGTACTGCCGCGCCCGAGTAGGCAGACACGAACGGAATTTCGCTTCGGCGGACGATGTCGCGCAGGAGGTGTGTCTCGCGGTGCTTACGGCACTGCCCGGCTACCGCGACCAGGGTCGGCCTTTCTTGGCATTCGTGTACGGCATCGCCGCACACAAGGTCGCGGACGCACATCGGGCGGCGGGACGTAACCGATCAGAGCCCGTCGCCGAAGTTCCAGATGGGCCGGAAACGGAAGCGGGTCCAGAGCAGCGCGCACTCCGCCAGGAACTCACCAGGCAGATGAGCGAACTGCTTCGGGTCCTTCCCGATAAGCAGCGTGAGATCGTATTGTTACGGGTGGTAGTCGGACTGTCTGCGGAGGAGACAGCGGAGGCGGTCGGCTCGACGCCCGGGGCCGTTCGTGTGGCGCAGCACCGAGCATTGGCCCGGTTACGCAAGTCGTTGTCCACGGAGGAGGTGGTCTGAGTGGCGGATTTGCCGGAGCGTGAGCCAGCGAGCGACATCGAGTCCCTGCTGCGGACCGCCGGCGTGGTCGACCAGCCCGATCTCGACGACGCGATCGACTTCTCCCTGGTGCACGCCGACGACGAGTTCCTCGACGCGCTCGGTGGCGGACAGCCCGACCCGGACGGCCGGTTCGCCGACGACCGGCTCGCGGCCCTGCTGCTGTCGTGGCGGCAGGACGTGGATGCCGAGCCGATCGCGAACCTGGTGGAGCCGAAGCTCGCCGTGGCCACCGTGCAGGCGGCGCGGACCCGGCAGCGACGCGGCCCCCGTCTGATCGCCCCCCTGGCTGCCGCGGCCGCGGTGCTCGCCATCGCGTTCGCCGGCATCGGGCTGGCCGCTCGCGGCGCCGAGCCCGGCGACACCCTGTGGGGCCTGGCCCGGGTGCTCTACTCCGACCACGCGCGTTCGGTCGAGGCCGCTCAGGCCGTCCGCTCCGACCTCAGCAAGGCCGAGAAGGCCTTGGAGAACGGACAGGTGGCCGAGGCCAAGTCCATGCTCGACGAGGCAAGGGTCAACCTGCCGACGGTGTCCACCGAGGACGGCCAGGCCGACCTGAAGGCCCAACACGACGCCCTGGTGGCCAAGCTGCCCGGCAACCCCGCGGACGAGGCCGTCCCGCCGCCCGCGGCATCGCCGGTGCCGAACCCGGGTTCCGGAATCTCCTCCAGCACCACGACCACCACCGCACCGACGACCACGTCTCCGACCACCACGTCGCCGACGACCACCACGACGACCCCCACCACGACCACGAGCGACCCCGGCCGCATTGAGACGGAGACCAGCTCTCCCGACGCCCCCAAGATCGACCCCAATGGCGACTCCGGCCGCGGCGCCGAGCATCCCCAGACCGAAAACGAGGCCGACCCCGACCCCGACCCCGTCCCGTTCACCGGCACCGCCCCCTGACCTCGGCGAGTCCCCAACTCGAGCAACCGAGTCGCCACGTGCAGGCCGGCGAGTTGCCGCGTGGAGCAGCCGAGACACCGAGTCGAGCAGCCGAGTTGCCAGCTGTAGGTAGGCGAGTTTCCGGCTGGAGCAGCCGAGATGCCGAGTGGGCCGGCCGAAGTGCCAGTGGGAGCCGCTGAGTTGCCGGTGGGCGGGGGGCCAGCCGAGTGCCGGGTGGAGCAGTCGCGACACCGAGTCGAGCAACCGAGTCGCCAGGTGCAGGCCGGCGAGTTGCCGGGCGGGTCAGCTGAGATGCAAGTGGGGAGCCGGTGAGGTGCCGGGTGGGTCTGCTGAGTTGCCAGTGGGAGCCGGTGAGTTGCCGTAGGGCCGGCTGAGTTGCCGGGGACCAGCCGAGTTGCCGGGTGGAACAGCTGAGACACCGAGTCGAGCAGCCGAGTTGCCAGTTGCAGGTCGGCGAGTTGCCGGGTGGGTCTGCTGAGTTGCCGGGTGCAGGTCGGCGAGTCACCGAGTCGAGCAGCCGAGATGCCGGGTGGGCCAGCCGAAATGCCGGTGGGAGCCGGTGAGTTGCCGGGTGGGGGTAGGCGAGACGCCAGGTCGGCAGGTGAGATGCCCGGATTCCGGTCGCGGGAGTCGCGGGGGTGCCGCTGCGTGCCGGGTGCCCAGTCGATGCGGGCGGGCTAGCGGAAGCGGCGGGCGGAGCGGGGGAGGTGGGTCTTGGCGCCGTCGGCGAAGCCCTTGCAGTATTCCCAGGTTACGTAGTCGGCGGGGTCGGGGTCGTAGGCGGGCTCGTGGGGGCGCATGCGGCCGTCGTGGAGGAGCTGTTCCAGGCTGGCGCGGAGCAGGGCCCAGTCGTGGTAGTGGGGGTCCTGGCACTCGGCGCAGTCGACCACCACGCCGCGGACGCCGCGGGGGGTCAGGAGGTTCTGGTACAGGGACAGGTCCGCGAGGTCGGCCAGGAGCTCGGCGCGTTCGTCCGCGGTGATCGGCGGGGCGTCGTCGTCGGGCTCGTCGAACAGCCGGGCGGGGTCGTCCGGGTCGTCCGCGAAGGGGTCCGGGGGCAATGCGTCGTGCGCCACGACCACGCACGGTACCCGGCCGCGTCAACCCCGTGTCCAGATACCATGGATAAGACCACTCGGCGCGACAAATCCCCCACCGCTTCGATCCGCGGTAGGAAGGTCTGCCACACATCATGACCAGCGAGCTCATGGCCGACGGAGTCCCGCACAAGTTCGCCGTGCTGGGGCTCACCTTCGACGACGTGCTGCTACAGCCGGCGGAGTCGGACGTCATGCCGAGCGCGGTGGACACCTCGACCAAGCTGTCCCGCAACGTCAGCCTGCGCGTCCCGCTGGTATCCGCCGCGATGGACACGGTGACCGAGGCGCGCATGGCGATCGCCATGGCCCGCCAGGGCGGGATCGGCATCCTGCAGCGCAACCTCTCGATCGAGGAGCAGTCCCGGCAGGCCGAGACGGTCAAGCGGTCCGAGGCCGGCATGGTCACCGACCCGATCACCTGCTCGCCCACCGACACCCTGGCCGAGGTGGACGCCCTGTGCGCCCGGTACCGGATCTCCGGTGTTCCGGTCACCGACGCCGAGGGCCGGCTGGTCGGCATCATCACCAACCGGGACATGCGCTTCGAGGTCGACCACACCAAGCTGGTCAGCGACGTCATGACCAAGGGCCCGCTGGTCACCGCGCAGGTCGGCGTGTCCGCCGACGCCGCGCTCGGGCTGCTGCGCCGGCACAAGGTGGAGAAGCTGCCGATCGTGGACGGCGCGGGCAAGCTCCGCGGCCTGATCACGGTCAAGGACTTCGTGAAGACCGAGCAGTACCCGATGGCCACCAAGGACCCCGACGGCCGGCTGCTGTGCGGCGCGGCGATCGGTGTCGGCGAGGACGCGCACAAGCGCGCCATGGCTCTGGTGGACGCCGGTGTGGACGTCCTCATGGTCGAGACCGC
>NZ_DASUCC010000161.1:0-7895 GCF_035762905.1 Actinophytocola sp.
CGCCGCGCTGGGACTGTTCGTGGCCGGGGGCGCCGTGTCGATCACGCACGGCATCAGCCAGCTGCACGACCCCGAGCCGCTGGCCTACGTCGGGGTGGGCTATGCCGTGCTGGCCGTGTCCTTCCTGCTGGAGGCGGTGTCCTTCCTGCTGGCCACCGCAGGCTTGGCCGCCCATCAGATCACCGGCTCGGCCGTCCCCGACGCGCTCGGCTCGATCCTGGTCGGCGTGCTGCTCGTGGTGGTGGCCGTCGTCCTGATCAACCGCAACCGCCGGTTCCTGGTCGGACAGCAGGCTTCGTCCTGATGAGCTACCGCCGCCTAGACGACCTGATCAGCGACGCGCTCGACATCGCCCGAGCTCCCGACGACGAGGCCGAGGGCGATGGCAGCGGCGAGCAGCACGCCGCGTCCTGGTAACCTCTTCACATGGATACCTGCATTGCGCAGGTATGCCACAGGGCCGTGTTGGTTCCCCCCTCGGACACCACTTTTGGTGCGTCGAATCTGACGGTTCGGTGACGTGGCGTGGGGATGGCTCGGCTGGTTGAGTGGCGGGTTGTAGCGTCGAATCATGCGTGTGTTGATCACCGGTGGCGCGGGGTTCGTTGGCTCCCATGTTGCCGATGTCCTCGCTGATCGCGGGCACGTTCCGGTGCTTGTGGACAGTCTGTTGCCCAAGGCGCACGGCGGGCGTGCGCCGGGCTGGAGCGAGCGGCACGGGTTGCTGCGCGTCGACGTCCGCGATGGCGATCTGCTGGCCGATGCCCTTGCTGGCGTTGATGTGGTGTGCCATCAGGCGGCGATGGTCGGGCACGGGCTTGACCCGGCCGACGCGCCGGAGTACGTGCAGCACAACGACTACGGCACCGCCGTGCTGCTCGCGGCGATGCACGCGGCCGGGGTCGGGCGGCTGGTGCTGGCCTCGTCCATGGTGGTGTACGGCGAAGGGCGCTATCGGTGCCCGGCGCATGGGGTGGTTCGGCCCGGCCGGCGGCTGGAGGAGGACGTCGCGGCCGGGCGGTTCGAGCCGCGTTGCCCGCGGTGCGGCGCCGACCTCGAGCCTGGGCTGGTGCCCGAGGACGCGCCGTTCGACCCGCGCAGCAGCTACGCGGCGACCAAGGCGGCACAGGAGTATCTGGCTTCGGCGTGGGCGCGGCAGGCCGGCGGTGAGGTGTGGGCGCTGCGTTACCACAATGTGTACGGGCCGCGGATGCCGCGCGACACGCCCTACGCGGGGGTGGCGTCGCTGTTCCGGTCGGCGCTGGAGCGCGGCGAGGCGCCGACGGTGTTGGAGGACGGGCGGCAGCGGCGTGACTTCGTGCATGTGTCCGATGTGGCGGTGGCCAACGCGCTGGCGGTGGAGACCCTCGGTGTCGCGGGGGCGCTCATCGCGGTGAACATCTGCTCGGGCGAGCCGCACACGGTCGGTGAGCTGGCTACGCGGCTCGCCGCGGCGTGTGGTGGGCCGCCGCCGCAGGTGATCGGTGGCGCCCGGCCGGGCGACGTCCGGCATGTGGTCGCCGACCCCACCAATGCCCGCCGGCTGCTCGGTTTCCGCGCACGGGTGCCGTTCGCCGACGGGGTCGCCGGCTTCGCCACCGATCCGCTGCGCGCGCCGGCCGCGCTGGCCGGACCCTAGACGCGGGCGAGCGGGAGGCGGACCTCGAAGCGGCAGCCGGGGCCGTGGTTGTGGGCGTCGATGCGGCCGCTGTGCGCTTCCACCAGGCCTTTGGCGATGGCCAGGCCCAGGCCGGCGCTCGCGGGCTCGTCGCGAACCGTGGACGGGGTGCGGGCGGCGGTGCCGCGGAAGGCCACGTCGAACACCCGGGACAGCTCGTTTTCCGGGATTCCCCCGCAGCCGTCGTCGACGGCCAGCACCGCCTCGCCGCCGTCGACGCCCACCTGGATGGCCACGGTGCCGTCCGGCGGCGTGTGCCGGATCGCGTTGGATACCAGGTTGCGCACGATCCGGGCCAGCTCCGGGTCGCTGCCGAGCACCACCGGCCAGGCCGCGGCGTTGGCAAGGACCTTGACCCGCTTGCGTTCCGCCACGGGCAGTTGGGCCCCGAGCGCGTCGGCCACCACGTCCTGCAGCGAGACGGCGGACATGGTCAGGTGTAGTGCGCCCGCGGTGATCCGGGACCGCTCGAACAGGTCGTCGACCATGCCGGCCAGCCGCTTGGTCTCCGCGCCGATCTGGTGGGCGTAGCCGGCCAGCGGAGTGCGCAGGTCGTGGCTGATCCAGGCGACCAGCTCGCGCCGGGACGCCTCCGCCGCGCGTTCCCGGTCCCGCGCCTCGCGTTCCCAGACGCTGCGCCGCGCGATCGAGGAGCCGAGCAGGATCGCGACCGGCACGGTGACCAGCGCGACCAGCAGGCACACCAACAGCATCGTGGTCAGCGTGCTGGTGAACATGAACCCGCTGACCCCGATCACCCCGGCCACCGTCGCGGCCACCGGGATGAACACCAGCACGGTCATGTTCCTGGCGAGCGATCCCTTGCGCAACAGGTAGAGCAGCAGCACCCCGGCCACGGTGATCGGCAGGGTCAGGGCGAGCACCACGGGCAGCACGTGCAGGGCATGCTCGATCATCTTGCCGAGCGGCTCACTGGGCTCAATCACGTCCTGGGCCTCAGTAGCCGTGCTCATACCGGTATCCGACTCCCCACACGGTCACGATCCGGCTGGGTTTGGCCGGCGTGTCCTCGATCTTCTCGCGCAACCGTCGCACATGGACGGTCACTGTGGACTGATCACCGAAGTCCCAGCCCCATACCTTCTCCAGCAGTTGCTCCCGGGTGAACGCCTCGCCTGGGCGGGACATCAGGAACATCAGCAGGTCGAACTCGCGGGTGGTCAGCGCGAGTTCGGCGCCGCGGATGGTGGCCCGGTGCGCGGCGAGGTCGAGCGCCAGCTCACCGTCGACCAACTCGCGGTCCTCAGGCCGCGGCGGCGTCGCGCGAGCCCGGCGCAGCACCGAGGACACCCGCAGGGCAAGCTCCCGAGGGCTGAACGGCTTGGTCACGTAGTCGTCGGCGCCCAGTTCGAGGCCGGCGATGCGGTTCTCCTCCTCGCCGAGCGCGGTCAGCATCACCACCGGGACGGTGCTGCGCCGCCGGAGCCTGCGGCACACCTCCAGGCCGTCCATGCCCGGCAGCATGAGGTCGAGCACGACCAGGTCGGGCTGGTGTTCGGCGGCCCAGCGCAGCGCATCCTCCCCGTTGTCGGCGAGGGACACCTGGTGCCCGCCGAGCTCGAGGTAGCGGCGCACGACGTCGCGCACGTTCAGGTCGTCGTCGACGACGAGCACTCGCGTCATGGCATCACCAGTTCGTCAGGAGCACATGGTTCACGACGAGGGCGACCGCCGCGCCCGCGGCGAGCCAACCACGCCGGGTGGATGCCGGCAGCAGCGCCGCGCCCGCCACCAACCACACCGCGAACGGTAGCCAGATCCGCTCCACCTCGGCCTTGGACAGCCCGGACAGTGTCGCGGCCACCACGGCGAGCACCGCCCCGCGCACCAGAATGATCACCGCCGACCCGTCGGCGGGCGGCCGGCCGGGCAACCCCGCGTCGAACCGCCGCGCCGCCCGCCACAGCCCGGCGGCCGCGGCCGGCCCGACCGCCAGCACCAGGCAGGCGAGATCGGCCCACACCCAGTACGCGTACGGCCGGGCGATCGCCACACTCTGGTCGTAGCGCTGCAGCACCAGAACATAGCCATCCAGCCACCAGAACCCGGCCGCCGCGAACGCCGCCACCACGGCCAGCGCCCCAGCCACCGCGGCCACGAACGCCCGCCGGCTCCGCCGCGCCAGCACCACACCAAGCGCGATCGGCGCCAGCAACACCAGCCCGTAGGACAGAAAGATCCCGAACCCGAGCAGCACTCCACCCGCACAGGGAATGCCGATGCCGCCGCGGCGGGCGCCGATCGCCAGCAGGGCCACCCCGGTTGCGGTCACCCCCGCGAACAGGCCGTCGGCACAGGCGCCGATCCAGACCGCGCCGGGGAGGAGGGCCACGAAGGGCAGCGCGGCGCGGGCCAGGTCGGGGCGGCCGAGGGCGGCGATGGTGACCGGGACGGCGACGGTCGCGGCGCCGGCGACGAGGACGCAGGTCACGGCGGCCCAGGCGCCACCGGACAGGCCGATGCGGTCCAGCCAGACGAAAACCAGTGTGGCGCCGGGGGGATGACCGGCGACGTGGGTGATCCAGGAGTCGGGCTGGCCGTCGAGGATGTGGTCGGTGAACGTGCGCAGAAATTGCGGCAGGTCGGTGATCCCGGGCACCGCGTGCAGGTACTCGTCGCGGGTGGTGAGACGGCTGGCCACCCCCCGGTGCCAGCCGTCCACCAGCGCCAGCGCGAACGTCCAGGACACGGCGAGCAGGTAGCCCGCGGCCAGCGCCGCGCGCCACCGCAGCCGGGCGGCGAGCGCCGGACCCCAGGCGACGGCGGCCGCCGCGATCAACGCGGCGAGCGGGGTGCCCGGCCCGATGTGTGGCAGCCACTCGCCGAGGACCGGCCACTCGCCGAACGTCCTCGGCGCACCGGGAAAGTACGGGTCACCGGCCAGCCGGAGGTCGAGGGCGAACCCGATCGCGAGCGCCACACCTACCAGCGCGATGGCCAGCCCGCCGGCGATCAGGTCGGCCCGCAGCGACCGGGTCCTCGGCTCGGCGGATTCGGTCGGCGCGGCCGGCCGGCCGGAGAGCAGGGGCACCTGGGCACGGTAACGCCGTTGCGGCGGTGTTGCCGGACCGTGCGGGCTTCCGTCAGCACACCGTAAGATCTCCGCCGGCCGTCACATTTCGGTAAGCGCCGCAAGGGTTTCAGGACTGTCCGGCGTGGACCTAGCGTGGCGGCATGGATCTCGTGGACGTGGTGCTGCCCTGCCTGGACGAGGCCGCCGCGCTACCGGCCGTGCTGGCCGCGATTCCGGCCGGCTACCGGGCGATCGTGGTGGACAACGGCTCGACGGACGGCTCCCCCGCCGCGGCGGCCGAGCACGGCGCGACCGTGGTGCACGAGCCCCGGAAGGGGTACGGGGCGGCGGTGCACACCGGGCTGGAGCACGCCACCGCGGAGATCGTCTGCTTCCTCGACGCGGACGGCTCGCTCGACCCGGCCGAGCTGCCGCGACTGGTGGCGCTGGTCGACGGCGGCCGGGCCAGGCTCGCCGTCGGCCGGCGGGTGCCGGTCGGGCGCGGCACGTGGCCGTGGCACGCCAGGGCGGGAAACCTGGCGCTGGCGGCGATCCTGCGCCGCCGGGGGCTGCCGGTGTCCGACATAGCGCCGATGCGCGCCGGCCGGCGCACCGACCTGCTCGACCTCGGTGTCCGGGACCGGGCCTTCGGCTACCCGCTGGAGCTGTTGATCCGCGCCGCGCGGGCGGGTTGGCCGGTGGTCGAGCTGGACGTGGCGTACCGGCCGCGCGCCGCGGGCACCCGGTCCAAGGTGTCCGGTTCGGTGCGCGGAACCCTGCGCGCGGTGCGGGACATGGTGGCGGTGCTGCGATGACCTGCCTGCTCGTGGTGGCCAAGGCACCGGTGCCCGGGCTGGCCAAAACCAGGCTGAGCCCGCAGGTCGGCGCCCGCCGGGCGGCCAGGCTCGCCGCCGCAGCCCTGTTGGACACACTGGATGCCGTGCTCGCCACCCCCGGCACGGTTGCGGTGGTGGCCATGACCGGGGCGCTGGCCGAGGCCGAACGGGCCGCCGAGCTGTCCCTCGCCTTGGCCGGCTGCCTGGTCATTCGCCAGCGCGGCGAGAGTTTCGCCGACCGGCTGGCCAACGCCCATGGCGACCTGGTCCAGTGTGGACGGTCGGTGGTGCAGATCGGTATGGACACCCCGCAGGTGAGCCCGGAGCTGCTCACCGAGTCGATCGAGGCGTTACACGCGCCGGGGGTGGATGCCGTGCTCGGACCGGCGACCGACGGCGGCTGGTGGTGCCTCGGCCTGCGCTCGCCGGCCGACGCGAAGGCGCTGCGGCAGGTGCCGATGTCGCGCTCGGACACCGGAGCGCGGACCAGGTTGGCGCTACGCCGAGCCGGTCTCGCCGTCGACGAGCTCGCCGAGCTGTCCGATGTGGACACGATGGCGGACGCGGAGCGGGTGGCCATACTGGTGCCGCGCGGCCGGTTCGCCGCGGAACTGGCCGAGGCCGGACGGCCGGCGGTGACCCGGCGATGACCCATCGGACCACCGCGTTCGAACCGGGGCTGCTCGGCCGGCGATGCTGGCTGGAGCTGGCCACCGGTGAGCGCATCAACCTGCCCATCCAACGGTGGCGAGCACCGTCCGGAGCCGGCGACGAGCTGCTGCTGCGGTGCTGCACCGGGCCGACCCTGGATATCGGATGCGGACCCGGACGGCTCACCGCCGCCCTGGTCAACCGCGGAGTGGTGGCGCTCGGCGTGGACATCTCGCCGGTGGCGGTGCGGCTCACCCGGGCCAGGGGTGCCCCGGCGATCCGGCGCGACGTGTTCGCCCGGCTTCCCGGCGAGGGCCGGTGGCACCACGCCCTGCTGGCCGACGGGAACATCGGCATCGGCGGCAACCCCACGCGGCTGCTGCGCCGGCTGCGAGAGCTACTCGCGCCGGGCGGCACCGCGCTGGTGGAGCTGGACCCGCCGGGTCACGGGCTGCGGCGCGACCGGGTCCGGGTCAACGGCGCGGACCACTGGTTCGCCTGGGCCTGGCTCGGCGCCGACGCCATCGCCGACACGGCGCGGGAGGCCGGCATGGTGGTCCACTGGCTGGCCGAACGTGGCGGGCGCTGGTTCGCCGAGCTGGTCAAGCCGTGATACCCAAGGAATCCGACTTCCACCGCCACGCCCACGACGAGCGGGTGACCGCCAGGATCGGCCTCTGGCTGGGCATCGCGTTCGCGATCTGCTTCGTCACCGGCCTGATCAGCCATGCCATCCAGCACCCGCCGGCCTGGTTCTTCTGGCCCAGCCGGCCGGTGAACGCCTACCGGATCACCCAGGGCCTGCACGTGATCTCCGGTGTGGCCGCGATCCCGCTGCTGCTGGCCAAACTCTGGACCGTCTACCCGAAACTGTTAAGCCGGCCGGTGGTGCGCTCGCTGCCCCACGCCCTCGAGCGGCTCTCCATCCTGGCGCTGTCCGGCGCGGCGTTCTTCGAGCTCGGCACCGGGCTGTTCAACACGGCACAGAACTACCTGTGGGGCTTCTCCTTCCCCACCGCGCACCACGTGGTCGCGTGGATCGCCGCCGGCTCCATCCTGCTGCACATCGCGGTGAAGCTGCCCGCGATCCGCCGCGGGCTGACCCGGCTCAGTCCCGACCCGCCGTCTCCCGACAACCGGGCCGTACTGGACCGGCAGGCCTTCCTGCGCACCACCGCCCTCGCCGCCGCGGCCGCGGCCCTGGCCACCGCCGGCGGCACGATTCCCCTGCTGCGCCACATATCCCCCTTGCCTGGCGCTCCGACCGCGGACCGCAGGGACTGCCGGTCAACCGCACCGCGGCCGCGGCCGGGGTGACCGAGGCGGCGCGGGATCCCGCGTGGCGGTTGGAGATCGTGACACCGACCGGATCGCACTCCCGCACGCTGGCCGAGCTGTCCACCATGCCGCAGACCACCGCCGAGCTGCCGATCGCGTGCGTCGAGGGATGGAGCGCGTCCGCCGCCGCAGCCGGCCGTACAGCTCGGAGAGGGACATGTCGGATCAGCCCAGGCCCTCGACGAACCCGGTGCGCCAGCTCGGGTACCGCGGCGTCCAGCCCAGCTCGCGTTTGATCTTCTCGCTGCGGATCCCACGGGCCTGCGTCATGATCTGCACCGCGCCCTTGCCGGCCAGCGTGCGGGCCAGCCAGGCCGGCACCCGGCGTGGCGGTTTGGCGCCCAGCACCCGCGCCAGC
>NZ_DASUCC010000162.1:0-17446 GCF_035762905.1 Actinophytocola sp.
GTCCACTATGGATCAACGGTGCGGTCGTCGCCACGCTGACCCATGGCGGTCAGAGCGAGCGCTGATAGGACCGGAACGCGCGGGTGGCGATCCAGCCCATGGCGACCGCGACCGCGAGCAGGCCGCCGAGCCGCACCAGGACGGCCGCCCAGTCCGGATCGGCGGAGAGCGCCTCGCGGCTGGCCACCACCGTCCAGTCCACCGGGTTGTAGGCCGCGACCGTCGCCATCCAGTCCGGCATGACCTCCTTGGCGAGCATCGCCGAGGACAGGAAGGACAGCGGCAGGGTCAGCATGGTGGAGAAGCCGATCAGCGACTCCCTGGTGCGCACCAGCAGCGCCATCCCGTTGGACAGCGAGCTGAACGCCGCGCCCAGCAGCACGGCGGCGACCAGCATGACCAGCACGCCGAGCACCCCGCCGGCGAACCGGGCGCCGGCGACAAGGCCGATCAGCACGATGACCACCGACTGGATCCCGATCGTGACGCCCTGGTAGGCCATGGACGACGCCATCATCGCGCCGCGGCTGGCCGGCGAGGACAGCATCCGATCCATCACGCCGCGGTCCATGTCCTCGATGAACGCCATTCCGGCCCAGCCGCTGGAGAACAGCACGGTCATGACGACCACGCCAGGGGTGAGGAAGTCGATGTAGTGCTCGGCGGCGAAACCGGGGATCTCCACCACCCGCCGGAACAGCTGGCCGAACAGCAGCAGCCAGATCATCGGCTGAATCAGCATGATCACCACGAACGCGGGCTGCCGGAGCATCGCCCGCAGGCCGCGCATGGTCAGGTGTCCGGTGTGGACGGTCAGGGTGGTCATGCCGCCGCCCCCGTCTCCGCCGCGGCGAACGTCCGGCCGGTGTGGCGCAGGTAGACATCGTCAAGCGACGGCCGGGCGACGGTGATCGACAGTGCGGTCAGCCCGCTCGCCTCCAGCGCGGCCAGCACCGCCGGCACCGCGCTCGCGCCGTTGTCCACCCTGGCCCGCACGGTCCGGCCGGCGACGGTCACGTCCGTGATCCCGCCGAGCCGGTCGATCGCCGAGCAGGCCGTGACCGGGTCCACCTCGGGCGCCAGCTCGGCCACCACGGCGTCGCCGCGCAGCTCGCTCTTGAGCTGCTCGGCGGTGCCGGTCGCGACGATCCGGCCGCGGTCCACGATGGCCAGGCGGTCGGCGAGGTGGTCGGCCTCGTCCAGGTAGTGCGTGGTGAGCAGGACGGTCAGCCGCTCGTGGCTGGCCAGCCGGGCGATCTCGGCCCACATCTCGGACCTGGCCTGCGGGTCCAGCCCGGTGGTCGGCTCGTCCAGGAACAGCACCCGGGGCCGGTGCATCAGGCCGAGCGCCACGTCCAGCTTGCGCTGCATCCCGCCGGAGTAGGTGCGCACCACCCGGCCGGCGGCCTCGGTCAGGCCGAACCGGTCGAGCAGCTCGTCGGCGCGGTCCCGGACGGTGCGGCCGCGCATGCCGTGCAGCCGGCCGGCCAGCAGCAGGTTCTCCCGGCCGGTGGCCTGCGGGTCGGTGCTGGCCCGCTGGGTGACCACGCCGATCGCCCGGCGCACGTCGTCCGGCCGGCGCAGCACGTCGATGCCGGCCACCGTGGCCGTGCCGGCGTCCGGCCGGGACAGCGTGGTGAGGATCCTGATCGTGGTGGACTTGCCGGCGCCGTTCGGGCCGAGCAGACCGAACACGGTGCCGGCGGCGACCTCGAAGGTCAGCCCGTCAAGCGCGGTGACCTCCCCGTACCGCTTGACCAGGCCGTCCGCTGTTATCGCGGGGACATTCATCTGCCTGTGGACCTCTCTTGTCGTCGAATGCGACAAGTCCGGTCCTCGAGCGCAGCCGGCTAAGCTGAGGTTGCGCCTGGGTACCGCTCCGCCAAGGGCCGGACCTGGGGTTTGCCGCTGGTCGGGTGTTGCCGCACCCGACCAGCGTTTTTTATTGCTCGGATACTGATATCCGACGTCGAGTATGTAGTGGCATCACGGTGACGTCAAGAGTGATGTCAGCCCAGCCCCGCGCGCCGCCAGTCCTCCGCGGTGGGCAGGTCACCACTCTCGTAGGCCCGGCGCCAGAGGTCGATCCCGGACAGCGCACCGGTCTCGATCCCCTTCAGCACCCGCTCGATGAAGGCCAGCTCCGCCTTGCGCTGGTCCAGCACGTAGTCCAGCTCGATGGCCACCAGGTACATGCCCTGCTCGGTCATCCGGTCCAGCACCGCCTGGCCGCCGATGATCTCCGCCTCCAGCCGGCCGCGCCGGATGGTCAGCAGCCGCAACACCTCGTCCGGCGGCAGGCCGGGCAGCAGCGACAGCGCCGCCTCGAACTGGGTGTACTCCTTGACCGGCACCGCGATCAGCTCGGACAGCCAGTCCACGAACTCGGTGCGGCCCGCCTCGGTGATCCCGTACACGGTCCGCTCCGGACGCCGGCCCTCCCGCACCGTTTCGCGAACCTCGATCAGGCCGTGCCGCACCAGCGAGTCCACCACGGAGTACAGCGAGCCGTAGTTGAGCTTGATGCTCGCCTCCTTGACCCGCTCGCGCATGGTGCCGGACATCTCGTACGGGTGCATGGGCTTCTCGATCAGCAGACCGAGCACCGCGAGGGCGAGGGGGTTGGACAGCTTCCGCTTGGCCATGGAGTTCCCTGAGGCAGTCGGATATCCGCCTCAGAATACTGTCAGGTCGAGTAGAGCCACACGCCGTCGGACTCGGTCCGGGTCAGCTCGCGCTGCAGCACCAGCACGTCCAGGTGCGCCCCGGTCTCGGTCACCGCCAGCATCTGGTTGAACGGGTCCAGCTCGGACAACTCGCGCTCCCGCCGGGTCCAGCGCAACCGGTTGGCCACCTCGAACGCGGTCGGCACCCCGCGCTGCACCTCGCGCAGCACCGTGGCCAGCCGCACCTCGTGGTGGTCGAGCAGCTCGTCCACCCGCCGGTGCACGCTCGCCGTGACCGGACCGTGCGCCGGCAGCAGCAGCATGTCCGGCATGTCCTTGACCAGCCGCAGGGAGTCCAGGTAGTCGCGCAGCGGGGTGGCCGGCACCACCGCTTCGAAGCCGATCGACGGCGTGATGTGCGGCAGGATGTGGTCCCCGGCGAACAGCAGCCCGGCCGGCTCGTCGCGCAGCACCACGTGCCCCTGGGTGTGCCCCGGGGTGGCGATCACCTCGAGCTCCCGGTCGGCCAGTTGGATCCGCTCGCCGTCGTCCAGCCAACCGTCCGGCCGGCCCCACGGCGTGCGGTCCTCGCCCTGCCGCCGCGCGCCGAGCTTGGCGATCGTCTCGGACAGCGCGGTCGCACCGTAGCGGCGCAGTTGCCGGTGCTGGTCCTCGTAGCCGGCCCGGTCACCGAGCAGCAGCCGCTCCACGCTGGCCCGCTCGCCCCGGCCGAGGCTCACCCGCGTGCCGTACGCCTCGCGCAGGGCGATGGCCTGCGTGTAGTGGTCGCCGTGCGCGTGCGTAACCGCGATCCTGGCGATGTCGCTCAGGTCGTAGCCGAGGTTGCGCAGCGCCGCGGCGAGCGCCTTCTCGCTCTGCTCCAGCGCCCAGCCGGAGTCGACCAGCACCAGGCCGTCCGGGTCGTCGACGGCGTAGACGTTCACCGCGCGCAACGCGTCGAACGGCAACGGCAGCGGGACCCGGTAAACGCCGGGCGCCACCCGAAACGAGCCCGGTTCGGTCCAGTCGTCCGGTTGGTCACGAATCGCCGCCGTCACGGCTGGAACCTAACTCGAACGGCAGCGCCACCGGACGGCTCGTGACACACGCCACGCCGGTGCCTTACCGTCGAGCGATGCAGCGCCGCATGGCCGTCCTGGCCGCACTCGTCACCGGATTCGGTTTGGTGGGCACGGGTTACGCGCAAGCGACCCCGCCCGACCGGCTCACCATCGAGGTGGTGTCCAACCGCGCCGACCTGATCACCGGGGGCGACGCGCTGGTCCGGGTGGACCGGCCGCGGCACACCGCCGTCCGGGTGGAGCTGAACGGCCGGGACGTGACCGGCTCCTTCCGGCCGCAACCGGACGGAACGCTGCTCGGTCTCCTCGAGGGTCTGCGGGTCGGCGAGAACCGGCTCACCGCGCGGCCCCGGTTCGGCATCGGCGCCCGGCTGACGATCACCAACCATCCCATCGGCGGACCGGTCTTCGCCGGACCGCAGGTGCAACCCTGGGTGTGCGGCACCGAGGCGGCCGGACTCGGGCCGGCCCTGGACGCGGCGTGCAACGCCCCGACCCGGTACACGTTCTTCTACCGCAACGCGCAGACCAACCAGTTCGCGCCGTACGACCCGGCCGCGCCGCCGCCCGCCGACTTGATCGGGCGGACCAGCACCGACCAGGGCGTGACCGTGCCCTACATCGTGCGGGTCGAGCGCGGCACCGCCGACCGCGGCATCTACGACATCGCCGTGCTGTTCGACCCGGCAGCCAACACGCCGGCCGGGTGGAACCACAAGCTGGTGGTGCCGTTCGGTGGCGGCTCCGCGCCGCACCACGTCCAGGAGCTGCCCGGCCAGGTGCTCCAGGATCTCCCGCTGTCCCGCGGTTTCATGGTGGCCACGTCGGGCCTGAACGTGCAGGGCCAGAACGCCAACGGCGTGGTCTCCGCCGAGGCCGTGCTGATGGTCAAGGAACGGATCGTCGAGCGGTACGGCCAGATCCGGTACACGATCGGCGCCGGCTGCTCCGGCGGCGCCATCCAGCAGCAGCTGATCGCGGCCACCTATCCCGGGCTGCTCGACGGCATCCAGCCCAACTGCAGCTACACCGACACCTGGACCACCGGCACCGAGGTCGGCGACTGCCACCTGCTGGTCAACTACTTCACCACCATCTCCCCGGCGCTGTGGCCGGACCCGGCGCAGCGGGCGCTGGTCGACGGGCACAAGGACGTCACCGACTGCCTGGCCTGGAACATCGCGTTCGCGCCGGTGAGCGACCCGACAAGGGCGGCCAACTGCAACCTGCCCCAGGCCCTGGTCTACCACCCGCAGACCAACCCGAGCGGGGTGCGCTGCACCATCCAGGACTACATGATCGCCGTGCTCGGCGCCCGCGAGCAGGACGGCTTCGCCAAGCTGCCGGCCAGCAACACCGGGGTGCAGTACGGGCTCAACGCCTTGCAGGCCGGGCAGATCACGGCGGAGCAGTTCGTCGACCTGAACACCAAGATCGGCAGCAAGGACGTCGACTGGCGGTTCCAGCCGCAGCGCGCGGTGCCCGACCCCGGTTCGGTGCGCACGCTCTACCGCACCGGCCAGGTGGTCGACGCCCGGCAGCTGGCGACCGTCCCGATCATCGACCTGCGCGGGTACAACGAGACCCGGGAGATCCACACCTCGTTCCACAGCTACAAGATGCGGGCCAAGCTGGACCGGGACGCCGGCGGGCACGGCAACCAGATCATCTGGACGTTCCCGGCACCGATCGTGCCGCCGCCGCAGATCGCGCTGCAGTCGTTCCTGCTGATGGATCAGTGGCTGGCCGCCATCGAGGCCGACCGCAGCCACAAACCGCTGCGCGCCAAGGTGATCGCGAACAAGCCGGCGGCCGCCGTCGACGCCTGCTGGATCGACGGGGTGCAGGTCTTCGACCTGGCCCGGTGCGGCCAGACCTACCCGCCGTTCGCCGACGCGCGGATCGCCGCGGGCGGCCCGCTGGCCGACGACATCCTGCAGTGCCAGCTGAAACGGCCGGATCGCCGGGACTACCGGGTCACGTTCACCGATGCCCAGTGGGCGGCGCTGCGCACCGCGTTCCCCACCGGCGTGTGCGACTGGCGCAGGCCGAGCGTCGACCAGCGCCCGGCCATCCCCTGGATGAGCTTTGCCGACGGTCCCGGTGGCGCGCCCCTCGGTGATCCGCCGCGGTCCCGTCCGGCCTTGTAGAAACCGGCCACTCGGGCGACCCCGTCCTGCTACGTTTCCGGCATGCCGGACATCGAGTACCGGTTCGGAACCGGTCAGGGCGATCCGCACGTGCACCATTCGGCGGCCGATGTCGACGTCTCCGGGGACGGGGTCGCCGACGGTGTCGCGCTGGACTTCGACGGCGACGGCCGGGTCGACGACGTGCTGTGGGACTCCGACGGCGACGGGATCGCCGACACCGCGCTGCTGGATCACGACGACGACGGCAAGGCCGAGTCGGCCTACCACGACCCGACCGGCCTGGGCACCTGGAACGCCAAGGGACAGGGCGGTGGCACGGCGCAGTCCGGCCCGCCGCCGGCCGAGCAGCCGGCCCCCGACCCCAACCCGGCACCGCAGCCCGCCCCCACGGACAGCGACTACACGCCCTACGACTTCGACGACGAGCCCGGCGCCGACGATGATCCGGACTCCGACGACGACCCGGACTCCGACGACCCCGACCCGGGCGACGATGACGACGATCCGGACGGGTTGTTCGACGACCTCATGACCGACGAGGACACCGCCGACATCCGCGCGGACTGGTACGAGGAGTAGGCAGGGCCTGGTCGTTTGGATCATGGTGTGAAGTCTTTGGACCGGCCAACGCAACCTCAGGGGGCACCGTGACGGCACCCGGCCACGATCAACCCGTGAACCGCACTTTCGTTGGGACGTAACGACAGCAGTCAATTCCGGAGAGGCGGATACGCGGCCCCGTTGAAGTTGACCCGGATCGCGTACACCGACGTGGTCGCGGTGATGAACAGGTGGTTGCGTTTCGGGCCGCCGAAGGTCAGGTTGGACACGATCTGCGGCAGCAACAGCTTGCCGATCAGCGTGCCGTCCGGGTCGAAGCAGTGCAGCCCGTCGTGTGCGGCCACCCAGACCCGGCCGGCGTCGTCCAGCCGGATCCCGTCGAAGCTGCCGGCGTCGCACTCGGCGAACACGTCGCCGCCGGTGCAGGTGCCGTCCGCGGCCACGTCGAACCGTCGCACATGCTTGCGCCGGGTGTCCGCCACGTACAGCTGCCGCTCGTCCGGCGTGAAGGCCAACCCGTTGGGGCGCAAGAAGTCGTCCAGCACGACGCGCACCGCGCCGGTGTCCGGGTCGATCCGGTACACGTGGCAGGCGCCGATCTCGCTGTCCGCCCGGTGGCCCTCGTAGTCGGAGTCGATGCCGTAGCTGGGATCGGTGAACCAGACCGAGCCGTCGGCCCGCTCCACCACGTCGTTGGGACTGTTCAGCCGGTTGCCGTCGAACCGGTCGGCGAGCACCGTGACGCTGCCGTCGTGTTCGGTTCGGGTGACCCGGCGGTTGCCGTGCTCGCAGCTGATCAGCCGGCCGCTCCGGTCGACGGTGTGCCCGTTGGCATACCCGGCCGGCGCGCGGAACACCCCGACCGCGCCGGTGGTCTCGTCCCAGCGCAGCATCCGGTCGTTGGGGATGTCACTGAAGATGAGGTAGCGCCCGGCCGGGAAGTACGCGGGTCCCTCGGTCCACCGGCAGCCGGTGTGCAGCTCCTCGACGAACGCGTCCCCGTCGACCCGCCGGAACCGCTGATCGATCACCTCGAACTGGGCCTTGATCATCAGCGGTCCCGGCCGGTGGTTGACATGCCGCGAACGATAGCGGGCGCTCAGCTCCGCTCGAGAACGGCGAAGCTCAACTGCCCCTCCGCGTCCTGCTCGACGTCGAGCACCTTGTCCGAGAGAAACTCCGCGGCCTGCGGCTCGAGAAACACCTGCGCCCCGTCCTGGCTGGTGACCACCTGGTCACCCTCCGACGGCTCCGGTGCCACCGACAATGCCAGCGCCGCCTGCGAGTCGTCCGCCGTCCGCACCGCGAACCGCAACCCGCCGTTTCCCGCAACCCCTTCCTGCGCCGTCAGCGCACTGATCGCCTCCGCTGCCGCCTCCGTCACGGCCAGCATCCGCTCTCCTTCCTTCGACGCCATTCCACCCAACCGTAAGACGCCCCCACCCACCCCGCTGAACGCCGCGCAAGTCCAACAGGACCTGCACCTACCCACTCGGGTGATCATCATGCACAGCCGGGTGAACTGTCTATAGTCGACTTGACGCTTGCGTCTATCCCGCACTAGACGTACGCTGCGAAGCGAAGAGATCTGATCAGGAAGATCGCGGCGGCGGCCAAGCGCCAAGAGGTGGAGTGGCGACTCCTGCGGGAAGGAGCGAACCACTCCATCTATCTGCTCGGTCGGGAGACCATCCCGATCCCTCGCCACCGCGAGCTCGGCGAGCGCCTGGCGGCGGACATCTGCAAGGAATGCCAGGACGAACTCGGGATGGGATGGTGGCTGACGTGAAGACTTTCGACGCCGAGGTGACCCGGGACGACAGGTTCTGGCTGATCCGGGTGTCTCCGCTCGACCGGTCGACCCAGGCGGTCCGGTACAAGGATGTTGCGGTCATGGCCAACGAGCTGATCCAGATCATGACCGGACTGGCCGAGCACGAGTACCGGCTGCGGATCAACGTACGGCTGCCGGAAAGCGTGCAAGATCACCGCACGCGGGCCGAAGTGCTGCGTGCGGAGGCGCGACACAAGACCGCCGAGGCGGCGGCCGAACATCGCGCCGCGGCGCAGGAGTTGATCGCCCTTGGGCTCTCGCAGCGGGAGGCCGGCGAGGTGCTCGGACTTTCGTTCCAACGGGTCAACCAGCTGGTGAACCCTTGACCTTGGCTCATCCCGGCCACGTCCGGGGTCCGGCCCGGCTAGCCTGAGGTGTGGCATCCAGGACTCCGGCGCTGAAGATCGGCCCGTTCGCGGTCGATCCGCCGGTGGTGCTCGCGCCGATGGCGGGGATCACCAACGTGGCGTTCCGGCGGTTGTGCCGGGCGCACGGGGCCGGGCTGTACGTCTGCGAGATGATCACTACGCGGGCCCTGGTCGAGCGGGACCGGGCGACCATGCACATGATCACGTTCGACCCGGACGAGTACCCGCGGTCGGTCCAGCTCTACGGCGTGGATCCGGGCACGATGGCGGCGGCCGTGCGGATGATCGTCGACGAGAACCTGGCCGACCACGTCGACATGAACTTCGGCTGCCCGGTGCCCAAGGTGACCCGCAAGGGCGGCGGCGCGGCGCTGCCGTACAAGCGCAGGCTGTTCGGCGAGATCGTGGCGGCCGCGGTGCGCGCCGCGGAGCCGGCCGGGATCCCGGTGACCGTGAAGTTCCGGATCGGGATCGACGAGGACCACCAGACCTACACCGACGCCGGCCGGATCGCCGAGGCGGCCGGCGCGGCGGCGGTGGCGCTGCACGCCCGGACGGCCGCGCAGCGTTACTCCGGCCAGGCCGACTGGTCGGCGATCGCCCGGCTCAAGGACGCCGTGCGGACCATCCCGGTGCTGGGCAACGGCGACATCTTCGCCGCCGCGGACGCGCTGGACATGATGGCGCGGACCGGGTGCGACGGCGTGGTGATCGGCCGCGGCTGCCTCGGCCGGCCCTGGCTGTTCGCCGACCTGCAGGCCGCCTTCGCCGGCCGGGAGCTGCCCCCGGGGCCGAACCTGGGCGGTGTCGCCGACGTGATGTACCGGCACGCCAGCCTGCTCGCCGAGCACCTCGGCGAGGACCGGGGCGTGCGGGACCTGCGCAAGCACGTGGCCTGGTACCTGCGCGGCTTCGCGGTCGGCCCGACGCTGCGCCAGCGGCTCGCCCTGGTCAGCAGCCTGGCCGAGCTGGCCGGGCTGCTCGCCGAGCTGGATCGCGACGCGCCGTTCCCGGCCGCCGCCGAGGGCCCGCGCGGGCGGCAGGGGTCGCCGGCGCGGGTTGCGCTGCCGGACGGCTGGCTGGACGATCCCGACGACGCCGCGGTGCCGGCCGGCGCCGAGCTGATGCACTCTGGGGGTTGATCATGGCTCGAGTCCGCCACGTGGCGGTCGCCGTTGCGGCGCTGGCGGTCGCGGGCTGCACGACGGCCGTGGCCGGGTCGCCGGTCGCGATCGGCTCCGCGGCGGAGGACCGCAAGCTGGTCACCGACTACTTCGCCGAGCTCAACGACGCCGGCAAGGAGGGGCCGACCACCCAGCGGGACTTTCTGCGCCGCACCCAGCATCCGGACTTCAGCGACCGGCTGTGCGATCTCGGCGAGCTGACCCTGCGGATCGAGCCGGCGATGTCGACGTTCCGCACGGACTTCAACTGGGCCCCGGAGAACGCCGGCAAACCGCCGCGCGGCCTGGTCTACGTGCTCGGTGTGTCGGTGAGCATCCGCCGGGACGGCGCCTCGATCGCCGAGCAGATCGGCTCGCAGCGGGTGGTCGTGCTGGACGGCAAGGCGTACGGGTTCACCCCCTGCCCCACCCGCTGACCCCCCGCGTCAGTACGCCGGTTGAGCGAACTTCGGCCCCGGCATGTCCCTACGGCTCAAGCGGCCCCTCTTATCGGACGAAACCTCGATACGTAGGGAGGTGAGCGCGGTGGCCGTACCGGACCAACGCGTCACCGAACCGCCCGGGCACACCGCGAACCTCATCGCGTTCCACGAGTCGATCGCCGGGATGCTTGCCGAGCAGGGAATGTGGCGCCAGGCCTACGCGCACGCCCGGCAGGCCCTGGACATCGTCTCGGCGAACCGGACCGACGCGCCGGCACCGCCCCGGATTCCCGAGCAGCTCCGGGCGGAGTTCGACCGGCTGCGCCGCGAGCACGCCGAGGCGCACGAGCAGGCCATCCGGGACGCGCTGACCGCCAGCTACAACCGCCGCTACCTGGACCAGCGGCTGTTGGCACCGGTGGGCAACCCGCTGCCCGGCGGCGCCGACGGGCTGGCCGTGGCCCTGGTCGACCTGGACCGGTTCAAGCGGGTGAACGACACCTTCGGCCATCAGGTCGGCGACCGGGTGCTGCAGCGGGTGGTCGAGCTGCTACAGGAGGGCCTGCCGGACACCGGGTTCTGCGCGCGCTACGGCGGGGAGGAGTTCGTGCTGGTGCTACCCGGGGTGACCGCACCGGCGGCGGTCCGGCTCGTCGAGGCGGCCAGGGCGCGGGTGGAGGGTTACCCGTGGCGCACGATCGCCGGTGGCCTGCGGGTGACCGTGAGCATCGGTCTGGATCACGCGCCGCCCGCCGGTTCCGGTGCCGACCGCCCGCAGACCCAGCTGCGGCGGGCCGACGCGTTGCTGTACGCGGCCAAGCGATCCGGCCGAAATGCCGTCGCCTATCGGGTGGACGGTCAGATCCGACTCGCCGGAGCCGCGGCCCGCCGACGCTCAGCCGATCGGTCCGACCGCTTACCGCATCGCGCGGTTCTGATCCCCCAAGTGGACTAAGTTCATCGGCAATACCACGTACTGTCAGTGAGGAAGTCCCGGGTTGCCGTCGCCATGCGTGCCATCCATCCGTACTATCTCGTCGCGGAAAGCCACCACAGAACGGCAACCAAGCGGTACTGTGCAACGTCTTTATAACTAGTTGGCGGCAAGATGGATCACATCGCGCCGCAAGCAGTGAACGTGAGAGGAGCTCGGGTGCCCGACGATCATCATCGCTCTGGCGGCACCCCTCCTTCGGCAGGTGGCCACCGTGAAGGTCGGCACTCCCGATCGGCCGAGCCGGACGAGCAACCCAGGCGGCGCCGTCGGTCGATGGAGGGGCCCGGCGGGTTGAGCGTCGCTGACCTGGTCGAACGGCACACCGGCTCCCGCCCGGTCGCCTACCCTCCATCGGCTCAACCGGCTCCGCCCGCGCGGCAGCAGCAGCAGCCGCCACAGCCCGCGCAACCGCAGCGCCGCCAGCCGCCCCCACCACCGGCCCACCAGCCGCCCCCCGCGCAACCGCCGCGCCAGCAGCACCCGTCCAACCCTCGGATGCCGGCGCCGCCGCCGCCCGCCCGAGCGCCGCGCCCGACGGACGGCCCGCGCCGCCCCGCTGAGGGGCCGGCCGGCGGCTGGGGCCACCCGGCCGCGGCACCTCCGCCGCCGCAGCAGCCCACCGGCCAGTTCGGTGCCGGCCCGCGCCCGGCGGCTCCGGCCGGCCCGCGCCGGCAGGGCACCGCGATCCAGTCCGGGCCCCAGGTCCGGCCGCTGCCGCGCATTCCCAACCAGGTTCCCGGCCAGGCGTCGATGCCCCCCATGCCGCAGGGCCGGATGGCCGGCCCGCCGCCGCCGAACCCCGCGTGGCCAACCGAGTCGCCGAGCATGCCGGCGATCCCCCCGGCGGCCCAGCCGCCCCGCCCGCCGGCCGCCGAGATGGACCCGATCGGTCTGACCACCGAGATGGAGCCGATCGGCGCGGAGACCGAAAAGCGCCGCCGGGTGGACCACACCCTGGCCCGGTTCTCCAAGGTGCACGACGAGCTGCGCGCCGAGGAGCGCGAGCGCAAGGCCAAGCGCAAGCGGATCTTCCCGTGGTCCAAGGAGGACGACGAGCTGGACCGCCTGGACGAGCTGGTCGGCATGTCCAGCCCGCAGCAGCCAGACGCCGACCCGGCCGTGTCGTTCGACCAGCCCGCGCCGCAACCCACCAGGAGCAAGGGCATTCGTCGCTCAGCTTTAGCCGGCAAGATCATCGCCGGCGGCGTCGCGGTGCTGGTGCTCGCCTCGACCGGGGTCGCATGGGGCTTCAAGGCCTGGGTCGACAGCAAGCAGGTCCAGGTGGACGCCCTCGACCAGAACTCCGCCGCGATCATGGACCGGGCCGCGCAGAACGGCGACGAGAACTTCCTGCTGGTCGGCTCGGACACCCGGGAGGGCGCCAAGGCCGAGGACGGCGTCGGCGACGCAAGGGCCGTCGAGGGCGCCCGCGCCGACACGATCATGATCGCGCACGTGCCGGCCAACCGGAAGCGCGTGGTCGTGGTGTCCTTTCCGCGCGACCTCGAGGTGACCCGGCCCGCCTGCGAGGGATGGGACGCGAAGACCAGCAAGTACACCGGCGAGCAGTTCCCGGCGCAGCGCAACGTCAAGATCAACACTGCGTACGCGATCGGCGGCCCGAAGTGCGTCACCAAGATGGTGCAGGAGCTGTCCGGCATCGCGATCAACCACTTCGTCGGCATCGACTTCAACGGCTTCAAGGGCATGGTCGACGCCGTGCAGGGCGTCCAGGTCTGCGTCGAGCGCCCGCTCAAGGACGCCGAGCTCGGGTTGATCGTCAAGGAGCCCGGCAAGGAGGTCACGCTCAGCGGTGACCAGGCGCTGAACTTCGTGCGGGCGCGCAAGGTGCAGGGCGACCCGACCTCCGACTACGGCCGGATCATCCGGCAGCAGCGGTTCCTGTCCGCGCTGCTGCGCAAGGCCATGTCCAACCAGGTGCTGCTGGACCCGGGCAAGCTGACCGGCTTCGTCGACGCCTTCGCCAAGTCGACCTTCGGCGACAACATCGGCTCCGACCAGATGATCCTGCTCGGCCAGTCCATGCAGGGCCTTGAGGCCGGCCGGGTCACGTTCATCACCGTGCCGACCGTGGGCGAGGCGAACGGCCGGGGCAACGAGGTATTGCGCGACGCCGACAAGAACGCGCTGTTCGAGGCGATCCGGCAGGACACCCCGCTGCCCGGCGAGACCCCGCCGAAGCCGGACGAGACCGCGACCAGCGCGCCGCCGCCGGCCCAGCCGATCGACCCCAAGACGATCAAGATGCAGGTGCTCAACGGCGGCAACGCCACCTCCGGCATCGCCCGCAACACCGCGCGGAAGCTGCAGGGCTTCGGCTTCGAGGTGGTCAGCGTGGACAACGCGCTGGCCCAGGTGAAGCAGACCGTGGTCAAGTACGGCAAGGAGAAGGAGGCCGCCGCCCGGGTGGTGGCCTCGGCGATCCCCGGCGCGCAGATGCAGGAGGACCCGTCGGTGGCCGGTGCGCTGATGCTGATCATCGGCCCGGAGTACAAGGGCAACGTCGTGGCGCCGAACGGAGCCGGCGCGGCGCCGGAGCAACCCAAGGTTCCGGAGAACATCAACACGGTGAACGCGGGCGACGTCTCCTGCGCCTGACCGGGCCAATCGTTGGCGCCGGGTTCACCGCCGGTTCATCCAAGGTTGCGATGTCCAGCCGCACCGCGCCGTAACATGTCGCCATGCGTGAGGCCTACCATGACGAGCTCGCCCAGCTCGCGGACGAGTTGGCGGGAATGTGTTCCATGGTGGGTGACGCCATGGAGTTGGCCACCAGGGCACTGCTCGATGCCGACCTCGGCCTGGCCGAGCAGGTGATCAGCGACGACGCGAAGGTCGACGAGGCCCGGTCCGCCTGCGAGGAGCACGCCTACGCGCTGCTCGCGCTGCAGGCGCCGGTGGCCACCGACCTGCGCACCGTGCTGGCCGCGATCCACGCCTCGGAGAGCCTGGAGCGGATGGGCGACCTCGCCCTGCACGTGGCCAAGGCGGCGCGCCGCCGGCACCCGCAGCCCGTGCTGCCGGATTCGGTCGCGGCGTACTTCGCCGAGATGGGCCGGGTCGCGGTGAGCCTGGCCCGCAAGGCCGAGCAGGTGATCCAGAGCAAGGACATCGAGCAGGCCCGCTCGCTCGAGGACGCCGACGACGAGATGGACGACCTGCACCGGCACCTGTTCAGCGTGATCATGGACCGGGAGTGGCCGCACGGCGTGGCCGCCGCGGTCGACGTGACCCTGCTCGGCCGGTTCTACGAGCGGTTCGCCGACCACGCCGTCTCGGTCGGCAAGCGGGTGGTTTTCGTGGTCACCGGCCGGATGCCCGGCTCCGGTCACGACGACGCCTGATCAATCCGCCGCTCCGGAATTTGTGTGTGGGTTGCGTTCCGACGAGCGTGCGGGTGTCGGGTGGATTGTGGCTGGGTGCCGTCACGTTCCCCTGAGGTAACTGTTGGTCGGGTGCGGACTTTCCCGCAGGATCCAAGGGACAGAGGCACTAACCGGGCCGGGCCGCCGAGTCGATGAGGTGGCCGAGTTGCTGCGTCAGCCGGGCGTTGTCGGCCGGTGACAGGGTGCCGTGGATCTGGCCGTCCTCGCCCGGCGGCCGGGACAGGTTGAGGTAGCGCCCGGCGTCGGTGTCGAACCAGCCGACCTCGCCGGTCCGAACGTCCTTGCCGTTGCGGTCCTTTCCGCTCACCGCGAAGAACCCGGCACCGGTGCGCGGCCGGGTCAGGTAGCCCTCGGCGACCCGCAGCGCGGACGGCGTCACGGTGTGCCGAGGCGCGCTCACGTCACCGAACAGGCTCGTGGCCTCGTCGCCGCGCAGTGCCGGCTTGGTCAGCGTCACCGACTGGCCCGGCCCGGCGTCGGCCTTGGGCAGCAACCCGACCACGGTCGCGGCCAGCGCCGTCGGCCTGATCAGCTCCAGCCGGAAGTGCTGGCCGTCCTGCACGGCGAGCACGCCGGTGTCCCCGTTCGCCGATGCCCGGGCCATGATCTGCTTGCCCTTCTCCAGGGTGCCGAGCACGGCCACCGCGACCCGGTAGTCGGCGATCGTGTCCAGCGCGCGGCGCAGACCCGGGTCGAGTTCGCCGTTGCGGACCAGCCCGCGCCGGGCCAGGTCGAGGAACACCATCCGGGCGATGCGCACCCGGTCCTGCTTGAGCCGGCCCACGCTGGGGATCTCGAACGGGAACAGTCGGAGGTTCAGGGCAAGCGACTGCGACAGGATGTCCGCCGCGGCGAGCGACACCCGGTACGGACCGGCCATCACTCACCGATCACCGGCGGCGCGGTCATCTCGTCGGTGCCGAACAGCGAATCCGGGTCGGCCTCGACCAGGTAGGACGGGCGCTGGTGCTCGCCGTCCTCGTCGCCCTGGCCGCGCGCGCCGGCCATGCCGCCCATGGGCATGCCGCCGCCGGCCCGCCCGCCGGCTCCCGGACCACCGGCCCGGCCGCCGCCGGTGGCCGCGTGCTCGGCGGCCAGTGCTCCGGCACCGGCGCCCGGTGCGCTGCCACCCGGCCCGAAGGCCGTGCCGCCCGGTCCCCGGCCGAGCCCACGCCCGCCGTGCTCGCCGTCGACGCCGCCACCGCCTCCGGTGCCGAACGGGCTGACGCCGCGACCGCCGCCGCCCTCACCGGCGCCACCACCGCCGAGACCCGGCCCGAAGCCCGGCCCGCCGCCGGGACCGCGCCCGGGTCGAAGACCGTCCTCGCCGCCGGGCAACCCGCCGCCGATCGGCAGGCCGCCGATCGGGAACCCGCCACCGGGTGGGAAGCCGCCTTCGCCAGGGCCACCGCCCGGCCCGCCGCCACCCGGACCCGTTCCGGGCGGCCGTGACCCGCCGCCGACCGGAATCGACGGTGGACGCCCACCCGGAAGCACGCCGCCCGGCGTGGTCCCGCCAGGGCCGCCGGGAATGCCGCCGACTCCGCCGGTGCCCCCGGTCCCGCCGGTGCCGCCGCCGGCACCGCCAGGGCCGCCGGGAATGCCGATCCCGCCGGGGCCACCGGTTCCACCCGTGCCCCCGGTACCCGACCCGCCGGTCCCGCCCCCACCGGTCCCACCGGGACCCGGCAGGCTCGGCGGCACGCTGGCCCCGCCGGTACCCGGTCCGCTGCCGCCGGTCCCGGGCCCGCTGCCGCCGGACCCGGGCGGCCCGTCCGGGCCGCCGCCCATCCGGCCGACGCCGTCGGTGTCGCTGGCGTCGGTCAGCGTGGCGTCCCCGCCGCCCATCATCGGCGGCGCGGTGAACGCCGGCATCGTGCTCGCCCCGGCCAGCCCGCCGTCATAGCTGGTGAGCACCTCGGCGGCGCGCTGGTGCGCCTCCTGGCTCGCGTTGTACTGCTCGACCGCCTCGTGGTAGGTGCCCCACGGATCCGACGAACTCATGATCCGCTGCGTCCACTCGTCCCGGTCGTACGGGACCTCCTCGGGCATCGAGTTCGACGCGGTGGACAGCGCCTCGGCCTGGCGCAACATCTGCGTCCCGGCCAGCGCCGCGCCCTGCCCCGCGGTCCCCACCCAGGTACCGACATCCGCCATGAACATCCGCGCCGAGTTGGCCGCCGTCCCCTGCCAGTCCGCCTCGCTGTTGTTGATCGCGGACGCGATGTCCTCCTGGAACTGGATCATCGTGTTGCCCACCGTGACCCAGGTGTCCCCCGCCGCCCCCACCTGCCCCGCATCGGCGTTCTCGGTCACCATGTTCTTCAGCTCACTATGCTGATACCCCAGATAGTTCGCATCCTCAATGGTGGGCGCCGGCCGCGTCGGCAAATTCGCCGCCAACTGCGCAACCTGCTGATCCATTCCCGCGTTGTACCGGCTGTCCACCCGAATATCATGGGTAATAGGCTCGATGAAGTTCGTCAGCCACCCATCATTGGCCTCATCATCAGCGGTAACCTCCCGCTCGGCCTCATCCCGAATATCATCACTCGTGTCGACCGTCCCCCGCCGGTCGAAATGAGTCCCCCGAGAAGGATCCAAAGTACTATCATAATAGGGACTGCTCCGGTCATAATCCGGGCTGTTCGGATCCGACACCGAAGTCGCCTGCGGATCCGTGTCAACGGGATTCACCCCGTACCGGGGCCGTGGCGCCATCGTCCTCTCCTCCAGTAGCTCTCAGGGCAGTTCCGGTTCCACCAGCTTCGC
>NZ_DASUCC010000163.1:0-3708 GCF_035762905.1 Actinophytocola sp.
GCCGGCGTTGTTCGCGATGGCCATCGGGTTGTCGGCCGTGTGGCGCTCGCTGGGCGTGGAACCCGCCGCCGTGGTCGGCCACTCGCAGGGGGAGGTACCGGCCGCGGTGATCAGCGGCGCGCTCACCCTGGAACAGGGCGCCCAGATCGTCGCGCAACGCTCTCAAGCGGTGCTCACGGTGGCCGGGCAGGGCGGCATGGCCCTGATCGAACGCCCCGTCGCCCAGGTCGAAGAGTTCCTTGCCCCGTACGGCGATGCGCTGTCGGTGGCGGCGGTGAACACCCCGGGCTCGACGGTGATCTCCGGTGCCGTCGAGGCGATCGAGCAGATCGTGACCGAGTTGCAGGCCCAGGACGTCTATGCCCGCAAGATCAACGTCGACTACGCCTCACACAACGCCCAGATGGACCCGCTGCTACCCGACCTGACCACCGCATTCGCCGGCCTCACCCCGGGTCGGGCACAGATCGCCTTCTACTCCACCGTGACCGGCCACGCCGTCGAAGGCCCGGAGTTGGATGGCGACTACTGGTGCCGCAACCTGCGCGAACCGGTCCGCTTCGACCGCGCCCTCGAACAGTTGCTGACCGACGGGCATTCGGTGTTCGTGGAGATCTCCGCCCACCCGGTCCTGGCCATGCCGCTCACCGACGCCAGCGCCGAACACGGCGGCGTCGTGGTCGGATCGCTGACCCGGCGGCGGGGTGACCAGGCCGCGCTGCTGCGCAACCTCGGCCTGCTCCACGTGCACGGGGTCGAGCTGGACTGGGATTGGATCACCGGGACGAGCGGCCCGGTCCCGTTGCCCACCTATGCCTTCCAGCGCGAGCGATTCTGGCTGGACACTCCGAAATCAGCGTCCAAGAACGAGCATCCCTGGCTGGGGACGGCGGTATGCCTCGCCGACGGAGACGGTTGGGTGCTCACCGGGCGGCTGTCGATGGCCGAGCATCCGTGGCTTGCCGACCACGCCGTGTTCGGCACGATCCTGGTACCCGGCACGGCATTGCTCGAGATCGCACTCACCGCCGCCCACCAGGCCGGCGCGGACCGGGTTTCCGAGCTGACCCTGCTGGAACCACTCGTTCTCCCCGAGGACACCGCGGTGCGGATACAGGCGGTGATCCACGCCGAAGAGATCACCATCTACAGCCGTATCGACGACGCGCCCTGGCGCCGGCACGCCACCGGAACGCTCGCCACCCCCGGCCCGGTCCCCGAGATCGCCACCACCCCGCCCCCGGACGCCGAACGCCTTGACCTGGACGGCTTCTACGAATCGCTGGCCGCCCGCGGCCTGGACTACGGCCCGGCCTTCCAGGGCCTGACCGAACTGTGCCGCACCGGCGACACCGCCTACGGTCTGGTCCGGCTGCCCGACGGGTTGGACCCCAACGGTTTCGGCATCCACCCCGCGCTGCTCGACGCCGCCCTGCACACGCTGATGGGCCTGCGCGAGGACGACACCGTGCTGCTTCCGTTCGAGTGGACCGGGGTCGAGTTGTACGCCACCGGCGCCACCGAACTGCGGGTGCGGGTCGATCTGGACGGCGAGACCGCTCGGGTCGCGGTCGCCGACGGGGCCGGCCAACCGGTGCTGTATGCAGACGGGTTGGTGATCCGCGCGGCCACCGCCGAACAGGTCCGCGCCGGCGACACCGTCGAGCACCTGTACCGGGTGGACTTCCAGCCGGTCACCGAGCCGGATCAGGCGCCGGTGGCCGACCACGCGGTGGATGTGGATGAACTGCTCGACTCGCCGTCCGGCGAGGTGCCGGCCCGGCTGGTGATCGACGCCCCGGTGGCCCCGGCGTGGGAGGCGACCGTCGCGGCATTGCGCATCACGCAACGGGTGCTGGCCGATCCCCGGCTGGACGCCACCGAACTGATCTGGGTCACCCGCGCCGGCGACCTTGCGCACGCGCCGCTGTGCGGACTGGTGCGCGCGGCCCGTGCCGAGAATCCGGAGCGGACGATCAGAATCGTCGAGGTCGGCGCCGAGCCGGCCGATCGGGCGGTGCTGGGCCGGGCGCTTGCCATGACCGGCGAACCGGAGATCGCGATCCGGGACGGGGAGATCCGGGTTGCGCGGCTGGTTCCGGCCGAGGTGTCGGCCGGCGTGCCCGGGGTGTTGGACCCGGCGGGGTCGGTGCTGATCACCGGCGGCACCGGTGAGCTTGGCCGCACCGTGGCCCGGCATCTGGTTACCCGGCACGGGATTCGGCATCTGGTGTTGACCTCGCGACGAGGGCTGGAGGCGCCCGGGGCTGCGGACCTGGTGGCCGAGTTGACGGCGGCCGGCGCGCAGAGCGTGCAGGTGGTGGCCTGTGATGTCGGCCGGCGCGCGGATGTCGCTACGGTGCTGGCCACGGCGGATGCGGCACATCCGTGGACGGCGGTGTTCCATCTGGCGGCGGTGCTGGATGACGGGTTGCTGGCCGATCAGAGTCCCGAGCGGCTCGATGCGGTGTGGCAGCCCAAGGTCGACGGTGCGGTGCATCTGCACGAGTTGACCCGGGAGTTGGACCTGGCGGTGTTCGTGTTGTTCTCCTCGGCGGCCGGGGTGCTCGGTGGCGCCGGGCAGAGCAACTACGCGGCGGCCAACGCTTTCCTGGACGCCTTGGCCGGGCATCGCCGGGCGGCCGGGTTGGCCGGTGTGAGCCTGTCCTGGGGTCTGTGGCAGCAGGCCGGAATCGGGCTGACCGCGCGCCTCGGCCAGGCCGAGCTGGCCCGGTTGCGCCGCCGGGGGATCGGTGCGCTCACCGAACGGCAGGGGCTCGCGGCGCTGGACGCCGCGCTGGCCCAGCCGCACGCGCACCTGGTACCGGTGCGGCTGAACCGGAGCAGGGACAACGGCGCCGAGGTTCCAGTACTGCTGCGCACCCTCCTGCGGGCCCCGCGCCGGCGGACCGGAGCGGCGGCCGCGAACCCGACCGGGTTGCGGGACCGGCTGCTCGCGCTTCCGGACGACCAGCGGCTCGGGCACTTGTCCCAACTGGTGCAGCGCGAGATCGCGACCGTCCTCGGCCGGACCGGGCCGGACGGCGTGGGACCACGCCAGGTGCTCAAGGACCTTGGCCTGGACTCGCTGATGGCGGTCGAGCTGCGCCGCCGGCTGTCCGCCGAGACCGGGGTGCCGCTGCCCTCGACGCTGGCCTTCGACCATCCGACCCCGGTCGCCATCGCGACCCTGTTGCTCGACAAGCTGTCCCTCGGCGCCGGCCCCGGCCGTGTACCGGGGGTCACGAAGGCCCAGATCGACGGCCTGGTCGAACTGCTGCGCGCGGCCACCCCCACCCAACTCGCGGACCCCCGACTCGCGGCCGACCTGCTGGCCCTGCGGGACGGCCTGGCCCGGTCCGGCTCGACCACGGTCGCGCGCACCGAACCGGAAACCGAACTGGACACCGGCAGCACCGACGACCTTCTCCAGTTCCTGGACCGCAAGCTGGGAGTGAGCCAATGAGCGCCGCCGAAATCCAGAAGCTCGAGGCCTACCTGCGGCGCACCGCCAGCGCACTCGTCGACACCGAGAACGAACTCACCGCCGAACGCGCCGCCCGCACCGAACCGATCGCCATCGTCGCCATGTCCTGCCGCCTGCCCGGTGGTATCGCCACCCCGGAAGCGTTCTGGGAGCTGCTGTCCACCGGTGGCGACGCGGTAAACGTTTTCCCGGACCGCTGGCAGGCATTGGATGTGTACGAC
>NZ_DASUCC010000164.1:0-20757 GCF_035762905.1 Actinophytocola sp.
CCCGGCGCCTGCGGCGCCGCGCGCTGCCCACTTTCCGATGCGGAGGATGCCTGGCTGCACCGGGTTCGTCGATTACCCGGCTGCGGTGAGCGCCTCGTACTGGTCGTCGGTCAGCGTGAGGCCGGCGGCGGCGACGTTCTCCTCGAGGTGGGCGACGGATTTGGTGCCGGGGATGGGGAGCATGACCGGGGAGCGGCGCAGCAGCCAGGCGAGGGCCAGTTGGGCAGGGGTGGCGCCGTACTCGCCGGAGAGGCGGGCAAGGATGCCGCCCGGGCGGGCCAGGCGGCCGGTGGCGATGGGGAACCAGGGGATGAAGGCGATGCCTTCGTTGGTGCAGTAGTCGAGCACGGCCTCGGAGCGGCGGTCGGTGAGGTTGTAGAGATTCTGCACGCTGACGATCTCGACGACGCCGCGGGCGGCCTTGATCTCGTCGACGTTCACCTCGGACAGGCCGATGTGGCGGATTTTGCCCTCGCGCTGGAGCAGGGCCAGTTCGCCCAACGAGTCCTCGGCGGGGACGTCGGGGTCGATGCGGTGCAGTTGGTACAGATCGATGGTGGACAGGCCGAGGCGGCGCAGGCTCATCTCGACCTCCTGGCGAAGGAAGGCCGGGTTGCCGCAGACGGTCCATTCACCGGGGCCGGTACGCAGGAAGCCGCCCTTGGTGCCGATCACGATCTTGTCGTACGGGTGCAGCGCCTCCCGGATCAGCTCCTCGCTCACGTACGGGCCGTAGGAGTCGGCGGTGTCGATGAAGTCCACCCCCAGCTCGGCGGCCCGGCGCAGCACCCGCACCGCCGCCGAACGGTCGGGCGGATCGCCCCACACGCCGGGGCCGGTGAGCTGCATCGCGCCGTAGCCCATCCGGCACACCCGCAGGCCGCCGACGGCGACGGTTCCGGCCCCGGCGGCGGGCAGCGACTCGGTCATCTGACCTCCCAATGCTCGTCATTTACCAACACGGACGGCTACGCACCGTGCACGGCAACTGGACCCATCCAGACCCCGGTCCAGGCCGAATGTATCTACGGCGCCCCCAGACCCCTCCTCTTGGTAACTGTGAATTGCTAATACGACGACTGGATCGACCGATGAAACCTTATGAGACGACGATCCATCCAACGGTTGTCACCGGCCTCAAGCACAAGGATGTACCCCCGATGTCCACACTCAACCACCGGGCGCTCGCAATGCTTCGGGCCGTGGACGAGGGGCGCGCCGAGCTCACCTGCAGCCGTGAGCCGGACCTGTTCATCGATGGCGTCGCCTGCTGTGACCAGTTCACCGCCCACCTGCTCGCCCACGACGGGCTGATCGAGCCCGCGCAGGCCGGCCAGTACGGTCAGCGGGTGCCGGCCACCCTCACCGCCGCCGGGCTCGCGGCCCTCGCGGTCACCCCCGCCGCCGCCTGACCCGGCCGGCCCAGCGCGTCGAGCAGCACCGCCAGCCCGCGCTCCAGCGTCACCGGATCGATCGTCAGCGGCGGGATCACCTTCAGCACCTCGTCCTCACGGCCGCACCGCTCCACGATCAGGCCGTTCTCGAAGCACTGCCGCTGCACCCGCCCGGCCCGCGCCGGCCCGCCGGCCGCGCCGAGGTCGATGCCCATCGCCAGACCCCGTTGCCGCACGGTCACCCCGGGTTGGGTCTCCCGCACCCACGCCGCGAACCGGTGCAGCCGGGCGCCCGCGGTCACCAGCCCGGCCTGGAAGTCCGCCCGCTCCCACAGCTCGAGTGCCGCGGTCGCGGTGACGAAGGCCAGCTGGTTGCCGCGGAACGTGCCGGTGTGCTCACCCGGCGCCCACACGTCGAGGTCCCGGCGCAGCAGGGTGACCGACAGCGGCAGGCCGTATCCGCTCAGTGCCTTGGACAGCGTCACGATGTCCGGCACCACCCCGGCGTGCTCGAAGCAGAAGAACGGCCCGGTCCGCCCGCAGCCGGACTGGATCTCGTCACAGATCAGCAGCACCCCGTGTCGCTCGGTCAGCTCCCGCAGCCGGCGCAGCCACGGCACGGACGCCGGGTAGAGGCCGCCCTCCATCTGCAGCGGCTCGACGATCACGGCGGCCGGGACGTCCATTCCGGACGACGGGTCGGCCAGCATCCGCTCCAGGTAACCGATCGAGTCGAACCGCCCGGCCGGCCCGTCCTCGTAGGGCACGAACATCACGTCGGCCATGCCCACTCCCCCGGCCGCCCGGGCCCGCCGGTTGCCGGTCACCGCCAGCGAGCCGCGGGACATGCCGTGGTAGGCGCCGCAGAACGCGATCACCCCGCGCCGGCCGGTGGCCTTGCGCGCCACCTTCAGCGCGGCCTCGACCGCGTCGGTTCCGGTCGGCCCGCAGAACTGCACCTTGTAGTCCAGCCCGCGCGGCGCGAGGACCACGTCGCGCAGCCGGGTCAGGAACTCCCGCTTGGCCACGGTGTGCAGGTCGAGCCCGTGCGCCAGGCCGCTGTCGGCCAGGTAGGCGGTCAGCCGGCGGCCGATGTGCTCGTTGTTGTGCCCATAGTTCAACGTCCCGGCGCCGCAGAAGAAGTCGATGAACACCCGCCCGTCCTCGGCGTGCAGCTCGGCCCCGCGGGCCCGGCTGAACACGGCCGGGAACGTGCGGCAGTAGAGCCGAACCTCGGACTCCAGGGTCTCGAACACGGCGATGTCGGCGGCGACCGTCATGGTCGACAGGCTATGCGGCGACTGATCTTGGCGCCGGGCGGGACCCGCGGGTTCACCCGGTGAACAGCTGCTCGATCTCGTCGGGCGGCCCGGCCACACCGAACAGCGGACCGGAGGCCGCCGCGGCGCCGGTCTCCCGCCACCAGGCGAGCTGGTCCTCGTCCTCGATGTTGCCGACCGCGACGACGGCGCCGTTCTCGCACACCAGCGGCACCAGGTTGCGGATGGCGCGCAGGAACATGGTCTCCTTGCCGGCCCGCACCGCCCTGGTGATCCGGCTGATCACCAGGTTGCTCATCTTGACCGCGCGGACCGGCAGGTCCTCGAGGCAGGCCAGGTCGCCGCGGCTGGTGCCGAACTCGTACAGCACCGGATAGATCCGCAGGTCGACCAGCACGTCCAGGTTGTCCTCGGCCAGACCGTCGCGCATGCACAGCGCCTGCACCGGCATGCCGAGGCGCAGCCGCTCGTTGGCGAGGCCGGTGCACAGCAGCGCGTCCTGCACGGTGGCGACCAGGTCGGGATCGCCGGCCTGCTGCCGGGTCAGCTCGACGTAGAGGTGCGGCGGGTCGGTCTCGCTGGCGTCCTTCCAGGACATGATCTGCTCGCAGGCCCGGGTGAGCATCCACCGCCCGATCGGCAGGCTCATCCCGGTCTCCTCGAGCACCGCGATGACCTGGTCGTGACCGATCGGGCCGCGCTCCGGGTGGTTCCAGCACAACTGCGGCTGCACCGCGAGGACCCGGTGGTCGTCGGTGGCGATCACGGTCTGGTAGCTGAGCTCGATCTCGCCGTTCTCCCAGGCGCCCGGGATCGACGCGGCCAGCTGGAACTTGTCGCGGTCCTGCTCGTCCTGCTCGGTGTCGACCAGCGCCCACTGCCGCGGGCCGGACGACTTCAGCCGGCGCAACGCGATGTCGGTGGCCTGCAGCAGCCGCTGCGGCTCGGTGCCCCGGCGCGGGTCCTTGATCACCGCGATGCACGCGGTGGTGGCCACGCCCTGGTCCCCGACGTAGTGCGGCTCGGCCAACTCCTCGTTGATCCGGGTCGCGATCGCCTCGGGTGCCGGCGTGCGCTCGGAGTTCTCGATCAGGATGCCGAACTCGTCGCCGTCCAGCCGGGCGACCGTGGCGGTCTCGTCGGCCACCACGGCGATCAGCCGCTTCGCCACGATCCGGAGCAGCTGGTCGCCGACCTCGCGGCCGAGCCCGTTGTTCACCGCGGCGAACCCGTCCAGGTCGACGTGCAGGATCGTGACCGAGTCCGCCGCGCGGCTGCCGCCGAGCGCCTCTTCGACCCGGGACAGGAACTGCTGCCGGTTGGCCAGCGTGGTGAGCGGGTCGTGCACCAGCTGGAACCGCAACCGGTCCTCGAGCAGGTGCCGGTCGGAGACGTCCTCGGCGGAGACCACCAGGTTGCGCGGCGAGCCGTCCGGATACCGGATCAGCTGGCCGGACAGGTACACCAGCACCTCGTCGCCGCCCTTGCGGCACAGCTTGCGCCGCTCGCGGAACGGCAGCGCGTCCGCCTCGAGCAGCTCCTGGAAGCGCAGGATCAGCAGCTCGGCCTCGTCCGGATGGAACAGGTCGCGCAGGCTCAGCCCGCCGAGCTCGCGCGGCGCGTACTCGAGGATGTTCGCCAGCGCCCGGTTGGTCTTGAGCAGCTCGCCGTCCAGGTCGGCCAGCGCCATGCCCACCGAGGAGGAGGTGAACACCTCGCGGAACAGCTCCTCGCTGGCCTCGAGGTCGCGCTCGGCGTTCTCCTTGGCCCGGGTCAGCGCCCGCTTGATCTCCTCCTGCTCGGCGAAGAGCCGGTTCCGCATCCCGGTGGTGAAGCCGGTGGCCAGCTCGCCGAGCATCGGCAGCAACCGCTGCTCGACCCCGTCCAGCCCGCCGAGCTCCGGCAGGCCCTCGTTGAGCACCCGCAGGGTGCGCCCGACGCATTCGGCCTTGGTGAAGCCGAAGTCGGCCAGCCGCAGGCCGGCCTGCTGGCACGCCGAGGCGTCGAGGTCCTGCCCGCGAACCGCGATGATCAGCCGGTCGAGCAGGGCGCCCAGCTCCTGCTCGATCTCGTCGCGGGAGCGCGCGACGTAGATGATCTCAGTGAGCGACCCGGCCCACCGGCCGACCAGCTCAGCTCGGTCCACCGGCGCCATCCATGGGCCAGGTCATCGTTCTCGGCTGTCCTTCTCGGGGGGCCGGGGTTTCACTCAGTGACACTCTCCACCCAAACGGGCAGAGAACACCACCCTCGACACGCTCGCGTCGTGGCGAATCCTTGGCCCGATCGAGTGAACTACGGCTAGTCATCGACAGACTACTGGGTACCACGCTCCGTCCCCGCCGAAAAGAGCAGTAGGACCCTGGTAATCACCCGCGCAGGGTCGTCCGGTCAGCGGTTCACGATGTGCTCCGGCCGGACGGGAACCCTGGTCAGCGCCCTGCCGGTGGCCGCGCGGATGGCCGCGACCACGGCCGGCGTCGAGGAGATGGTCGGCGGTTCGCCCACCCCGCGCAGCCCGTACGGGGCATGCGGGTCGGCGAGTTCGAGCACGTCGACGGCCATCGGCGGCATGTCGAGCACGGTCGGGATCAGGTAGTCGGTGAACGACGGGTTGCGGATCTTGCCGCCCACCACCTGGATCTCCTCCATCACCGCGAGGCCGAGGCCCTGCGCGGTGCCGCCGTGGATCTGGCCGAGCACCGCGTCCGGGTTCATCGCCCGGCCGACGTCCTGGGCACAGGCCAGCTCGACCACCCGGACCAGGCCCAGCTCGAGGTCCACGTCGACCACCGCGCGGTGCGCCGCGAACGCGTACTGCACGTGTGCGTTGCCCTGGCCGGTGGTCGGGTCCAGCGGGTAGGTCGGCCGGTGCCGCCACTCCACGGTGCGCTCGACCGCCTCCGACCCGAGCACCTCGACCAGGTCGACCTCGGCCAGCGTGGTCACCTCGCGCCCGAGCCGGTCGGTGGCCAGCTTGAGCACCTCGTCCCGCACCGCCTGGCAGGCCGCCTGGACCGCGCCGCCGGTCACGTAGCTCTGCCGGGACGCCGAGCTGGAGCCGGCGCTGCCCACCGCGGTGTTCGCCGGCTGGATCGTCACCCGGTGCACGCCGAGCTCGGTGCGGGCGATCTGCGCCTGCAGGGTGACCAGACCCTGGCCGACCTCGGCCGCGGCGGTGTGCACCGAGGCCACCGGCTCGCCGCCGATCACCTCGAGCCGCACCCGGGCGGTCGAGTAGTCGTCGAAGCCCTCGGAGAACCCCACGTTCTTGACCCCGACGCCGTAACCGACGCCGCGCACCACGCCCTCGCCGTGCGTCGTGTTGGACACCCCGCCGGGCATCTCGCGCAGGTCGACCGGGGTGCTCACGGGCGGCGGCAGCGGCCGGGCGCGCAGCCGGCGGAGCAGCTCGGCCACCGGTGCCGGCGAGTCGATCACCTGCCCGGTCGGCATCACCGAGCCCTCGGCGACCGCGTTGCGGATCCGCAGCTCGACCGGGTCCATGGCGAGCGCGGTGGCCAGCCGGTCCATCTGCGACTCGTAGGCGAACGCCGCCTGCACCGCGCCGAACCCGCGCATCGCCCCGCACGGCGGATTGTTGGTGTACATGCCGAAGCAGTCCACGGCCACGTTGGGCACCCGGTACGGCCCGACCCCGAGGGTGGCGGCGTTGCCGGCCACGGCCGCCGTGGTCGAGGCGTAGGCGCCGCCGTCCAGGATCATCGTGGCCCGGACGTAGACCAGGTCGCCGGCCTTGGTGGCGCCGTGCTCGTAGCGCAGCACGGCCGGGTGCCGGTGCACGTGGCCGAAGAACGACTCCTCCCGGCCGTAGACGATCTTGACCGGCTTCCCGGTGTGCAGCGCCAGCATGCAGGCGTGCACCTGCATGGACAGGTCCTCGCGGGCGCCGAACGCCCCGCCGACCCCGGCCAGGTGCAGCCGGACCCGGTCCACCGGCAGGCCGAGCGCGCGGGCCACCTGCTGCTGGTCCACGTGCAGCCACTGGGTCGCGATGTAGAGGTCCACGCCGCCGTCCTCGGCCGGCACCGCCAGCCCGGACTCGGGGCCGAGGAACGCCTGATCCTGCATGCCGACCGTGTACTCGCCGGTGACCACCACGTCCGCGGCCGGATCCGGCTCGCCCCTGCGGATCACCACGTGCCGCACCACGTTGCCGGTCGGATGGCCCGGGTGCAGCACCGGGGCGGCCCGGTCCATCGCGGTCTCGGCGTCGGTCACCGGCTCCAGCACCTCGTAGCCGACCACGATCCGATCGGCGGCCCGGCGGGCCGTCTCCGGGTGGTCGGCGGCCACGATGGCGACCGGCTCGCCCTCGTAGCGCACCACGTTCTCGGCGAGCACCGGCTGGTCGGCGTGCTCGAGGCCGTAGATGTTCGCCCCGGGGACGTCATCGTGGGTGAGCACGGCGGACACGCCGGGCAGCGTCAGCGCCGCCGAGATGTCGATCGAGGTGATCCGGGCGTACGGGTGCGGGCTGCGCAGCGTGGCGCCCCAGAGCATCTCGTCGGCCCACAGGTCGGAGGAGTAGGCGAACTCGCCGCGCACCTTGAGCGCGCCGTCCGGCCGGGTGGGGCTGTCGCCGACCGCCCCGGCGACCGAGCTGGTGGTGAGCGCGCCGGTCATCGGTTCGCCTCCGCCCGGCGCGCCAGCCGGAAACTGGCCCTGCGCAACGCGGTTGCGGTGTCCACATCGGACACCGTGCGGATCGTGCCGTCCTCGACCACGGTCTTCCCGCCGACGAGCAGCAGCCGGACGGGTGGCAGCGCGCCGAACACCAGCGCCGCCACCGGGTCGGCGATGCCGGCGTGCTCGATACCGTCCAGTCGCCACAGCGCCAGGTCCGCCTGCTTGCCCGGCTCCAGCGAGCCGATCTCGTCCTGGCGACCGAGGCAGCGGGCTCCGCCCATGGTGCCCAGCCACAACGCCGCCCGGGCGGTGAGCGCATCCGGTCCGCCGCGCAGCCGCGCCAGGTAGGTGGCCGCGCGCAACTCGACGCCGAGCCCACCGTCCTCATTGGACGCCGCGCCGTCCACGCCGAGCCCGACCGGCGCGCCGGCCTCGATGAGGTCGCGAACCCGGGCGATCCCGGCACCCAACCGGGCGTTGGAGGTCGGGCAGTGCGCGACGCCGGTCCCGGTTCGGCCGAGCCGGCTGACCGCGTCGTCGGACAGGTGGATGCCGTGCGCCAGCCACACGTCGTCGCCGAGCCAGCCGGTCCGGTCCGCGTACTCGGCCGGCGTGCAGCCGTACTCGGCCTGGCACTGCCGTTCCTCGTCGAGCGTCTCGGCGAGGTGGGTGTGCAGCCGCACCCCCTTGCGGCGGGCCAGTTCCGCGGCACCCTTCATCAGTTCCGGGCTGACCGAGAACGGCGAGCACGGCCCCACCGCGACGCGCACCATGGCCTCGGGTGCCGGGTCGTGGTAGCGCTCGATCGCCACCTCGGTGCCGTGCAGCGCGTCGTCGGTGTCCTCGACGATGGAGTCGGGCGGCAGGCCGCCGTGCGAGCGGCCCCGGTCCATCGACCCGCGCACGGCGTGCAGCCGGACCCCGACCCGGTGCGCGGCGGACACCACCGCGGTGAACGGATCCCCGGCCCCCTGGGGAAAGACGTAGTGGTGGTCGGCGACCGTGGTGGCGCCGGTCTCGGCCAGCCGGACCAGACCCGCGGTGGCGGCCGCCTCGGTGACCTCCTCGTCCAGCCCGGCCCACACCGGATAGAGCGTGGTCAGCCAGTTGAACAGGTCGCTCTGCTGGGCCAGACCCCGGGTGGCCCACTGGTAGAGGTGGTGGTGGGTGTTCACCAGTCCCGGGGTGACCAGGCAGCCGCGGCCGTCGATCCGGCGGTCCACCGGCCCCTTGTCCGGAGCCGAACCGGCGCCGACCGCCTCGATCACTCCGTGGTTGATGATCACATACCCGGTGTCGTGCTCGGTGCTCCCCCGATCAACCGCGAACACCGCGGCACCCTCGATCACCGTCCTCATGCTTCACCGTCCACTGTGGACGCCGCGAGCCGCACGGCGTCCAGGATCTTCTCGTATCCCGTGCAGCGGCACAGGTTTCCGGCCAGTGCCTCGCGGATCTCGGCGTCCGACGGGTGCGGGTTGCGGCGGATCAGGTCGTGCGCCGCGACCACAAGGCCGGGGGTGCAGAACCCGCACTGCACCGCGCCGGTCCGCACGAACGCCTCCTGCACCGGGTCGAGCGCCTCGCCGGTGGCCAGCCCCTCCACGGTGCGCACCCGCCGGCCCTCGGTCTGACCGGCGGCCACCAGACAGGCGCACACCGGCACGCTGTCCAGGTAAACCGTGCACGACCCGCACTCGCCCTGCTCGCAGGCATTCTTCGAACCCGGAAGACCGAGCCGCTCGCGCAGCACGTACAGCAGGCTCTCGCCCGGCCACACGTCGTCCGCGGTCATCGGCTGGCCGTTGACCTCCACGTTCACCCGCATCAGGACCACCCTCCGGAGCAGTAGTCGCGCCAGGCCCAGGACAGCGTGCGGCGGGCCAGCACGGACAGCGCGTGCCGGCGGTAGGCCGCGCTGCCGCGCACGTCGTCGATCGGCCGGGCGGCGGCCCCGACCAGCTCGCCGAACCGGCCGAGAACGTCGTCCGGCACGGGTTGCCTCGTCTGCCAGGGCAGCTCCGCGGCCAGCGCCTCGGCCTCGGTGGCGCGCAGCGGCGTCGGGCCGGCCGAGCCGATCCCGGTGCCGACCGTGCGGTCCGCGGCGTCCAGGCTGACCGCGAACGAACAGACCGCGATGACCATCGCGTTGCGGGTGCCGACCTTGGCGAACTGCTGCGGGCCGCGCGCCTTCGGCAGCCGCACCGCGGTGATCAGCTCGTCCGGCGCCAGCACGGACCGCTTGGGGCCACTGAAGAACTCCGCGGCCGGGATGGTCCGGGACCCCCTGGCCGAGGCGACCTCGATGTCCGCGCCGGTGGCCAGCAGCGGCGGGTGCGCGTCGCCGGCCGGCGAGGCCGAGCCAAGGTTGCCGCCGACCGTGCCGCGGTTGCGGATCTGCGGCGAGCCGACCGTGCGCGACGCGATCGCCAGGCCCGGCAGCTCGGCGGCCAGCTCGGTGATGATCCGGGCATACGGCACGCCCGCGCCGAGCCGGACGAGTCCATCGCCGCCGCCGTTGCCGACACTCCAGTCGGCCAGCTCGCCGACCCTGGTGAGGTCGAGCAGCGCGGGCGGGCGGCGCAGGTCGAAGTTGAGCTCCACCATCACGTCGGTGCCGCCGGCGATCGGCACCGCGTCGGGGTGCTCGGCCTTCAGCGCCAGCGCCTCGGCCAGCGTCTCGGGTCGGAAGAAGTCCATCGCACTACCACCAGGCCAGCCCGGGCTCCGGCGCGCCGGAACGCAGCACGGTGCCCTCGATCAGACCGTAGGGCCGGTCCGCGGCGTAGAACACCTCGCCGGGGTTGTCCAACCCGAACGGGGCCAGATCGACCAGGAAGTGGTGCTTGTTCGGCAGCGCCAGGCGCACCTCGGCCACCTCCGGCCGCTCGGTGAGCACCCGCTCCCCCATCGCGTGCAGGGTCTGCTGCAGCGACAGGCTGTGCGTGTCGGCGAACGCGGCCAGCAGGTGCCGGGTCGACTCGGCGTGCGAGGTACCCCAGTCGTCGCTGCGCGGCTCGGCATGTCGCCACTGCGCGGTCACGGCGGTGGCCAGGATCCGGTCGGTGGTCTCGGCCAGCGTGGTGTAGCGGTCCTTGTGGAAACCGTGGAACTCCGAGCCGGTGGTGTTCAGCACGACCAGGTCGGCCAATCCGGACACCACCCAGGCGTTCTCGCCGTCGCAGCTTGCGGTGGCGGTCCGGGTGCCGGCGCCGCGCCGGAACGAGTGGCCGGCCAGCCGCTCCCAGGTGTACTGCTCGATCCGCACCCGGGCCCGCCGGATCGCCGGCGCGGTACCGACGAAGTGCCGGGCCAGCCGCAGCGCGAAGTCCTCGATCTCGCCGACGCCGTCCCGGGCGAAGGCGTAGACGGTGTTCTTCTGCGTGTCGGTGGGCAACACGCCGCTGTTGTCGCCGGTCAGGTGGGTGGCGGCCAGGTCGCCGGCCAGCGTCGTGGTGACGTTCAGGTCGACGACGTCGTGCCGGTCCTGGCCACGCTCCACCCGGACCAGGCGGGTCTCGGCCTTGCCGTACTGGTTGTCCCCGAGGACTATCCGGGACATCAGCTGCCCCGGTAGGTGGAGTAGCCGAACGGGCTGATCAGCAGCGGCACGTGGTAGTGCTCCTTCGGGTCGGCGATCCGGAAGGCGACGGTCACCTCCGGGTAGAACGCGTCCGGGCCGAGGTAGTCCCCGACGCCGAACACCAGCCGGTACTCCCCGGCCCGGTGCACCGTCCAGCCGGACAGCCGGCCGTCGGCGTCGGTGCGGCCCTCGTCAACCGTGGACCAGTCGCCGTTCAGCCGCAGGTCCAGCCGCACGGTCACGCCGCCCGCCGGCCGGCCGCGGCTGGTGTCCAGCACGTGCGTCGAAATCGTCATGCCGTCACCAGCTTCCGCAGCCGCAGGTTGGCGATCTTGCGCAGTTCCTCCCGGACCGCGACCCGCTCGGTCTGTTCGTCGTTGTCCAGCCGGGCGCGCAGGGCGGCGAGGATCTCCCCGGCGGACAGGCCGGTCGCGCAGATCAGGAACACCCGGCCATGCCGGCGCTCGTATTCCGCGTTGGCCGCGGCCAGTTCGGCGGCGGCCGCGTCGTCGGCGCCGGCCGCCGCCTGCTCCTCGCGCGACCAGGCCGCCTCCCGGCCGGCGCCGCCGGCCCGCTCCCCGATCCGGGGATGGGCGGCGAGGGCCTGCTCGACATCCGCCCAGCCCAGCTCGGCGAAGATCGCGTCGGACACCTGCTCCAGCGTCTCCAGATCGTGGTACGGCCGGCGGACCACCAGTTCGTCCGCCCACCGGCGAGCCGCGCAGCAGGCCAGCAGCAGGCCCTCGGCCTGCGCGGGCTCCGCGGCGTTCAATCGCTCCATCCGGGACTCGACCATCCGAGCACTGTAATGCGTCAACCCGGGCCGGGTTGCCGGGCCGGTCAGCGGGTGGGCGCACGGCCGTCCCGAAATCGCACCGGCCGAAGCCGGAATTGAAAAACCACCACCGCGGAGAAAGGAAGATCACCCATGCGGGGGAATTTGCCCGCGCCGACAACCCCCCGTGTGTACCAAGGAAGTCCGCTAGCACCGGGCCGCGTGAAACAATGGCCCGGCAGGGGGCGCGAAATTCGGGAAAGGCGGGTGCATGACCGGCGCGGACCGGCTGAGCAGGTTCCTGGCCGCGCTCCGCGAGACCCCGATTCCGACCAGCCAACCGGCCCGGGACGGCCGGGCCGAGGAACTCGGCCTGAACCTGCTCGACCTCGCCCTGAACCAGGAGCACATCGGCCGGGTCTCGGAGACGCTCACGCTCGCCGACGCCACGCACCTGACCCGCCAGGTCGGCCTGGAGATCGATCTCGGTGCACTGTCCGCCGACCGGCTCGCGGCCCTGTCCGCCGACCGGCTCGCGGTGCGCTCCGCCGACCGGACCGGCAGCACAGGTGGACCGGGCACGGTGTGGCTGCCGCTGACCCGGCAGCCGCGCCGGGACTCCGGCTGGGTGGTCGTGTCCGATGTGGACGGGCACCGGTATCCCACGATGTCGCCGCAGCGGGCCGACCTGGCGCTGATCCAGGGCCTGCGCAAGGTGTTCGCCGTGTACCTCGACTCCGGCGCCGAGGATTCGGCGACCGTGGCCGGGGTGCGCGACCGGTACCACCGGTCCCGCTGGCTGATCGAGGCCACCATCACCGCCGTGATCGAGAACGGCGGGGTGTTCGAGCGGGAACCGCTGCCCGGGCTCGACCGCGACGACGACACCCACACCACCGACATCCGCGACCGCGCGGCGACCGTGGTGCGGGCCCTGTTCACCGAGGGCGGCGCGTTCCTGCGGATGCTCGACATCGCGGCCCGGGAGCACCTGCTGGTCGTCCGGATCCCCACCCACCCGGCCCAGCACGTGCTGCGCTACACCTCGCCCGGTGCGCTGACCACGTCCACCGACCGGCGCCGGTCCCGGCTGCGCCGCGAGTTCACCGTGCGGTACCAGACCGTCATCCCGCGCGAGGTGGACACCTACGAGGTGACCGTTGCGGTGCCGGAAGGCATCCAGGTTCGCCGGTTCCTGCTGGCCACCGCCACCGACCGGGCGCACGTGCGGCGGCTGACCGAGCGGATGCGGGTGCCCCGGCCCGAACTGCCCGACGTCACCGCGCGGCTGGCCGAGCTCGGCCGCAGGCGGGAACGCGACCTGCGCGCGTTCAAGACCTACATCGAGGGCTGCTACGCCACGTTCTCGTCGCGGCCGCCGAATTTCCCGGCGCCACCCCGCCCCGAGCCGGGGGACCCCGGCCTCACCGCGCCCGGGTTCCCGGTCACCCGGCTGGCCCGGTTCGCCCGGCTGTACGAGACCGAACGTCTCCACCTGGCCGGCGGCGCGCTGACCCCGGCCGAGCTGCGCGCCTGGGCCACCGAGCTGGAGGCGGCCGACCTGGACGTGAGCCTCGACTTCGACGACGACCCCCGGGAGAACACCGGGCGGATCCGCTGGCAGCGGCGGCCGTTCGGCGAGGACGACGAGACCAACAGCGAACCGGTCGCCGCGAACGTCTACATGTCCCTCGTCGACGACCCGATCTCGCTGTCCTCGGGGGTGTCCAAGCTGGTCCTCGCGGTGCTGTTCCTGGTCGCCGCGTTCGCCGTGGTGCTGCAACCCCACGTGCTGTCCGGACTTCCGGTGCTCGGCGAGCTGTTCACCCGGATCCCGTCCGCCGCCGAGGGCAGTGCCGCGACCCTGTCCTCCGCGGACGCCGTGGTCACGGTGCTGCTGCTGGTCCCCGCACTGCTGATCACCCGCACCCAACTGCCGCCGCGCAGCCTGCTCGGCCGGCTGCTGGTGTGGCCGCGGTTCGTCGCCTACGCCTCGGTGGTCAGTGTGGTGCTGCTGGCGCTGTGCGTCGCTGCCCTGCCGGCCGGCTCGCTGTGGCCGCCGTTCCTGCTGGTCATGGCGATCCTGGCGCTGATGCTGCTGCTCATCATGGTGGACTTCGCCACCAAGACCGTGCTGCGCCGCAACCGGGTGCCGCCCTACGCGCTGTTCCCGCTCTGGCTGCACATGGAGGCCTCGCGCTGGCCGCGCCGGCGGATCCGCCAGTGCGTGGCCAACTTCTCCTCACCCGAGCGCGAGGACGACGCCTGAGGTCAGGCGTCCAGCACCGCCATGGCGTCGATCTCGACGAGCACCCCGGCCGGCAGGCCGACGTAGACCGTGGTGCGGGCCGGGAACGGCTCGGTCAGGAACTCCTGGTACGCCGCGTTCATGTCGGCGAAGTGGCCGGTGTCGGTGAGGTAGACCCGGACCATGACGACGTCGTCCATGGTGGCGCCGCCGGCGGCGAGCACCGTGGTCACGTTGCGCATGGCCTGACGGGTCTGCTCGGCGACCGTGTCGCCGACGATCGCACCGGTGCCGTGGTCGGCCGGGATCTGGCCGGCGACCTGGAGGATGTTGCCCTTCCGGATCCCGAACGAGAGCGGGAACGGGACGGGCGCGGCGCCGTCGGGGTGGATCGCGGTCCTGGCCATGCGGCCGGATGCTACACAGGGTCGCACCAGGTGGTGCAGTATTCCGTGGCATATCGCGCAATGGAGGCGCCGGTGCGGATCGAACCCGGGAGCATCGACCAGGCCGCCGTGGCGGCGATCGGGACCGAGCGGATCGACTGGCGCTTCAAGGGAATGCCGGCCGCGGTGGCCGGGATGAGCATCGCGGAGGTCCGGAGCCGCGGCCTGAACCTGTTCCGGGACGGCTTCCTCGGCCCGCTGCTGGTGCTGGACGGCCCGGCGCTGGCGGCCAACATCGCCACGATGGCGCGCTGGTGCGCGGCCCGGGGCCTTGCGCTCGCCCCGCACGGCAAGACCACCATGGCGCCGCAACTGTTCGCCCGGCAGCTCGAGCACGGCGCGTGGGCGATCACCACGGCCAACGCCAGCCAGCTGCGGGTGTACCGGGCGTTCGGGGTCAGCCGGATCGTGCTGGCCAACCAGCTGGTCGACCCGGCGGCGCTCGGCTGGCTGGCCGGTGAGCTGGCCACCGACCCCGGGCTGGAGTTCTGCTGCTGGGTGGACTCCGAGCGCGGGGTTGCGCTGATGGACCGGGCGCTGCGCGACGCGGGCGCCACCCGGCCGGTCGACGTGCTGGTCGAGCTGGGCGCGGCCGGCGGGCGGACCGGCGCCCGGGATCTGCCGGCCGCGCTCGCGGTGGCCGACGCGGCGGCGGCCAGCCCGGCGCTGCGGCTGGTCGGCGTCGCCGGCTACGAGGGGGCCGTGGCCAACGAGAGCACCGCCGACGCCATGGCCACGGTCCGCGGCTACCTGGTCCGGCTGCGCGAGCTGGCGGTCACCCTTGCCGGGCGCGGCGCGTTCGACGGGCTGGACCGGGTGCTGGTGAGCGCCGGTGGCAGCAGCTACTTCGATCTGGTCGCCGACGCGCTCACCGAGCCGTGGCCGGACGGTCTCCCGGTGCTCCCGGTGCTGCGCAGCGGCGCCTACGTCACGCACGACGACGGCCCCTACCGCAGCCTCTCGCCGCTCGGCGCGACGCCCCGGCTCGACGACGCCGCCCCGTTCCGGTCGGCGCTGCGCGCCTGGGCGCAGGTCACCTCCCGGCCGACCGCCGATCTCGCCCTGCTGACCATGGGCAAGCGCGACGCCCCGTACGACCTCGGCCTGCCCGAGCCGCAGCTGATCCGGTCCGGCGACGGCGTGACCCCACTGCCCGGCTGCCGGGTCACCGCGCTGAACGACCAGCACACGTTCCTCGCCGTGACCGCGGGCGCCGACCCGCGGGTCGGGGACTGGGTCGGGTTCGGTCTGTCCCACCCGTGCACGACCTTCGACAAGTGGCAGCTGATCCCGGTGGCCGGCGCGGACGGCGAGACCGTGGTCGACCTGATCCGCACCTACTTCTGATGGGGTCCACCATGGACATCGTGATCCGGGGTGCCACCGTGGTGGACGGCACCGGTGCCCCCGGCTACCGCGCGGACGTGGGCGTCGAGGCGGGCCGGATCGCCGCCATCGGGGGCAGGCCGACCGGAACCCGAACCATCGACGCGACCGGCCTGGTCCTCGCGCCCGGGTTCATCGACATGCATTCGCATTCCGACCTGCAGGTGCTGGCCGACCCCGAGCACCTTGCCAAGATCTCCCAGGGCGTCACCCTCGAGGTGCTCGGCCAGGACGGCCTGTCCTACGCCCCGGTCGACGACGCCACGCTGGCCGGGCTGCGCACCCAGCTCGCCGGCTGGAACGGCGACCCGCCCGGCTTCGACTGGACCTGGCGCGGCGTCGGCGAGTACCTGGACCGGTTGGACCGCGGGATCGCCGTCAACGCCGCCTACCTGCTGCCCCAGGGCACGATCCGGCTGCTGGTCATCGGTTGGGACGACCGGGCGCCCACCGGTTCGGAGCTGGACCGGATGCGCGAGGTGGTCGCCACCGGGATGGCCGAGGGAGCCGCGGGGCTGTCCTCCGGGCTCACGTACACGCCCGGCATGTACGCCGGCACCGACGAACTGGTGGCGCTGTGCGAGGTGGTCGGCCGGCTCGGCGGCTACTACAGCCCGCACCACCGCAGCTACGGCGCCGGCGCGCTGGCCGCCTACGCCGAGATGGTCGAGGTGTCGCTGCGATCCGGCTGCCCACTGCACCTGGCCCACGCAACGCTGAACTTCCCGGTCAACGCCGGCCGCGCCGGTGAGCTGCTCTCCTTGCTGGACAAGGCGATCGACCAGGGCTGCGACCTGTCCCTGGACACCTACCCGTACCTGCCGGGCGCCACCTACCTGTCCGCGCTGCTGCCCAGTTGGGCCGGTGCGGGCGGCCCGGACGCCGTGCTCGCCCGGCTGTCCGATGTGGACATTCGGGAGCGGATCCGGCTCGACCTCGAGGTGCACGGCTCGGACGGCTGCATGGGCGTTCCGGTGGACTGGGCCTGGATCGAGATCAACGGGGTCCGGCTGCCGGAGCACGCGCACCTGGTCGGGCACAGCGTGGCGGAGTCCGCGCGGCGGGCCGGGAAACCGCCGAGCGAGCTGGTCTTCGACACGCTGATCGCCGAGCGGCTGGGCACCTCGTGTCTGATGCACGTCGGGCACGAGGACAACGTGCGGGCGATCATGCGGCACCCTGCGCACACCGGCGGCAGCGACGGGCTGCTGGCCGGCGAGCGGCCGCATCCCCGGGCCTGGGGCACGTTCCCGCGCTACCTGGCCCGGTACGTGCGCGAGTTGGGCGTGCTCGGGCTGGAGGAGTGCGTCGCGCACCTGACCGGCCGGCCGGCGCGCCGGTTGCGGCTGTCCGATCGCGGGCTGCTGCGCGAGGGATACGCCGCCGACCTGGTGCTGTTCGACCCGGAGACGGTCGCCGACCGGGCCACCTTCGACGACCCGCGCCGGCCCGCCGCCGGGATCCCGTACGTCCTGGTGAACGGGACCCCGGTGATCGACGACGGCCGGCCGACCGGCGCGCTGCCCGGCCATTCGATCCGGCCGGTGCGGAGCGCGCCGTGACCCTGGACCTGCTCGCCGCGCTGCGCGCCCACCGGACGCTCGCCGTCGTGCGCGCCAGGTCGATCCCGGACCCGGCCGGGGTGGCCGCGACGCTGGTCGAGGCCGGGCTGCCGATCGTGGAGTTCGCGCTGAGCACGCCCACCACCGTGGACCTGATCGAGCTGGCGTCCACCGTGGACGGTCTGCTGATCGGCGCCGGCACGGTGCTGACCCGGCGTCAGGCCAGGGACGCGGTCAGCGCCGGCGCCCGGTTCCTGGCCACCCCGGCGGTCCGGCCCGAGGTGGCCGCCGAGGCCGCCCGCCAGGAGGTGCCGCTGCTGATCGGCGCGCTCACCCCGACCGAGGTGGCCGCGGCCGTGGACGCCGGCAGCGTCGCGGTCATGGTGTTTCCCGCGGCCCGGCTCGGTCCGGAATACCTTCGCGACCTGCACGGCCCGTACCCGGGCACCCCGCTGGTGGCGGGCGGCGGGGTACACGCCGGCAACGCCGCCGAGTACCTGGCCGCCGGCGCCGTGGCGGTGGCGGCCGGCCGAGCGGTGATCTCCGCCGAGGCCGCCGAGGCGTCCCGGTTCGCCGAGATCCGGCTCCGTACGGCCGAGTTCGTCACGGCGGTCGACCGGAGCCGGTGAACCGGCCGGTGGGTAACCTGGTGCGCGGCGCCGAAGGGGGAACCATTGTCCACCATGTACGTCGGCAGCTTCCCGGCTGACCGGGGTCTGGCAGTGGGCCGGGTGGATCCCGACACGGCCGAGCTGCGCATGACCGGGACCGTCGCGGACGTCCCGGACGTGTCGTTCCTGGCGTTCGCCCAGAACCGGCAGGTGCTGTACGCGACCAGCGAGCAGGAGCCGGACGGGTCAGTGACCGCACTGAACATCGCCGACCCGGAGCGACCGGAGGTGCTGGGCCGGCAACCGACCAAGGGCGCCGCCCCGACCCACCTGAGCGTGCACACCAGCGGCCGGTTCCTGCTCACCGCCAACTACGGCAGCGGCACGGTCGTGGTGCACCCGCTCGAGCCGTCCGGCGAGATCGGCGCCGCCTCCGACCTCGCCACGCTCGGCGGGCACGCGCACCAGGTGCTCACCGACCCGAGTGGACGGTGGGTGCTCGCCGCCGACCTGGGCACCGACACCGTGCACGTGCTCCGGCTCGACCTGTCCGACGGCAGCCTCGCGCCGCGCTCCCGGCTGGGCCTGCCCGACGGGTCCGGGCCCCGGCACGTGGCCTTCCACCCGTTCGGCCGGCACGTGTACATCCTCGGCGAGCGGCGGCCGGAGATCACCGTGGCGGCCTGGGATCCGGCCGGCGGCCGGCTCGACCCGGGCCAGGTGGTCCCGATCGCCGCGCCCGGCGAGACGTTCCCCGCCGAGATCCTCGCCTGCCGGGACGGCCGGTTCCTCTACGTGTCCAACCGGGGCGCGAACACGATCCTGGTGTTCGCCGTGCACGACGCGGGCGCCCGCCTGGTTCCGGCCGGCACCGCGCCGACCGGCGGCGACTGGCCGCGGCACTGCACGCTCAGCCCCGACGAGCAGTGGATCTACGTCGCCAACCAGCACTCCGGCACGGTCACCCGGTTGCCCCGCGACCCCTCCACCGGCGGACTCGGCGCGGCCGGCGACCCGGTCCCGGTAACCAACCCCGCGGTCATCCTGTTTCACTAACCCCGTGAAGCTCGTGCGCAGACTCGCCCAGACGCTCGGCCGCCAGCCGTGGCTGTCCGCCGTCGGCCCGCACCTGGTCGCCATGGACATCGCCCTGCAACGCTTGACCGGTGGCCGCGTCGCGTTCAGCCGGTTCGCCGGCATGGCGGCCGTCCTGCTGACCACCACCGGCCGCCGCACCGGCCAGGCCCGCACCACCCCCCTGATGGCCATCCCCGACGACGGCTCCCTGATCCTGGTCGCCTCCAACTGGGGCAAGCCGAACCATCCCGCCTGGTCCGCCAACCTGATCGCCAACCCGGCCGCCACCGCCCTGGTCCGCGGCCACGCCTTCCCCGTCACCGCCACCCTGCTGACCGGCCCCGACCGCGCCGTCGCCTGGTCCACGGTCACCACCGCCTGGCCCGCCTACCACGACTACGCCACCCGCTCCGGCCGCGAGATCCGCCTGTTCCGGCTCACCCATACCCTCCACTGACATGTCGTTCACCCCGGAAGAGCTCGCCTACCTCCGCTCCCAACCCCTTGCCCGCCTCGCCACCCTCTCTCCCGACGCCCAACCCGACGTCGTCCCCGTCGCGTTCGAGTTCGACGGCACCCACTTCTGGGTCGGCGGCCCGGGCCAGTCCTTCCTGCACACCCGCAAATCCCGGAACCTCTTGTCCGGCAACACGAAGGTCGCCCTCGTCATCGACGACCTCGTCTCCCTCGACCCGTTCACCGCCCGCGGCATCCGCATCTACGGCACCGCCGAACCCCCCGTCGAACGCACCGGCATGGTCGGCCCCGGCTACTACATCCGCATCACCCCCACCCATTCCTGGTCCTGGAACATGAATTCCGAACCCGCCGGCGAAACCTGGTACCCCACCCGCCGCACCACCCACGACTGACCCGGCGGCGCCGAGCCATCGCACCGATCAGGTCCCGGGACCTCCGCTCCGTGGACAGCGGATGGTCGGAGCTGCTCCGCCATGCCTCATGTTCAGTCCCGCACCGAACTGACGGCCTGCGGCCGGCTGCGCCGGCCGCAGGCCGGCGCAGCCGGTTCCAGGCACAAGGTCGATCCTCTGCCGCGTGCGCGCCGGCGGAGCAGGGGGTGCACCGGTGACTCGGAGGTCTCGGCTGGTCAGCGAGCCTCGCCGGGTGCCGAGTGGACCTCGCGGGGGGTGCGGTCGAGTTTGCGGAACTCGAGCCAGCGGCGGCTCACGTCGTTCCAGATCTCCTGCTGTTGGTCGAAGAACTCCCGGAGCCGATCGAGACTCACCTGGTCGGCGGGTGTGGTCACCAGGTAGAAGTCCATGTGATCGCGCACCCGGTGGAGCCGGTACTGGGTCTCCTCCATCAGCACCCACAGGGCCCGCCAGCTGTTGAAGGTCTCCAGGCCGGCCAGCACGGTCACGGTCGCGACCATCGGCAGCGCGATGGCGGCCTGTTCCGGGATCGTCGGGATCCCGAGCACGACGGTCGACAGCGCGGTCAGGATGAGCCCGGCGACCTGCGTCCCCTTCGCCTTGCGGCGGTTGCGCCGCTTGCGGTCGTCCGTCCAGGCCATGTCGGCCGACACCAGATCCCGGAACGCCACGACCGCTTCCTGTGGCGTCAGCGACTTCTCCCGCCCGGCGATGGCGAGAAACCCGTGCTCGGATTGCAGGACACTCGGCGGAACCTGGCCACGCGACCACCACATCCCGCCAGCCTCTCCGACCGGCTCGCGTTCGACAAGCATCAGACCAAGCGCCGCGGGCGCCGGCCGCGTAGCGGCC
>NZ_DASUCC010000165.1:0-35617 GCF_035762905.1 Actinophytocola sp.
GGGTCGTCCGCGTCGGGACAATCAGGACGGCCGTTCGGATCGGCCCGGTTACCGTGGCCGCGACGAAGGTCGCCCGCGTCGCGACGACCAGGAGGGTCGTTCGGATCGCCCGGGTTACCGTGGCCGCGACGACAGCCGGCCGCGTCGGGAGGACCAGGCCGGCCGGTCGGACCGGCCTCGCTGGTCCGACCGCCCGCCCCGCCGGGACGATCGCGGCGACCGCGGTGAGCGCCGGGACGACCGGGGACCCCGCCGGGATGACCGGCCCGGCTTGGCCAACCGCGACGCGCCCGCTCGGGATCGTCGCGAGCCCGAGCGCGAGTTCGAGCCGAGGGACACCGGCCCCGAGCTGCCCGACGACGCCGAGTTCTCCGCGCTCGACGCCGAGGCCCGCCGGGAGCTGCGCGGTCTGTCCAAAGCGGTGGCCGAGATCGTCGGCCGGCACCTGGTGGCAGCCGGCCTGCTCGTCGACGAGGACCCCGAACGCGCCCTCGAACACGCCAGGTACGCCCGGTCCCGGGCCTCCCGGGTGGCGATCGTCCGGGAGGCCGCCGGCCTGGCCGCATACCACGCCGGGGAGTGGGCGGAAGCGCTCGCCGAGCTGCGCGCCGCCCGCCGCATGTCCGGCGGTACCACCCAGCTGGCCGTGATGGCTGACTGCGAGCGGGCCCTCGGCCGCCCGGAACGGGCCCTCGAGCTCGCCGCGGAAGCCGACCCGGACCTCCCCCGCTCCACCGCCATCGAGCTGCGCATCGTCGCCGCCGGCGCGCGCCGGGACATGGGCCAGCTCGACGCCGCCGTGGTGGCCCTCCAGGGACCCGACCTCGACCCCCGCCGGCACGACCCGTGGAGCGCCCGCCTCTTCTACGCCTACGCCGACAACCTCGCCGCCGCCGGCCGCACCGAAGACGCCATCCGCTGGTTCCTCAACGCCGCCGAAGCCGACGACGACGAACAGACCGACGCCCCCGACCAGGCCATCGCACTGGGTGCCACCCTCGACTCCAACGCCCAGGCCGAGCCAATCGATCCGGCGCCGGCCGACCAGGCCCCCGCGCCCGAGGAGGCCGAGATCACCGACCCGGTGCCGGCCGACCAGATCATCGTGCAGGTGGAGCCGGTCGATGCCGGGACCGCCGACCAGGGGGGGCCGACCGACCACGACCCCGCTTCCGGCGAGCCGGGGACCGCTGATCCGGTGCGGGCCGACCAGGCCACCGTGCCCGGCGAGCCCGAGACCGCTGGCCCGGCGCCGGCCGACCAGGCTCTCGCGTCCGGCGAGCCCGGGACCGCCAACCGGGTGCCGGCGGACCAGACCACCGTGCCCGGGGAGTCCGAGACCGCTGGCCCGGCGCCGGCCGACCAGGCCACGGCGTTGGCGGAACCGGTCCGTGCCGGGACCGCCGATCCGGCGTCGGCCGACAAGGCCACCGGGCCCGAGGAGCCGGAGTGGCCACCGGACGACGACGAGCGTCCCGAGCCCGAGCCCGCCACTCCCGGTCAGGAGCGGCCGGCGGGCGATGAGTGACCGCCTGCTCGATCGGTACGACGCGGTGCTGCTCGACCTCGATGGCACCGTGTACCGCGGGGCCGAGGCGGTACCAGGGGCGGCGGGTGTGGTTGCGCGGATCCGTGATGCCGGGGTGGCTGTCCGGTTCGTCACCAACAATGCCTCGCGATCTCCTGAGCAGGTGGCCGACCACCTGCGCGAGCTGGGCGTGCCGGCCGACCTGAGTGAGGTGTGCACGAGCGCCCAGGCGGCGGCCGCGGTACTGGCCGAGCGGTTGCCGGCGGAGGCGACCGTGCTGGTGGTGGGCACCAACGCCCTGTCCGACGAGGTGCGCAACGTGGGGTTGCGGCCGACCGCGCAGGCGTCCGGCGACGTGGTGGCCGTCGTGCAGGGGTTGTCGCAGAACGTGGGGTGGCGCGAGCTTTCCGAGGCGTGCCTTGCGATCCGGGCCGGCGCGCTCTGGGTGGCCTGCAACGTCGACCCGACCCTGCCCACCGAGCGCGGCCAGCTGATCGGCAACGGCGCTCTGGTGGCCGCGGTGGCCACCGCGACCGGCACGGACCCGGTGGTGGCCGGCAAGCCGAGCCGCCCGCTGCTCGACCAGGCCGCCGGGGACGCGCACCGACCGCTGGTGGTCGGGGACCGGCTGGACACCGACATCGCCGGTGCCGTCGCGGCCGGGCTGGACTCGCTGCTGGTGCTCAGCGGCGTGACCACGCCGGCCGACGTGCTCGCGGCCCGGCCCGAGTTACGGCCGACCTACCTGGCCGCGGACCTGACCGCGCTGTCCGGCCGGACGAGCGAGCTGGCGATCGCCGAGCAGCCGGGCTGGACGATCGATCCGGACGGCCGGGTGCGCCGGACCGCCACGGCCACCTCCGGCGACGCGTTCGGCCTCCTCCGGGCGCTGTGCGCCGCCCAGGTTCCGGACGGCGAACCGGGGCGGCTCCACGCCGGGGACGACGCGGCGAAGGCGGCACTGGCCGAGCTGGGACTGGAGATCGGCTAGCGTGAAGGGATGCAGGTGGAGTCTGACCACGAGGGCCACGCGGACCACGACACGCCGCCCGGGGATCCGACCGCCGCGATCGAGGAAGCGGTGGCCGGCCTCGACGAGCTGGACGACCTGCCGGTGGCCGAGCATGTCGCGCGGTTCGACGCGGTGCACGTGGCGCTGAACGTCGCACTGTCCACAATCGACAGGGAATGACCGGTGCCGCGCAGGTCCCGGCTTGACGCGGAGCTGGTTCGTCGTGGCCTCGCGCGCTCTCGCGAGCATGCCTCGCAACTCATCGAGGACGGCCGGGTGACCGTGCGTGGCACCGTCGCCAGCAAGCCGGCCACCGGCGTCGAGCCGGATGCGCCGGTGCTGGTGAAGGACGACGACGACCCCGGGTGGGCGTCCCGCGGTGCGCACAAGCTGCTCGGGGCGCTCGCCGCGTTCGAACCGGCCGGCCTGCGGGTCGCCGGGCGACGCTGCCTGGACGCCGGTGCCTCCACCGGCGGGTTCACCGACGTGCTGCTGCGCCGGGGCGCGGCCCAAGTGGTGGCCGCCGACGTCGGTCGCGGGCTGCTGGACTGGCGGCTGCGCACCGATCCGCGGGTGGTCGTGCTGGACCGGACGAACGTGCGCGCGCTGACCCCGGAACAGACCGGCGGACCGGTCGAGCTGGTGGTGGCCGACCTGTCGTTCATCTCGCTGCGCCTGGTACTGCCCGCGCTGTTGGCCTGCACGACGCCGGACGCCGACCTGGTGCCGATGATCAAGCCGCAGTTCGAGGTGGGCCGGGAGCGGCTCGGCGCCGGTGGGGTGGTCCGCGATCCGGAACTGCGCGCCGGTGCCGTGCGCGGCGTGCTGACCGAGGCCGCCGAGCACGGGCTGCGAGTGCACGGGGTGGTGGCCAGCCCGCTGCCGGGGCCGGCCGGCAACGTCGAGTACTTTGCCTGGCTGCGCCGGGACGAACCACTGGCACAGGAACAGGTAGCCGCGCTGGTCGACGCGGCCGTCCGGGAGGGGCCCCAGTGAACGAGGATCGCGAGGTGCTGCTGGTGATGCACACCGGCCGCGCCGAGGCCAGGCACACCGCCGAGAAGGCGGCCACCGGGCTGGCAGCCGCCGGGGTGCGGCTGCGGGTGCTGGCCGAGGAGGCGGCCGATGTGGACGGTGCGCGCTATCACAACGTCGTCGAGTACGGGCCGAACGCCGCCGTGGGCACCGAGCTGGTGCTGGTGCTCGGCGGGGACGGCACGTTGCTGCGCGGCGCGGAGTTGGCCCGGCCGGCGGACGTGCCGGTGCTCGGGGTGAACCTCGGCCGCGTCGGGTTCCTTGCCGAGGCCGACTCTGACGATCTCGAGGACGTGATCACGCACGTGGTGAACCGGGACTACCGGGTGGAGGACCGGATGACCGTGGACGTCACCGCCACGGTCGACGGCCGGCGGATCGCCACGGACTGGGCGCTCAACGAGGCCAGCGTGGAGAAAAGCAGCCGGGAGCGGATTCTCGACGTGCGGATCGAGGTGGACGACCAGCCGGTGTCGTCGTTCGGCTGCGACGGGGTGCTGTGCGCGACGCCGACCGGGTCGACGGCGTACGCGTTCTCCGCGGGCGGGCCGGTGGTGTGGCCGGACGTGCGCGCCATGCTGGTGGTGCCGAGCAATGCGCACGCGATGTTCTCCCGGTCCCTGGTGGTGCCGCCGGACTCGGTGGTGGCGGTCGAGGTGGACCCGGGCGGGCACCCGGCCGTGCTGTGTTGTGACGGGCGGCGGATGGTGGACATCCCGCCGGGCGCCCGGGTCGAGGTGGTGCGCGGCGCGAAGCCGGTCAAGCTGGTTCGGCTGGGTCATGGCACGTTCACCGAGCGCCTGGTGCACAAGTTCGAGCTGCCCGTGCAGGGCTGGCGCTCTCGTTAGCCCAGCTGACGCCGCGAGTCCCCGTCTCCGGTCACGCGAGTAGCCGGTTCCGTCCCGGCGAGTCGCTCCTTCCCGCGCGAGTTCCCAGCTCAAGCCCGCGAGTTCCCAACTCGCGAACATATGTTCGGCGTGCCCGCGGCCGGCTGCCGGGTTTCGACCCGGGCAGCGGATAAGGTGCGGAGCGTGTTGGCCGAGATGCGAATCCAAGGCCTCGGCGCCATCGACGAGGCGACGCTCGAGCTCGACCCGGGTTTCACCGTGGTGACCGGGGAGACCGGAGCGGGCAAGACGATGGTGGTCACCGGGCTGCACCTGCTCTCCGGTGGCCGGGCCGAGGTGTCCCGGGTCCGCAACGGCGTGGCGAGAGCCGTCGTGGAGGGCCGGTTCGAGCGGCTCGACGGCAGCGCGGCCGTGCGGGTCGCGGGCGACGCCGGGGCCGAGCCGGACGACGACGGCGCCCTCATTGCACTGCGCTCGGTCAGTGCGGACGGGCGGTCGCGCGCCCACCTCGGCGGGCGGTCGGTCCCGGTCGGTGTGCTGTCCGAGCTGTCCGAGCAGCTGATCGCCGTACATGGGCAGAACGACCAGCTCCGGCTGCTCCGGCCGGCCGAGCAGCGCGGCGTGCTGGACCGGTTCGCCGGCGAGGACGTCGCCGGCACGCTCGCCGAGTACCGGCGGGTTCGCGACGAGTGGCTTCGGGTGGGTACCGAGTTCACCGAGCGGACCGAGCGCTCCCGGGAACTGGCCAGGGAGGCCGACCTGCTTCGGCACGGGCTCGCCGAGATCGCCGCGGTCGACCCGCAGCCGGGTGAGGACGACGCGCTGGCCGCCAAGGCCCGCCGGCTCGCCGACGCCGATCAGCTCAGGGAGCACGCCACCGCCGCGTCGTTCGCGGTGAGCGGGGCCCAAGAGGGGGATCCGGACGCGCCGGGTGTGCTCGGGCTGCTCGCCGAGGCGCGCCGCCGGTTGTCCGCCTCCGAGGATCCGCGGCTGCGCGACCTCGAGCCGCGGTTGGCCGAGGCGGCGGTGCTGCTCGCCGATGTCGGGACCGAGCTGACCGGCTACCTGGACGGGCTGGACGCCGACCCGGCCGTGCTCGAGGGGGTGCTCGCCCGGCAGGCCGAGCTCAAGCAGCTGACCAGGAAGTACGCCGCGGACGTGGACGGGGTGCTGGCCTGGTCGGCGCAGGCCACCGAGCGGCTGGCCGGGCTGGACACCTCCGAGGAGGCGTTGGCCGAACTGGCCAGGCAGCGCGCCGAGCTGGCCGGCGAGCTGGCCCGGCTGGCCGAAACCCTGACCGCGCAGCGGATCGCCGCCGCAGCCGAGCTGGCCAAGGCGGTCACCGAGGAACTGGGTGGCCTGGCGATGCCGCAGTCGGTCATCGAGCTGACCGTCCGGCCACGGCCCACCGACGAGCGGGACCCGCACGGTTTACCGGTCGCCGGGCAGTTGGTGCACGCCGGTCCGGACGGGGTGGACGACGTGGAGCTGCTGCTGCGGGCCCACGACGGGGCGGAGCCGTTACCGGTGCACAAGGCGGCGTCGGGCGGCGAGCTGTCCCGGGTGATGCTCGCCATCGAGGTGGTGCTTGCCCACTCCGACCCGGTACCCACCCTGGTGTTCGACGAGGTGGACGCCGGCGTGGGTGGCCGGGCGGCGATCGAGATCGGGCGGCGGCTGGCCCGGCTCGCGCGCAGCCACCAGGTGATCGTGGTGACCCACCTCGCCCAGGTGGCCGCGTTCGCCGACCGGCACATCGTGGTGGACAAGCGGGCCATGGGCGGCGTGGTCGGTGCCGACATCCGGACGGTCAACGAACGCGACCGGGTGGTCGAGCTGGCCCGGATGCTCGCCGGCATGGACTCCACCGAGACCGGCCGGGCCCACGCCGAGGAACTGCTCGCCCTCGCCGACCAAGACAAGCGCACCGGCGCCAAACCCGGAGGGCGTCGCAAGCGCTGAATCCAGGCCAGCTGCCGGTCCGTTCGGGCTAATGGATTAGGCCGTTCGGCGTGGCGTGGCCGGAAAATATGGTCCCTTTGTCACCATCGGCCTCATGAAGCTCAGCGGTCTCCTGACTCGGATGGACCCGAACCTGCCTGGGGTGACCGGTATCGCCCGGGTGGACCGGCGGACCGATGCGCTGTTGCGGCGGGTGGGGCCGGGGGACGTGGCCGTGCTCGACCAGGTGGACATCGACCGGGCGACGGCCGACGCGCTGATCCAGGCCGAGGTGGCCGGGGTGGTCAACGCGTCGCCGTCGATCTCCGGGCGGTTTCCGAACCTGGGGCCGGCGATGGTGGTGGGCGCCGGCATCGTGCTGATCGACAGCGTGGGGATCGAGGCGTTGCGGATCATCAAGGAGGGGATGCGAGTCCGCCTGCACGAGGGCGTGGTCTACGCCCAGGAGCGGGAGCTGGCCAAGGGCGTGCGGCACACCGAGGAAACCGTGGCCGACCTGATGGTGGAGGCCAAGGCGGGGATGTCGGCGCAGCTGGAGGCGTTCTCGGCGAACACGATCGAGTTCCTGCGCCGGGAGCGCACCCTGATTCTGGACGGGATCGGCGTGCCGGACCTGCGCGCCACCGTCCGGCACCGGCAGGTCCTGGTCGTGGCGCCGGGTCCGGGGCACCTCGACGAGCTGAAGGCGCTGCGGCGGTACATCGCCGAGCACCGTCCGGTGCTGATCGCGGTCGGCACCGCCGCCGACACCATGTACGCCAGGGGGTACCGGCCGGACGTGATCGTCGGGGACCCGGACCGGATCGCCACCGACACCCTGTGCTGCGGCGCGGAGGTGGTGATCCCGGCGGCCATGGACGGCCACGCGCCCGGACTGGAGCGGATCCAGGACCTGGGCATCGGCGCGGTGACCTTCCCGGCGTCCGGTAACGCCGAGGATCTCGCCCTGCTGCTCGCCGACACGCACGGCGCCAGCCTGGTGGTCACGATCGGCTTCCAGGCCACGCTCGCCGAGTTCCTCGACCGCGGCCGGTCCGGCTCCAACCCGTCGACCTTCCTCACCCGGCTCAAGCTCGGGGCCCGGCTGGTCGACGGCACGGCCTTGGCCACCCTGCACCCGAGCCGCGTCTCCACCACCGCCGTCGGCCTGCTGCTGCTCGCCGCGCTGCTCGCCGTGGTCATCGCGCTGGCCGTCTCCGGCCTGGGTGGCACCTACCTGGACTGGCTGCGGGACACCTGGACCGGTTTCCTGTCCTGGATTCGGGGGACCTTCACATGATCACGCTGCGTTACCACATCGTGTCGATCTCGGCGGTGTTCCTTGCCCTTGCCGTCGGCATCGTGCTGGGCTCGACCGCGCTCAGCCGCACCTTGTTCGGCGGCCTCGCGGCGGCAAAGGACGACCTCGGCCGGCAGGTCACCGACCTGGAGGCGCAGCGAAACGGGCTGGCCGCCCGGCTGACCGACGCGGACGGCTTCGCCACCGGCATCGGCCCGCTGGCCGTTGCCGGACAACTCGCCCAGCGCACGATCGTCCTGATCACCACCGCTGACGCCGACCCGGTGGACCGGGACGCGGTGAAGACGCTGGTCACCGCCGCCGGGGCCACGGTCACCGGTGAACTCCAGCTCACCGACGGGTTCGCCGACCCGCGCCGGGCCGACGAGCTCAAGGACATCGTCACCCGGCTGCTCCCGGCCGGGGTCCAGCTGCCGACCGTGTCCGACCCGGGCACCTTGGCCGGTGGGCTGCTCGGCCCGGTGCTGCTGATCCGCAAGGCGGACAACCAACGGCAGGCCTCCCCGGCGGAGTCCGCCGCCGCGCTGAGCGGGCTGGCCGAGGGCGGGTTCGTCAGGGCGGCCGGCGAGATTCGTCCGGCGCAGCTGGCCATCGTGCTGACCGGCGGCGCCGTGTCCGGCGCCGACGCCGGGGACCGGGCGGCCACCGTCGCCCGGTTCGCCGCCCAGGTAGACCGGTCCGGCGCCGGCGCCGTGCTGGCCGGTGCCGCCGGCTCGGCGGACGGAACCGGCCCGATCGGGCTGGTCCGCGCGGACACCGCCGCCGCCCAGGTGCTGTCCACTGTGGACAACGCGGACACGCCGGCCGGCCGGATCGTCACCCTGCTCGCGCTGCGTGAGCAGCTGGACGAGCGGTCCGGCGGGTACGGCATCGCCGGCAACGCCGAAGGGCCCGTGCCCGGCTCGCCGACCGGCTGAGGCCGGCCGTCCCTGCGTGTCGAGGTTCGTCGCCGCTGCTCAGGTGCTACGGTGGAATCCCGTGGAACGCCAGGCGGGACGCCCCGCTACGAACGGCGCCGCCGGGGGCGGCGCCAGGCATGGACAGTCGGTTACGCCACGGGGAGTCCCTTTGCAAGCACGGACCACCAAGCACGTTTTCGTCACCGGGGGCGTGGCCTCCTCGCTGGGCAAAGGGCTTACCGCGTCCAGCCTCGGCCAGTTGCTGACCGCCCGCGGCCTGCGGGTGACCATGCAGAAGCTGGACCCGTATCTCAACGTCGACCCGGGCACGATGAACCCGTTCCAGCACGGCGAGGTGTTCGTCACCGACGACGGCGCCGAGACCGACCTGGACATCGGGCACTACGAGCGGTTCCTGGACCGGGACCTGACCGGCAGCGCCAACGTCACCACCGGTCAGGTGTACTCGACGGTGATCGCCAAGGAGCGGCGGGGTGAGTACCTCGGGGACACCGTCCAGGTCATCCCGCACATCACCGACGAGATCAAGTCCCGGATCCGGGCCATGGCCGAGCCGGACGAGGCCGGCCGGGCACCGGACGTGGTGATCACCGAGGTGGGCGGCACGGTCGGCGACATCGAGTCGCTGCCGTTCCTGGAGGCCACCCGGCAGGTCCGGCACGACGTCGGCCGGGACAACTGCTTCTTCCTGCACGTGTCGCTGGTGCCCTACCTGGCGCCGTCCGGGGAGCTGAAGACGAAGCCGACCCAGCACTCGGTGGCCGCGTTGCGCAACATCGGCATCCAGCCGGACGCGATCGTCTGCCGGGCCGACCGGGACATTCCCGACGGGCTCAAGCGCAAGATCGCGCTGATGTGCGACGTGGACACCGATGCCGTGGTGGCCGCTCCGGACGCGCCGTCGATCTACGACATTCCCAAGGTGTTGCACCGGGAGGGTCTGGACGCCTACGTGGTGCGCCGGCTCGGTCTGCCGTTCCGGGACGTGGACTGGACCGTGTGGGGCGACCTGCTCGACCGGGTGCACAGTCCGCAGGAGACGGTGCGGATCGCGGTGGTGGGCAAGTACGTCGACCTCCCGGATGCCTACCTGTCGGTGACCGAGGCGCTGCGCGCGGGCGGGTTCGCCCACCGGGCCAAGGTGGACGTGGTCTGGGTGCCGTCGGACGACTGCCAGACGCCGGCCGGCGCGGCCGCCGCGCTGTCCGGTGTGGACGGTGTGCTGATCCCGGGCGGGTTCGGGGTGCGCGGTATCGAGGGCAAGATCGGGGCGATCGCGTATGCCCGGCCCAAGGGCATTCCGACCCTGGGACTGTGTCTCGGGCTGCAGTGCATGGTGATCGAGATGGCCCGCAACCTGGCCGGCCTCGCGGAGGCCAACTCCGACGAGTTCGACGAGACCACGACGCATCCGGTGATCAGCACCATGGCCGACCAGCAGGACGTGGTGGCCGGCGAGCGGGACATGGGCGGCACCATGCGGCTGGGTGCCTACCCGGCCAAGCTGTCCGTGGGCTCGGTGGTGGCCAGGGCCTACGGCGATCGGGAGGTCTCCGAACGGCACCGGCACCGCTACGAGGTCAACAACGCCTATCGGGAGCGGCTGGCCAAGGCCGGTGTGGTGTTCTCCGGGGTCTCCCCGGACGGGCACCTGGTGGAGTTCGTCGAGCTGCCGGCGGAGGTGCACCCGTTCTTCGTCGGCACCCAGGCGCACCCGGAGCTGAAGAGCCGGCCCACCCGCCCGCACCCGCTGTTCGCCGGGTTCGTCAAGGCGGCCATGGACTACTCGGCGGCCGAACGGCTGCCGGTGGTGCTGCCCGAGCAGTCGGTGTCGGCCACGGCCGGGTCCCGGTGACCGGAACCAGAGCCGGGGAACCGGGGCGGCACGACTTCACGGTGCGGTCCAGCCGGGACATCCACGTGGGCCGGATCCTCGCGCTGCGGATGGACGAGGTGGTCATGCCGGGTGGCGGCACCGCGGGCCGCGAGGTGGTCGAGCACCTGGCCGCGGTGGCCGTGGTGGCCGTCGACGAGCGGGACAACGTGGTGCTCATCCACCAGTACCGGCACCCGCTCGGCCGACGGATCTGGGAGCTGCCGGCCGGGCTGATCGACCACACCGGCGAGGACCCGCTGGCCACCGCCCGGCGCGAGCTGGCCGAGGAGGTGGGACTGGCCGCCGAGCACTGGGCGGTGCTGGTCGACGTGGCCGTCTCGCCCGGCTTCACCGACGAGGCGACCCGGGTCTACCTGGCCACCGGGCTCTCGGCGGTGGACCGGGAGGTCATGGGCGAGGAGGAGGCCGACCTGGTGGACCGATGGGTCCCGCTGGACGAGGCGGTCCGGATGACGCTGGCCGGCGAGATCGTGAACGGGGCGTCCGTGGGCGGCGTGCTCGCCGCCCACGTCGTCCGCTCCGGTTTCGCCGAGCCGCGGCCGGCCGACGCCCCGTGGCCGGACCGCTCGACCCGGTTCGCCGCCCGCCGGGACTCGGCCCGACCAGAGGACTAGACCGAGCCGAGGTCGCGCTCGATCGCGGCCAGCTCCTCTGCGGTGCCCTGTACGCGCGGTCCGGTGAACCACTTGCGGGCCGAGACCAGCCACCAGATTCCGGCGAAGCCGAGCACGGCCAGCACGGCGACCGGGGTGTAGTTGAACGTCGTGGCGTCCACCGGGCTCACCTGGGGCAGCATGAACAGCACCGCGATGAAGCACACCCACACCACGGCGATCGTGCCGACCAGCCGGCTCCACCGGCCCAGGTGCCATGGTCCGCGCTGGAACTCATCGCCCCGGCGCAGCCGCAGGAACGTGGGCAGCACGTAGGCGATGTAGAGGCCGATCACCGCGATCGAGGTCACCGCGGCGTAGGCGGTGGTGTTCCACAGGTAGGGCAGGCCGAGCACGAACGCGCCCGCGGCGGCCAGCCACACCGCGTTGGTCGGCGTGCGGGTGCGCTTGTTCACCTTGTGCCAGAACGAGGAGAACGGCAGCGCGCCGTCCCGGGAGAACGCGTAGATCATCCGGGAGTTCGCGGTGACCGAGGACATCCCGCAGAACAGCTGGGCACCGATCACGATGAGCAGCAACGCCTTGCCGCCCGCGATGCCGACCGCGTCGATGAAGATCTGTGCCGGCGGTGCGGCCGAGGCGGCCTCGGTCTCGTAGTTCTGGATGGCGAAGGTCAGGCCGATCAGCAGCACCCAGCCGGCCACCAGCGACACCACGATCGACATCACGATGCCGCGCGGGCCGGACCGGGCCGCGTCGTGGGTCTCCTCGGTCATGTGCGCGCTGGCGTCGTAGCCGGTGAACGTGTACTGGGCGAGCAGCAGCCCGAGCAGGGCCACGTAGAAGGTGGAGGCCCAGCCGGTGTTGTTGACGAACTCGCCGAACACGAACGACGCCGACTGGTGATTGTCCGGGACGATCACCAGCACGCCGACGATGATCAGCACGCCGAATATGTGCCACCACACGCTGATGTCGTTGAGCCACGCCACCAGGCGCACGCCGAACGTGTTCAACAACCCGTGCAGCACCAGGATGATCCCGAACAGCAGGATGGTGTGGCCGGGTGTGGCGGTGAACCCGAACTGCAGGTCCAGGAAGGCGTTGAGGAAGAACGCCGCACCGAAGTCGATTCCGGCGGTGACCGCCACCTGGCCGAGGAAGTTGAACCAGCCGGTGAACCAGGACCAGGCCGGACCGTTGCGCGGGGCCAGCTTGGCGGCCCAGTAGTACAGCCCGCCCGCGGTCGGATAGCTGGAGCAGACCTCGGCCATCGCGAGCCCGACCAGCAGGGTCATCAGCCCGACGATCGGCCAGCCCCAGACGATCATCACCGGGCCGCCGGTCTTCATGCCGAACCCGTAGAGCGTCAGGCATCCGGACAGGATCGAGATGATCGTGAAGGACACCGCGAAGTTCGAGAAGCCGGACATGCGGCGCAGCAACTCCTGCGCGTATCCCAGTTCGTGCAGGCGTTTCTCGTCGGAGTCGGGTTGCGGAGTCCTGGCCTCGGTCTGCGAGCCGTCCGTCGTCACGGCTGCCCTCCTCGCTCCCAATGGACTACGATCAGTCCTTTAGTTTCGGTAGAGGGTGATCCTCGCCACCCCGTCGTGTCAAGGAGGGAGACCGAAGTGCGGCACAGCGAAGGCTTACTCACCCTCGACCGGCTCCGTGAGCTGGTCACCGCCGGGGAGATCGACACCGTGTTGCTGGCCATCACCGACATGCAGGGTCGGTTGCAGGGCAAGCGATGCGGCGCGGAGTACTTCCTCAACGAGGTGGTCGCGCATGCCGCAGAGGCGTGCAACTACCTGCTCGCGGTGGACGTCGAGATGAACACCGTCGGTGGCTACCAGATGTCCTCATGGGACCGCGGATACGGCGACTTCGTGCTGCGGCCGGACCTGAACACGCTGCGCCGGGTGCCGTGGCATCCGGGCACGGCGCTGGTGCTGGCCGACATCGAGTGGCTGGACGGCACACCGGTGGCCGCCTCGCCGCGCCAGGTGCTGCGCCGCCAACTGGACCGGCTGGCCGAGCACGGGTTGGCCGCGTTCGTCGGCACCGAGCTGGAGTTCATCGTGTTCGACGACTCCTACGAGCAGGCCTGGCGGCAGGGCTACCGCGACCTGACCCCGGCCAACCAGTACAACGTGGACTACTCGATGCTGGGTACCGGACGGCTCGAGCCGCTGCTGCGGGACATCCGCAACGGCATGTCCGGCGCCGGTATGTACGTGGAGTCGGCCAAGGGCGAATGCAACCCCGGCCAGCACGAGATCGCGTTCCGCTACGCCGACGCCCTGACCACGTGCGACAACCACAGCATCTACAAGACCGGGGCCAAGGAGATCGCCGCGGCGCACGGCAAGAGCCTGACGTTCATGGCCAAGTACAACGAGCGGGAGGGCAACTCCTGCCACGTTCACATCAGCCTGCGGGACGGGGACGGCGCGCCGGCGCTGGCCGGCGACGGGCCGAACGGCTTCTCGGCGTTGATGGAGCACTTCCTGGCCGGGCAGCTGGCCGCCACCCGCGAGCTGACCTACTTCTTCGCGCCGAACATCAACTCCTACAAGCGGTTCATCGCCGGCAGCTTCGCGCCGACCACGATCGCCTGGGGGCAGGACAACCGGACCTGCGCGCTGCGGGTGGTCGGGCACGGCGACTCGCTGCGGGTGGAGAACCGCATCGCAGGCGGCGACGTCAACCCCTACCTCGCGGTGGCCGCGCTCATCGCCGCCGGGCTGCACGGCATCCGCGACGAGCTGGCACTGGAACCCGAACTGGCCGGCAACGCCTACCAACACGCCGACCGGCCCCAGGTGCCGACGACCCTGCGCGAGGCCGCCGCGCTGCTCGCCGAGAGCAAGCTGGCCCGCGCGGCGTTCGGCGACGACGTGGTGGAGCACTACCTGAACAACGCGCGGGTCGAGCTGGCCGCGTTCGACGGCGCGGTCACCGACTGGGAGAAGGTCCGTGGCTTCGAACGGCTCTGACGTCCTGGTCGGGATCAGCTGCTACCTGGAGCGGGCCCGGTTCGGCGTGTGGGACGTGCCGGCCGCGCTGCTCGGCCGCGGCTATCTGGACTGTGTCGTGGCGGCCGGCGCATTGCCGGTGCTGCTGCCCCCGGTCGGCGACTGGTCCACCCTGGACGTGTCCCGGTTGGACGCCCTGGTGCTGGCCGGCGGCCCGGACCTGGATCCCGCGTCGTACCGGCACGATCCGCACCCGGAGACCGGCCGGCCCCGGCCCGAGCGGGACGCGGCCGAGCTGACCCTGCTGCACGCGGCGCTGCGGGCCGGGCTGCCGGTGCTCGGCGTGTGCCGGGGCATGCAGGTGCTCAACGTCGCGCTCGGTGGCACGCTGAGTCAGCACCTGCCCGACCTGCTGGGCACCGCCGACCACCTGCCCGGGCCGGGAACCTTCGGCCGGGTCCCGGTGAAGATCGCCCCGGACTCCCGGCTCGCCGGGGTCCTCGGCCACGAGGTGGAGGTGGACTGCCACCACCACCAGGCCGTGGACGCGCTCGGCACCGGGCTGGTCCCGGTGGCCTGGGCCGGGGACGGCTCGGTCGAGGCGGTCGAGCTGCCGGGCGCCGGGTTCGCGGTCGGTATTCAATGGCACCCGGAGGAGGACTCGGCGGACGTGCGGCTGTTCCAGGCACTGGTCGACGCGGCGAGGGGGAGGACGTGACCACGACCTTCGACGTGATCAACCCGGCCACCGAGCAGGTGGTCGAGACGGTCCGGCCGACCTCGGCCGAGGAGACGGACGAGGCGATCGCCCGGGCCCACGCGGCGCTGCCGGCCTGGCGGGCGGTGCCGCCGGGCGAGCGGGCCGGGCTGCTGCGGGCGTTCGGTGACGCGGTGCGCGCCGACCGGGAGCACCTGGCCGCCTTGGAGGTGGCCAACTCCGGGCACACCATCGGCAACGCCCGCTGGGAGGCCGGCAACGTCGCCGACGTGCTGCACTACTACGCCGCCGCGCCGGAACGGCTGTTCGGCCGGCAGATCCCGGTGCCCGGCGGCGTGGACATCACCTTCGCCGAGCCGCTCGGCGTGGTCGGGGTGATCGTGCCGTGGAACTTCCCGATGCCGATCGCCGGCTGGGGCTTCGCACCCGCCCTTGCCGCCGGCAACACCGTGCTGCTCAAACCGGCCGAGCTGACCCCACTGACCGCGCTGCGGCTGGCCGAGCTGGCCCGCGACGCCGGCCTGCCCGGCGATGTGTTCCAGGTGCTGCCCGGCAAGGGATCCGTTGTGGGGCAACGGTTCGTGGCCAACCCGGCGGTCCGGAAGATCGTGTTCACCGGCTCGACCGAGGTCGGCCGGCAGATCATGGCCGGGTGCGCGCCCCAGGTGAAGCGGGTGACCCTGGAACTGGGCGGCAAGAACGCCAACATCGTCTTCGCCGACGCCGACCTGGAGCGCGCCGCCGCGTCCGCGCCCTACGGGGTGTTCGACAACGCCGGCCAGGACTGCTGCGCGCGATCCCGGATCCTGGTGCAGCGCAGCGTGTTCGACCGATTCCTGGAGCTGCTGGAACCGGCCGTGCGCGGGGTGGTGGTCGGCGACCCGGCCGACGAGCGGACCGAGATGGGGCCGCTGATCTCCGCGGCGCACCGGGCCAGCGTGGCCGCCTACGTGCCGGACGACGCGCCGGTGGCGTTTCGCGGCAGCACGCCCAGCGGACCCGGTTTCTGGTTCCCGCCAACGGTTCTGCTGCCGGCTTCGGCCGCCGACCGGACCGTGGTCGAGGAGATCTTCGGGCCGGTGGTCACCGTGCAGGCATTCGAGGACGAAGCCGACGCGGTCCGGATGGCCAACGACACCGACTACGGGCTGTCCGGCTCGATCTGGACCAGGGACGTCGGCCGGGCGCTGCGGGTGGCCCGCGCGGTCGAGGCCGGCAACCTGTCGGTGAACTCGCACTCCTCGGTGCGGTACTGGACCCCGTTCGGCGGGGTCAAGCAGTCCGGCCTCGGGCGCGAGCTCGGGCCGGATGCCCTGGCCGCGTTCACCGAGACGAAGAACGTTTTTCTGGCTACGGAGGACTAGGTTGCGGCTACGGGATCGGATCGCGGTGGTCACCGGTGCGGCGAGCGGCATCGGGCTGGCCACCGCACGGCGGTTCGCCGCCGAGGGCGCGTTCGTGGTCGCGGTGGACCTGACCACCGACGCGATCGAGGAACTGGCCAAGGAGTTGGGCGGCGCCGCGATCACCTGCGACGTGACCGACGAGGCCGCCGTGGCGGCGCTGTTCGACGCGGTGTGCGGCGAGCACGGCCGGGTGGACATCGCGTTCAACAACGCCGGGATCTCGCCGCCGGAGGACGACTCCATCCTCACCACCGGGATCGAGGCCTGGGAACGGGTGCAGCGGGTCAACCTGACCTCGGTGTACCTGTGCTGCAAGTACGCGATCCCGCACATGCTCCGGCAGGGCAACGGCTCGGTGATCAACACCGCGTCGTTCGTGGCGGTGATGGGTGCGGCCACATCGCAGATCTCCTACACCGCCTCCAAGGGCGGGGTGCTGGCGATGAGCCGCGAGCTGGGCGTGCAGTTCGCCCGGCAGGGCGTGCGGGTCAACGCGCTGTGCCCGGGGCCGGTGAACACCCCCCTGCTCAAGGAACTGTTCGCCAAGGACCCGGAGCGGGCGGCGCGCCGGCTGGTGCACGTGCCGATGGGCCGGTTCGCCGAGCCCGAGGAGATCGCCGCCGCGGTGGCGTTCCTGGCCAGTGACGATGCCTCGTTCATCACCGCGTCGGCGTTCCTGGTGGACGGCGGAATCTCCGGTGCCTACGTGACCCCGTTGTAGGGCGGTCGGAATGTCCACTTTGGCCAGTGCGGGCGCGGCGGTGCTCCGTCCCGTGCGCACCGGCAACGCCTTCGAGGAGACGGTCGAGCGGCTGCTGCAGGCGATCCGGCTCGGGGTAGCCGCGCCCGGCGAGCGGTTGCCGGCCGAGCGGGAACTGGCCACGCGCCTCGCGGTCAGCCGGGTGACGCTGCGCGAGGCGATCCGGGCACTGGCCGAGGCCGGCTACGTCGAGTCGCGGCGGGGCCGCTACGGCGGCACGTTCGTCACCGAGACGCTGCCGCCGACCCGGGGTGGGCGGCCGCGCGAGGAACTGGCCGCCTCGCTCGAGGACGTGCTCACCGTGCGCCGGGTGCTGGAGGCCGGCGCCGCCGAGGCGGCCGCGAGCCGCACGCTGTCCGCGGCCGACCGCGAGCACCTGGAGGTCGCGCTCGCGGAGGCCGGCACCACCGACCCGGCCGAGTACCGGCGCCGGGACTCCCGGCTGCACCTGGCCATCGCCGAGGTCACCGCGTCCGGCCTGCTGACCACCGCGGTCGCCGACATCCGGGTCCGGGTGAACGAGCTGCTCGACGCGATTCCGTTGCTGGCCACCAACATCGAGCACTCGCACGCCCAGCACCGCCGGGTGGTGGCCCGGATCCTGGCCGGCGACCCGCCCGGCGCGCGCCGGGCCATGGCCGAGCACCTGGACGGCACCGCCGCCCTACTCCGCGGCTTCCTCTCCTAGCGATAACGGCGGGAATGGCCGGTCAGCGCGCGGGTGATCCGGGCACGCAGCTCCGGCTGGCCGGCCAGCGTGCGGGCGATGGCCGCCGGGCCGCCGTTCGTGGCGGGCAGCAGGCCCCATCCGGCCAGCCGGCCGAAGACGGTCTCCTGTGGGCCGAACGGCAGCGGCGATCCGTCCGGGTCGGCCAGCACTCCCCACCGGGACTCGTACAGGTGCACCTCGGCCGGCGGTGCCACGGTGGCGGAGAACCGGACCGTCGCGCCGGGCACGCGGGTCCGGTGGTAGTTGGGCTCGGTCTCGTCCAGGCAGCGCAGCTGGTCCGCGGTCAGCAGCGAGACCACGCCGCCGGCCGAGGAACCCGGCGCCGGATAGGCCGACGCCGGCACGAAGCCGGGGATGCTGACGTGTGCCGAATGGCCCACCGCCAGATCCGCCACGCTGGCCAGCACGTGCGGGATCGTGGTGGACACGCCGCGGCGTTCGAACTTGCGGCGCAGCACGTCCGGGTTGGCGTTGCTGCCGAAGCCGACCACGAAGTGCCGGTGCCGCTGGTCCACCGCGGCCGGCAGCGGGGCGAGCCGGTCGCCGACCTGCAGGCAGGAGAACGGCAGGGCCGGCCCGGGATAGGTCCACGGCCGGGCGCGCAGGTCGGCGGACAGCCCCAGTTCGACGATGGACCCCGCGCGCGCCACGAACCCATGCTGGCAGAGGTCGGGGCTAGGCTGACCCGGGTGTTGGTCGGAGTTCCCCGCGAGGTCAAGAACCACGAGTACCGGGTGGCGATCACCCCGGCCGGGGTGATCGAGCTGATCCGCCGCGGGCACGACGTGCTGATCGAGACCGGCGCCGGGGCGGGATCGTCGGTACCGGACGCGGACTACCTGGCGGCCGGGGCGAAGATCGCGCCGAGCGCGGAGGACACCTGGGCGGCGGCCGAGCTGGTGCTCAAGGTGAAGGAGCCGATGCCGCAGGAGTACGGCCGGCTGCGCCGCGGCCAGGTGCTGTTCACCTACCTGCACCTGGCGGCCAACGAGGAATGCACCCGGGCGCTGGTCGACTCCGGGATCACCGCCATCGCCTACGAGACCGTGCAGACCGCCGACGGCGCGCTGCCGCTGCTGGCACCGATGAGCGAGGTGGCCGGGCGGATGGCGCCGCAGGTCGGGGCGCACTGCCTGGAGCGGGCCCAGGGCGGGCGCGGGGTGCTGCTCGGCGGCGTGTCCGGGGTGCCGGCCGGCAAGGTCGCGGTGATCGGGGCCGGGGTGGCCGGGATGAACGCGGCCAGCATCGCGCTGGGTTTTCAGGCCGAGGTGGTGGTCCTGGACACCAACATCAACCGGCTGCGCGAGATCGACTTCAGCTATCGCGGGCACCTGCAGACCGTGGCCAGCAACGCCTACGAGGTGGAGAAGGCGTGCTGCTGGGCCGACCTGGTGATCGGCTCGGTGCTGGTGCCGGGGGCCAAGGCGCCGAAGCTGGTGAGCACCGAGCTGGTGGCCCGGATGCGACCCGGCTCCGTGCTCGTGGACATCGCCATCGACCAGGGCGGCTGCTTCGCCGACTCGCGGCCGACCACGCACGCCGATCCGACGTTCACCGTGCACGACTCGGTGTTCTACTGCGTGGCCAACATGCCCGGCGCGGTGCCGACCACGTCCACCTGGGCGCTGACCAACGTGACCCTGCCGTACGCGGTCGCGTTGGCGGACAAGGGTTTCCTCGGCGCGGTGCGGTCGGACCCGGCGCTGGCCCGCGGGCTGAACGTGACCGCGGGCGCGGTGGTGCAGGCCGAAGTCGCGCGCGCGCACGGGATGCCGTACGTGCCATGGGAGACCGCGATCGGGGGTGCCGGCTGACCGACGTGTCCGGCGTGATCACCGGGTACCTGGACCATCTCGCGGTGGAGCGGGGCACCTCCCGCCACACCTTGGACGGGTACGCCCGCGACCTGCGCCGGTACGCCGATCACCTGGCCGCGGCCGGTGTGTCGCGGTTCGACGGCGTGACCGAGCGGCACGTGTCGGAGTTTCTGGCCACGCTGCGCGAGGGCACCGCGGAGCATCCGCCGCTGGCCGCGGCGTCGGCGGCCCGGGCCCTGGTCGCCGTTCGCGGCCTGCACCGGTTCGCGGTCCGCGACGGCCTGGTGCCGGTGGACGCGGCGCGCGAGGTCCGCCCGCCGGCCACGCCGCGGCGGCTGCCCAAGGCCCTGCCGGTGGACGTGGTGCTGCGGCTGCTGGACGGCGTCGGCGTGCCGAGGGACCGGGCCCTGCTCGAGGTGCTGTACTCCACCGGCGCCCGGATCTCCGAGGCGGTCGGCCTGGACATCGACGACCTCGACCGGACCGAGCGCACCGTGCGGGTGGACGGCAAGGGCGGCAAGCAGCGGTTGGTCCCGATCGGCCGCCCGGCGCTGGCCGCGGTGGACGCCTACCTGGTCCGCGCCCGCCCGGCCCTTGCCGCCCGCGGTCGCGGCACCCCCGCCCTGTTCCTCAACGCCCGCGGCACCCGGCTGTCCCGCCAGACCGCCTGGCAGATCCTGAAGACCGCGGCCGAGCACGCCGGCATCAGCACCCCCGTCTCCCCGCACACCCTGCGGCATTCCTTCGCCACCCACCTGCTCGAAGGCGGCGCCGACGTGCGCGTCGTCCAGGAACTTCTCGGCCACGCCTCGGTGACCACCACGCAGATCTACACCCTGGTCACCGTGAACACCCTGCGCGAGGTGTACGCCACCGCCCACCCGCGCGCCCTCGGCTAGGAGACCTCGCCGCCGCCGAGCAACAGGTCCGCGACCCGCCGGGGCACGTCCGCCCGCGCGACCACGTCCTCGAAGTTGCCGGCCTCGTCGGAGAAGGCGAAGGTCGCCAGCTCCGCGTTCGCGATCGCCTCGACGTAGTCCTCGCCAAGCTCGAAGTAGAAGTGCCAGTGATCGGGGCCGCCCTCCGGGAACTCGTCGCGGTCCACGTTGATGGCCAGGTCCCGCAGCCGCGGGTCCAGCCGCAGCACCTCGCCGCGCCACTCGTTCAGCAGGATCTCGAGCCCGAACATGCTGGTCAACGACGGCTCCTCACGACGGTTGGTCCCGATCGTAGGGCGGTTAGGGTGCGGTGTGGACATCGACGTGTTCGTCGCCGCGCACCAGGGGGAGTGGGCGCGGCTGGCGGAGCTGGTGCGGCGCGGCGGGCGGTTGACCGGGCCGGAGGCGGACGAGCTCGTCGTGCTGTATCAGCGGGTGGCCACGCACCTGTCGATCGTGCGGGCGACGGCGCCGGATCCGGCGGTGCTCGGCCGGCTGTCGTCGCTGGTGGCGCGGGCCCGGTCGGCGGTCACCGGAGTACACGGGCAGAGCTGGCGGGAGATCGGGCTGTTCTTCGCCCGGGCGCTGCCGGCGGCGATCTATGCGAGCCGGTGGTGGTGGTCGGCGACCGCGGTCGCCTTCCTGGTGTGCGGCGGGCTGATCGCGGCGTGGGTGGCCGGTGATCCGCAGGTGCAGGCCACCATCGCGGCTCCGGAGGAGATCGCCGCGTTGACCGCGCCGGGCGGGGAGTTCGAGAGCTACTACTCCTCGGCGCCGGCCGCCTCGTTCGCCGCCCAGGTGTGGACGAACAACGCCTGGCTCGCCGCCGGGTGCCTGGTGCTCGGTGTGCTGCTCGGCATCCCGGTGGTGGCGATCGTCCTGGTGAACGCGGCCAACCTGGGCGTCGCGGCCGGCCTGATGGCATCCGTTGGCCGGTTCGACATCTTCCTCGGCCTGATCACCCCGCACGGGTTGCTGGAGCTGACCGCGCTGTTCGTGGCGGCCGGCGCCGGGCTGCGGCTGGGCTGGACGGTGATCGACCCGGGTCCGCGCACCCGGTCCGACGCGCTGGCCGCCCAGGGCCGCACGGTCACCGCGATCGCCCTCGGCCTGGTCTGCGTGCTGCTCATCTCCGGCCTCATCGAGGCCTTCGTCACCCCCTCCGGCCTGCCCACCTGGGCCCGGGTCGGCATCGGCATCGCCGCCGAGGCCGCCTTCCTCGGCTACGTCCTCATCCTCGGCCGCCGCGCCACCCGCGCCGGCCACACCGGCGACATCGACGCGGGCGACACCCTCCCGGCCGCCGGTTGATCTTTACAACCGGCCGGCGGCCTTGAGCGCCAGGTAGCGGTCGGCGAGGGCGGGGGCCAGGGCGTCCGGGGTGGCGTCGACGACCTCGACCCGGTGCCGGGTGAGCAGGATGGAAACCTGGCGGCGTTCGGCCAGGGCGCGTTCGGCGGCGGCGGCGGTGTAGGCGGCGGCCGCGTCACCGCGGGCCGCGGCCAGCTCGGTGACCCGGGGATCGGCGACGCCGGCGACCAGGAGCAGGTGACGGGTGGTCAGCCGGGGCAGCACGGGCAGCAGGCCGTGCTCGAGGGGTGCCGGGTCCAGGCCGGTGAGCAGGACCACGAGTCCCCGGTGCCGGGTGCGGCGCAGCACCTCGGCGACCATGCCCCTGGCGTCGGACTCGACCAGCTCCGGCTCGATTCCGGCCAGCGCTTCGACCAGGGCGGGCAGCGGCGCACCGGTGACCCCGGCGCGCACCCGGCGGTCGTAGGCGAGCAGGTCGACCCGGTCACCGGCCCGCGCCGCCAGTGCGGCGAGCAGCAGCGCGGCGTCGATCAGCGCGTCCAGCCGGGGCGCGTCGCCGACCCGGCCGGCCGACGTCCGCCCGGTGTCGAGCACCAGCACGATCCGCCGGTCCCGCTCCGGCCGCCAGGTGCGCACCATCACCTCGGCCGCCCGCGCGGTGGCCCGCCAGTCGATCGAGCGCACGTCGTCGCCGGCCACGTACTCGCGCAGCGAGTCGAACTCGGTGCCCTGCCCGCGAACCAGCGCGGCCTGCCGGCCGTCCAGCTCGCGCAGCCGGGCCAGCCGGGCCGGCAGGTGCCGCCGGCTGTGGAACGCCGGCAGCACCCGCACGGTCCACGGCACCGCGTGCGAGCCCTGCCGCGCGGCCAGCCCGAGCGGCCCGACGGCCCGCACGGTGACCCGGTGCGCGGGCCGGTCGCCGCGCCGGGTCGGTTCCAGCACGGTGGTGACCGTGTGCCGGGCTCCGGGCGGCACCGTGATCGGCTGCCGGTCGGCGGCGACCCCGGCGCTCGGCGGCCAGGCGTCGCGCAGCCGGCCGCGCAGCGCCCGCCCGCTCGGGTTGCCGATCGTCAGCGTCACGGCCGCCCGCTCGCCGAGCCGCACCCGGGTGGCGCCGCCGCGGGCGAAGGTCAGCCGCCGCACGCTGGGCGCGAGCGCCAGATCCACCAGCACGCCCAGCGCCAGCACCGCCGCCATCCCGAGCACCCCCGACCAGGACGGCACCAGCAGCGCGACCACCAGCACGCCCGCCAGCGCGAGCAGCGCGGCCCGGCCGGTGATCGCCATCAGCGCGGGACCGGCACGGTGGCCAGCACGCCGTCCACCACCCCGTCCGCGGTCGCCCCCTCCAACTCGGCCTCGGCGCGCAGCTCGACCCGGTGCCGCAGCGCCGGCCGGGCCAGCGTCTTCACGTCGTCCGGGGTGACGAAGTCCCGCCCGGACAGCCAGGCCCAGGCCCGGGCCGCGGCCAGCAGTGCGGTCGCCCCGCGCGGTGAGGCGCCGAGCCGCACGGCCGGCATGGACCGGGTCGCCCGGCACAGGTCCACCACGTACCCGGCCACCTCCGGCCGCACCACCACCGCCCGCACCGCTTCCCTGGCCGCGTCCAGATCCGCCGGCCCGGCCACGGCGCGCAGCCCGGCGCCGGCCAGGTCGCGCGGGTCGAACCCGGCCGCGTGCCGCAGCAGCACGCCGACCTCGTCCTCCCGGGACGGCAGCGGCATCGTGAGCTTGAACAGGAACCGGTCCAGCTGCGCCTCCGGCAGCGGGTAGGTGCCCTCGTACTCCACCGGGTTCTGGGTCGCGATCACCACGAACGGCTCGGGCAGCGGGCGGGGCTTGCCGTCCACCGACACCTGCCGCTCCTCCATCGCCTCCAGCAGGGCCGCCTGGGTCTTCGGCGGCGTCCGGTTGATCTCGTCGGCGAGCAGCAGGTTGGTGAACACCGGGCCCTCGCGGAAGGAGAACTCGGCGGTGTGCGCGGCGTAGACCAGCGACCCGGTGATGTCGCCGGGCATCAGGTCGGGGGTGAACTGGATCCGCGCCGAGCGCAGGTCCAGCGCCGCGGCCAGGGCGCGGACCAGCAGCGTCTTGGCCACCCCCGGCACCCCCTCGACCAGCACGTGGCCGCGGCACAGCAGCGCCACGATCAGGCCGGTGACCGCGGCGTCGTGTCCGACGACCGCCTTGCCGACCTCGGCGCGCAGCCCGATCAGCGCGTCCCGGGCATCACTCATGTCTGACTCTCCAGTGCGTCCAGGTCCGCCACGAGCCGGACCAGCGCGGCATCACCGGCCGGTGCCGGACCGTACAGCAGGTCGTACAGCTGCGGACCGGGCCGTCCGGTGCGTTCGGCGAGCGCGCCGACCACCGCGTGCGGACCGGCGTCGCGCGGCAGGCCGAGCCGGCCGACCAGCCGGTCCCGGGCGGCCTGGCGCAGCGCGGTCGCGGCGTGCCCGGCCGCACCGCTGCGCCGGTACAGCCCGGCCCGGCCCTCGACGGTCTCGGCCGCGCGCACCACGACCGGGAGCGGCTCGGTCACCACCGGGCCGAGCCGCCGGGCCCGCCACAGCGCCACCACCGCCACCGCGACCGCGAGCTGCACCAGGCCGAACACCCAACCGTCCGGCAGCAGGTCGAGCAGCGTGCGCTGCTCGGGCAGCGCGTCCGGGTCGGTCAGCGACGGCACGTACCAGACCAGCCGTTCGTGCTCGCCGAGCAGGCGCATCGACAGCGCCGCGTTGCCCTGCTCGTCGAGCCGGGCGTTGGTCAGCGGGGAACCGGTGCCGAGCAGCGTGACCTCGGGCAGCCGGGCCAGGCTGTCCGCGTAGCACAGCTCGGCCGTCCCGGCGTAGACCTCGCCGCCGGTCCTGGCCACGCCGGCCCGGTCGTAGCCGCAGTCCGGCGGCCGGTCGGTCACCTCGGTCGCGCCGGCCGGGCGCACCGGAAGGTCGAGCCCGGCCAGCACGTCCGGAGGCGGGGTGATCAGCACCAGCCGGTCGGCCAGCCCGCGCAGCTCGGCGACCAGCTCCGGGCGCAACCGCGCCGGCACCGTGATCAGCAGCGTGTCGGCGCCGCCGGCCAGCGACTCGCGGGCGCCCTCGACGGTGTCCACCGGCTCGACCCGCACCCCCTCGGCGGCCAGCAGCCGGGCCAGCGCCCGGCTGCCGTCCGGTGCGGTCGACCGCGGGTCCAGTGCGCCACCGGTGCCGGTGCCGAGGATCAGGGTGATCAGCACGGCGCCGGCCACGATCACCAGCAGGATCGCCACCGGGCCGCGCACCGCATGCCAGATCCGCCGCGCGTCCGGGGAAACCGACGTGGTCATGCCGGCACCGGGACCACGCGCTCGCGCTGGACCGCCTCGTCCAGCCGGGCGAGCCGCTGGTAGCCGGCCATCGTGGCCGGCCGGCCGCCGTAGATCACCTCGTCGAACAGGGCGGCCGCGGCGGACAGCTCGGTCGCGCTGCCCGGCAGCGCCGCGGTGGCCGCGGCGGCGATCTCGGCCACCGTGCGGCCGGACATCTCGGTCAGCACGCCACGCTGCTCCAGCTCGCGCACGATCGCCCGGAACCGTTCGCGCACCGCCTCGGACAGCTCACCCCGGGCCGCCGCCTCCGCCGCGGCCCGCCGGTGGTCCGCCGCGGTCCGGACCCGGCCCTGGAACAACTCGGGCCGGGCCGCCCGGTTCCGGGTGATCCGCCCGGCCCGCAGCCGCATGGCCACCACGATCAGCGCGACCGCCGCGGCCAGCATGATCAGCCCGGTCGGCCCGCCCGGCACGGCCAGCCCGAACCCGGCCAGCCGCTCGGCCAGCCAGTCCAGCACCTGCGTGAGCAGCGACGGCTCGGCCGCGGCGTACGCGGGGTCGGACAGCTCCCGGACCGCGGCGTCGCGGGCCTCGTCCCGGTCGACGTCCACCGGGACCATGATCACTGCTGGGCTGCCCGAGCCAGTTCGATGTCCATGCCCTCGCGGCGCATCCGCTGGTCGGTGTAGAGCAGCACGGTCACCCCGGCCGCGAACGGGTCGGTGATCGTGCCGGCGATGATCCCGCCGATCGTGCCGAGGATGATCGCCGTCGTGCTGGTCGCGGTCGCCTCGTTGTAGGCGCCGCCGATGAGCTGGAACGGCAGCGTGATGATCAACGCGACGATGACCGAGATCAGCCAGGTGAGCAGCGTGATCCCGAAGATCCGCCACCACGATCCCCGGACCAGGCGCCGGGACCGGCCGAACGCGCGGCCGATCGTGGCGTTCTCCAGCATCAGCGCCGGCGTGGACAGCGAGAACAGGATGAGCAGCCAGATGCCGACGACGATCAACCCGATCGCCACCACCGGGGCGAGCGGCGGCACCGCCGCGGCGATCAGCGCGGCGATCAGCACCGCCCCGACCGCCACCCCGATGTAGATCAGGGTCATCACCAACAGCGCCGGCAGCCGCGGCCGCACCCGGGCCCATTCCTCACGGAACGACGTGGGCCGGCCGAGCACCGCCTTGCCGACCACCACGGTCAGGAAGCCGGACAGGAAGACCTGGGCGATCAGGGTGACCAGCACGGCGATGCCGGTGACCCCGAGCGACTTGACCAGGACGTCGGCGGCCACGTCGGGCGGCGTGCTCTGGTCCACAGCCCGGTTGACGTCGTCCAGCCACGGCAGCGTGAGGGCGAGCGTGATCAGCTCGCTGACCAGCACGACGACCGCGGCGATGCCCAGGGTCAGCTTGGGGTGCCGGCGCATGGTGGTGATCGCGCCGTCCAGGATCTCGCCGACGCCCAACGGACGCAGCGGGATCACGCCCGGCTTGGCCACCTCGGCGGCCCAGCCGGGCGGCGGCGGGGGCATGTTCGGCGGTGGGGTGGGCTGTGGGTCCGGTCTTGCCCAGTCGGGTCCGTCGGTCATCGGGGGGTCCGCTCCAGTCGCTGTCGAGTCCGCCAATCCTGCCAGGTCAACCCGGTGGCGCGAAGGGGGTGTCACCGTGCTGGCCGCCGGGTCCGGCCGGCGGGGAAGGGGCCGGGGGCACCGGCGGCGGCGCCCACAGCCGGGCCTGTTCCCGGGCCCGCCGCTCGGCGAGCACGGCGGCCAGATAGGCCGGTGCCGAGCCGTCCGCCGGCAGCGGCGCGCCGACATGACCGCTCACCTGTTCGGCCAGCCGGGCACCGAGCGCGTCGCGGGCGCCGGGATGCAGCTGGTGGTAGCGGCCGAGGTACTGCCGCACGGCCAGGGCCAGATCGTTGGGCAGCGCGGCGACGTCGAGGCCGGCGGCCCAGCCGGCGAGCTGCGGCGGCATGGCCACCGGCGGTACCGCCTGGACCGGAATGCGCTCCTGCACCACGACGGTTCCGGCCAGGTAGTCGCCGACCCGCTTGCCCTTCGCGGAGATGCCGGACACCACCACGGCCACCGTGCCGAACAGGCCGAGCACCCAGAAGTCGACGAAGAACCCGGCCAGCCCGCGGACCAGGGCCTGGCGGAACCGGACCGGCCCGCCGTCCTCGCGCACCACCCGCAGGCCCAGCGCCATCTTGCCGAGCGAGCGGCCCCGGGACAGGGTCTCGAACGTCACCGGATAGCCGACCATGACCGTGACCAGGATCAGCACGCCGATCGCGGCCAGCAGCGCCGTGTCCAGATCCGAGTTGACCCCGAACGCGCCGATCACCAACAGCACCGCGAGCTGCAGCGACACGTCGATGAGCAGGGCGACACCGCGACTGGCCAACCTCGCGAGCCGCAGGTCCAGCGGTACGGCTTCGCCCGTGACCAGGTCGGACATGGCGCCACTATTGCAGAGTCACGTACCGGCGAGCCTCGCCGGGAGCCGGTGCACCCGCGCTTAGGATGCGGCCGAGATTGTCGGGACGACAAGGAGCCAGGTCGCCATGTCGACATTTCAGCCCTCCGAACGTGAGCTGAGCCTTTCGCCGCGCGCCGCCTCCGACGACGACGAAGCGCTCGACGACGTCAGCACCAACGGCCACGGCCAGACCGGTCGCCCACGCCGGCACATCCCCGAGCCGCCGCTGCTCAACGGGCACGGCCCGGCCAAGGTGCTGGCCCTGTGCAACCAGAAGGGCGGCGTCGGCAAGACCACGTCCACCATCAACCTCGGCGCCGCGCTGACCGAGTTCGGCCGGCGGGTGCTGATCGTCGACTTCGACCCGCAGGGCGCGCTGTCGGTCGGCCTCGGCATCCCGGCGCACCAGCTCGAGCAGACGATCTACAACGTGCTCATCGAGCGGTCCGCCGACGTGCACGACGTGGTGATCCCCACCTGTGTGGAGAACATGCACCTGCTGCCGAGCAACATCGACCTGTCCGCGGCCGAGGTGCAGCTGGTGGCCGAGGTCGGCCGGGAGCACACCCTGGTCCGCACGCTGCGCCCGGTGATCCCCGACTACGACTACGTGCTGATCGACTGCCAGCCCTCGCTGGGCCTGCTCACGGTGAACGCGCTGGCCGCCGCCGACGGCGTGCTCATCCCGCTGGAGTGCGAGTTCTTCAGCCTGCGCGGGGTGGCGCTGCTGATCGACACGATCGAGAAGGTGCGCGAGCGGCTCAACCCCAAGCTGGACATCACCGGCATCCTGGCCACCATGTTCGACCCGCGCACCGTGCACAACCGCGAGGTCATGGCCAGGGTGGTCGAGGCGTTCGGCGACACCGTGTTCGACACCGTGATCAACCGGACGGTGCGGTTCCCGGAGACCACGGTGGCCGGCGAGCCGATCACCAAGTGGGCACCCCGGTCGGCCGGGGCGAAGGCGTACCGCCAGCTCGCCCGGGAAGTGATCGCCCGGGAAGTGGTCACCCAGGAAGTGTTCGCCAGGTGACCCGGAGAACCTCGCTACCGGGCGCCGCCGAGCTGTTCCGGTCGACCGGCCGGTCCGAGCCGCCGGCCGCCGACTGGTTCGACGCCGGCCAGGCGCCCAGCTCGCACCGGGCCAGACCGGGGCAGGCGCGGCGCGGCTCGCCGCGCCAGAAGCACACCTCCAAGATCACCGTGTACGTCTCCGACGAGGAGCTGATCGCGCTCGAGCACTCCCGGCTGGCCCTGCGCGCCGCGCACGGCGTCGCCGTCGACCGCGGCCGGGTGGTCCGCGAGGCGGTCGCGATCATGCTCGCCGACCTTGAGGAGAACGGCGAGAACTCGATGCTCGTGCGGCGGCTGCGGCAGGATGCTTCATAGTGGCGGTTGTGGCCCCCTCGCCCCATGACGTCGCACCGCCGCCGGAGAGCAACCGGTTCACGGTCAAGCTCGCCAACTTCGAGGGGCCGTTCGACCTGCTGCTGCAGCTGATCTCACAGCACCAGCTGGACGTCACCGAGGTGGCCCTGCACCGGGTGACCGACGACTTCATCGCGCACATCCGCTCGCTCGGCGACGACTGGAACCTCGACGAGACCACCGAGTTCCTGGTGGTCGCGGCCACCCTGCTGGACCTGAAGGCGGCTCGGCTGCTGCCCTCCGGCGACGTCGAGGACGAGGAGGACCTGGCCCTGCTCGAGGCGCGCGACCTGCTGTTCGCGCGGCTGCTGCAGTACCGGGCGTACAAGCAGGTGGCGGCGCTGTTCGGTGAGCTGGAGGCCGGGGCGCTGCGCCGCTACCCGCGCTCGGTGGCGCTGGAGGACCGGTTCTCCGCACTGCTGCCCGAGGTCATGCTTGGCGTGGACGCCAACCGGTTCGCCGAGATCGCCGCCGCCGTGTTCCGGCCGAAGCCGCCGCCGACGATCTCGATCGACCACCTGCACATGTCCAGGGTGTCGGTGCGGGAGCAGGCCGGGCTGCTGCGGGTGCGGCTGGCCTCGACCGGGCGGGCCACGTTCGCCGAGCTGATCGCCGACTGCACCCATACGGTGGAGGTGGTCGCCCGCTTCCTGGCCCTGCTCGATCTGTACAAGGAGTCGGTCGTGGCGTTCCAGCAGCCCGACGCGCTCGGCGAGTTGCACGTGCACTGGACCGGCGGCACCGTCGCCGACGCGACGGCGGCCGCGGAGCGGTCCGGTGGTGACGAGGAAGAAGAAGAGGAGTACGGGTGAGCGCGCCGGAGGAAGTGTCGGCGGAGCCTGCGGTGTCGACGGAGCAGCCTGCGGAGCCGGAGGAGCGTTCGGAGTCTGCGGAGCCGGAGGAGTCTGCGGAGTCTCCGGAACCGGAGGAAATGGCCGCCGAGGTTCCGATGGCCGACGGCGAGGTGCCGGAGCTGGCCGAGGACGCCGACCTGGAGGCCGCGCTCGAGTCGTTGCTGCTGGTGGTGGACTCGCCGGCCGAGGAGGACCTGTTGGCCACCGTGGTGGGCGCGCCGCTGGACCGGGTGCACTCGACGCTGCGGCGGATGTCCGACGGGTACACCGAGCAGGGGCGCGGGATCGACCTGCGGCAGGTCGGCGGCGGTTGGCGGTTCTACACCCGGGACCGGTTCGCGCCGTTCGTGGAGAAGCTGCTGCTCGACGGGCAGCGGTCCCGGCTGACCAGGGCCGCGCTGGAGACGCTCGCGGTGATCGCCTACCGGCAGCCGGTGACCCGGGCCCGGGTGGCCGCGGTGCGCGGGGTGAACGTCGACGGCGTGATCCGCACCCTGCTGGCCCGCGGGCTGATCGAGGAGACCGGCACCGACCGGGACACCGGCGGGATTCTCTATCGCACCACCGAGTTGTTCCTCGAGCGGATCGGATTGTCCTCTTTGGACGAGCTGCCCCCGATCGCCCCGCTGCTGCCCGAAGTGGACTCGATCGACGATGTCTGAACCGCGTGATCCGCAACCGCCCGGCATCCGGTTGCAGAAGGTGCTGGCCAAGGCCGGCGTCGGCTCACGCCGGGCGGCCGAGGAACTGATCGCCGAGGGCCGGGTCAGCGTCGACGGCGAGGTGGTCACCGAGTTCGGCCGGCGTGTCGACCCGCTCACCGCCGTGATCCACGTCGACGGCGTCCGCATCGTCGTCCGCGACGACCTGATCCACCTGGCGCTGAACAAACCCCGCGGCGTGCACACCACGATGGCCGACGAACGCGGCCGCCCGTGCGTCGGCGACTACCTCCGCGGCCGTCGCGACCGCCTGTTCCACGTCGGCCGCCTGGACGCCGAAACCGAAGGCCTGTTGCTCCTCACCAATGACGGCGACCTCGCCCACCGACTCATGCACCCGTCCTACCGCGTCCTGAAGACCTACCTCGCCGAGGTCGCCGGCCGCGTCCCCCGCAACCTCGGCCGCACCCTCCGCGACGGCGTCACCCTCGACGACGGCCTCGTCACCGTCGACTCCTTCCGCGTCGTCGACTCCCTGCCCGGCAAGACCCTCGTCGAGGTCGTCCTGCACGAAGGCCGCAAGCACATCGTCCGCCGCCTGCTCGCCGAAGTCGGCCACCCCGTCCAACGCCTGGTCCGCACCCGCGTCGGCGACGTCCACCTCGGCGACCAACGCGCCGGCACCCTGCGCCCCCTCACCCGCCCCGAAATCGGCTCCCTCTACTCCACCGTCGGCCTCTGACCCGTGAGCGGGGTCGCGGCGGTTCGGCGGGGGTGGGTGGTTCGCGGGGAGGTGCCAGGGCCGGACGTCGACGAGTTCGCCGAGCCGGAGCGGGTGGGGGAGGTGCTTGCGCGGGATCCCGGGGCGCGGCGGGGGTTGTTGGGGGTGCAGCATCCGCATCGGGTGGCCGGGGGTGACCTGGCGGGCGCGTTGCCGGGGGCGCGGCGGGCGTTGACCGTGTTGAAGGGCACGGCTTACCGGCGGGTGGACGACTTCGTGGCGCCGTACGCGGTGGATGGGCCGGACGGGTCGGTGGTCGGGGTGCTGGGCATGGTGGGCCTGGACGGGGTGGTGCACGGGGAGGACGTGTATCCGGCGGTGGTGCGGGAGCGGGCCGCCGTGATCTCCGGGTTGGGGTGTCTGACGAGTGCGGCGATGTTGGTGCCGGTGCGGGAGGGCGAGCGGGTGACGGCGACCCTGCGCGAGTTGATCCGGTCGGCGGGGGAGCCGGCGGTGTCCACGGTGGACTCGGGGGGCCGGCGGCACCGGGTGTGGGTGATCAAGGGCGGGATCGAGTTGGGGGCGGGGGAGTTGCTGGTGGCGGACGGGAACCATCGGGTGGCGGCGGCGCGGGCGGCCGGGTTGGGCAGCCTGCTCGGGTTGGTCACGGCCGGGCCGCGGTTGCGGATCGGGGCGTTTCACCGGGTGGTGGTGGGGACCGGGCTGGACGCGACGGCGCTGACCGCTGCCTGGCGGCGGGTCGGGGTGACGGTGCGGGCGGGCGATGGCCCGCCGGCACGGGGGCGGGTCGTCGTGGACTGTCCGGATGCGACGTTGGTGGTCGACCTGCCGAGGACCGGCGACGTCGACCATGCGGTGGTGGAGAACCTGTTGCTGGACAAGGCGCTCGGGTTGGATCCGGAGGGACCCAACATCCGCGCGCTGCCGGAGGGTCGGGAGCCGCCCACGGACGCCGACGCGGTGCTGCGGATGGCGCCGGTGCCGCTGGCCGACGTGCTCGCGGTGTACGAGCGGGGCGGGCGGATGCCGCGCAAGAGCACGTTCTTCACCCCGAAGCCGAGAAGCGGACTGGTACTCGCGGATCTGCCGTGACCGGACCTACTGTGGCCGGATGCGAACCAAGTACCTGCTCGACGAGTCGGAGCTGCCGACCACCTGGTACAACATCGTGCCCGATCTGCCGGCACCGCCCCCGCCGCCGCTGCACCCGGGCACCGGGCAGCCGGTCGGCCCGGACGACCTCGCCCCGCTGTTCCCCCAGGCGCTGATCGCCCAGGAGGTGAGCACCGACCGGTACATCGACATCCCGGGCGAGGTGCTCGACGTGTACCGGCTGTGGCGCCCGTCGCCGCTGTTCCGCGCGCACCGGCTGGAGCGGGCGCTCGGCACCCCGGCTCGGATCTACTACAAGTACGAGGGCGTCAGCCCGGTCGGCTCGCACAAGCCGAACACCGCGGTGCCGCAGGCGTTCTACAACGCGGCGGAGGGCGTCGCCCGGCTGACCACCGAGACCGGTGCCGGCCAGTGGGGCAGCGCGCTCGCGTTCGCCTGCGCCGGGTTCGGCCTGGACTGCGAGGTGTGGCAGGTGCGCGCCTCCTACGAACAGAAGCCGTACCGCAAGATCATGATGGAGACGTACGGCGCCACCGTCCATCCGAGCCCGTCCGACCGCACCCGGGCCGGCCGGGCGGTGCTGGCCGAGAATCCGGACTCGACCGGCAGTCTGGGCATCGCGATCAGCGAGGCGGTCGAGATGGCCGCGGGCGACCCGACCGCCCGCTACGCCCTCGGCAGCGTGCTCAACCACGTGCTGATGCACCAGACGGTGATCGGCGAGGAGGCGGTCCGGCAGTTCGAGCTGGCCGGGGACCGCCCGGACCTGATCGTCGGCTGCACCGGCGGCGGGTCGAACTTCGGCGGCCTGGTGTTCCCGTTCCTGCGGGAGAAGCTGGCCGGCCGGATCACGCCGGTGATCCGGGCCGTCGAGCCGGCGGCCTGCCCGTCGTTGACCCGCGGCGTGTACGCCTACGACTTCGGCGACACCGCCGGCCTGACCCCGCTGCTCAAGATGCACACGCTGGGCCACGGCTTCGTCCCGGACCCGATCCACGCCGGCGGCCTGCGCTACCACGGGATGTCCCCGCTGCTGTCGCACATCGTCGAGCTCGGGCTGGTCGACGCGGTGGCCATCCCGCAGAACGAGTGCTTCGCCGCCGGGGTCCGGTTCGCCCGTGCGGAGGGCATCCTGCCGGCGCCCGAGCCGACCCACGCGCTGGCCGAGTGCATCCGGGAGGCGTTGCGCTGCAAGGAGACCGGCGAGGAGAAGGTGATCCTCACGGCGCTGTGCGGGCACGCGCACCTCGACCTGCCCGCCTACGCCAGCTACCTGGCCGGCGAGATGGTGGACCGGGAGCTGCCCGCCGCCGAGCTGGCGGAGGCGCTCGAGCACCTGCCCACCCCGAGCTGACCCGGCTGCACCTTCGGGCAGACCTTGTATCCCGCCCGCCGGACGCGGTTCCTCCTGATAGGACGTTCGAAGGAGGGGATCATGCCGGAGCTGGCGCGACTGGCCGAGATCATCGCCCGCGACCTGGGCTCGTTCGACGTCAACCCGATCGGCCTGGCGGGCGCAGGCCGTCGCGCAGCACCGCGTACACCGCGTCCCGCCGGCTGGCTTCGCCGGGCTGCCGCAACGCCATGGTGGCGCCGGTGACCAGCGCCATCAGGTCGTCGATGTCGATGTCGCCGCGCGCCGCCCCGGCGGTCTGAGCCCGGCGCAACAGGACCTCGCCGGCCTGGGTCAGCTCCCGCTTGGCGGCCGTGATCTGTCCGGCGGACGCGAGGTCCGAGCCGGCGAGCGCATCGGCCAGGTCCCTGGACCCGCTGGCCCCGGTGACCAGCCGGTGCAGCATCTCGAAGAAGGCCGGACCGGGTTCGTCGGCCTCGGCCAGCGACTGCGCATAGCGCACCATCCTGGTCAGCCGGTCCAGGATGACCGCCTCGAACAGCGCCTCCTTGGTGGGGAAGTGCCGGTAGACGGTGCCCGCGCCGACGCCGGCCCGCCGGGCGATCTCGTCCAGCGGCACGGCCAGCCCGTCGGCGGCGAACGCATCCTGGGCGGCGGCCAGTACCCGGGCGCGGTTGCGCTGGGCATCGGCCCGCAGCGGCCGCGTTGACAACCGGGGCGCGCGTTCCGTATCGTCGGGATTAACCGGGTCCATCGTTCCGATTATAGGAGGCCGCCATGTCCCGCACACCCCGGGAGGTCGCCGAGCTGGTGCACCGCATGGTCGAAGGCGGCGACGGCATCGAGTTCGCCGACCTGTTCGCCGAGGACGGCGTGCTGGAGTACCCATTCTTCGTGCCCGGGTACCGGTCCACAGTGGCCGGACGCGCGAGCATCCGCGAGTTCTTCGCGGCCCGCAAGGAACTGCGCGGCATGTTCGACCTGGAGCAGGTGACCTCCGAGGTCTACCAGACCGACGACCCCGAGGTGGTGGTCACCGAGATCGTGCACCGCGGCAGGTCGCACGTGACCAACGCGCCGTACGAGCTGCGCGCCCTCGGCATCATCCGGGTGCGCGCCGGCGAGATCGTGCACTACCGCGACTACCTGAATCCGATCTCGCTCGCCCAACTCATCGGCCGCGTCCCCGACCTGATCGCCGCCCTCGGCGCCGAACCCGCTACCGCAGGCCGAGCCGGTTCATGATCTCGCCCCGTTCGGTCGGCGAGAACTCCAGCAACCACTGGTTCCTGGCGTTGATCAGGGTGTTGTACCGCATGTCCTCGGTCATCAGCGCGCCGACGGTGCTGCCTCGGTTGGAGTTCCAGAACTCGGTCTCCCGCTGGGCCAGCTCCCGCAGGTTCGCGTCGGTCGGCTCCTTCACCAGAATGTCGCGGACGTCCCGGTCGTAGTGGTCGCCGATCTCCCCCGCCTGCAGGCTGCCGGCCATCCAGTTGCCCAGGCTCTCACTCAGCCCCCCGGCCCCGGTCCGCATGCCGATCCCCCTGAGGATGTCCATCGCCGCCGCGACCGGACGTCTGGCGACCGCGGCAACGCTGACCGGGTGCTCCTTGGCGATGCCGTCCAGGACGCGGATCGCCTTGTCCCGCTGGCGTTCGTCGGCCTTGGGCGCGTTCTGGGCAAGCTGGATGCGGTCGGCGCCGGTCTCCTGCTGCTGTTTGCGTTTCTGCTCGTCGAAGTCCTTGACCGCGGTCACGGTGCCGCGCATCTCGCCGATGATGCCGTCCAGCCGGCCGGCGGCGGCCTTGAGCAGCCGGGCGTTCTCGGCGACGGTGTTCGCGTGGGTCGACGCGGCCTGCGCGGAGGCGTCCACCCGGGCGAACGC
>NZ_DASUCC010000166.1:0-4575 GCF_035762905.1 Actinophytocola sp.
CCGGCCGGCCGCGCCGCGCCGCGGTGTCCTCGTTCGGCGGCACCGGAACCAACGCGCACGCCATCCTGGAGGCGGCGCCCGCCGTGCCGGAGCCCGAATCCGCGCCGGCCGAGTTGGTGCCGTGGGTGCTCTCCGCCCGCACCGATGCCGCGCTGCGCACGGCCGCCGGCCGGCTGCACGCCTGGTTGGCCGCCCACCCGGACGCGAACCCGGCCACCGTCGCGACGGAACTCGGCTTCCGCTCGGCGTTCGCTCATCGTGCGGCGCTGGTGGGGGAGTCCGAAGTTGTGCATGCGGGTCTGGCCGCGCTGGCGGCGGGGGAGCCGGCGCCGGGTCTGGTCACCGGGCAGGCGGGGGCCGGTCGGGTGGTGTTCGTGTTCCCGGGTCAGGGTTCGCAGTGGGTGGGCATGGCCCGGGGTCTGTTGGACTCCTCGCCGGTGTTCGCGGCTCGGATCGCGGAGTGTGACCGCGCGCTGGCGCCGTTTGTGGATTGGTCGTTGCTGGAGGTGTTGCACGGCGGCGAGTTGGACCGGGTGGACGTGGTCCAGCCGGTGTTGTGGGCGGTGTTGGTGTCGCTGGCCGAGGTGTGGCGTTCGGTGGGGGTGGAGCCGGATGCGGTGGTGGGGCATTCGCAGGGCGAGATCGCCGCTGCGGTGGTGGCCGGTGGGTTGAGCCTGGCCGATGGTGCGCGGGTGGTGGCGTTGCGGTCGAAGGCGATTGCCGAGCGGTTGGCGGGGCTTGGCGGGATGGTGTCGGTTGCCGCGCCGGTGGGTCGGGTGCGGGAGTTGCTTGTGCCGTATGGGGATCGGGTGTCGGTGGCGGCGGTGAACGGGCCGGCGTCGGTGGTGCTGGCGGGGGAGCCCGAGGCGTTGGACGCGGTGCTGGAGGCGTGCCGGGCCGAGGATGTTCGGGCCAAGCGGATCGCGGTGGACTACGCCTCGCACTCGGCCCACGTGGAGCGGATCCACGACCAGTTGCTCGACGCCTTGGCCGGGATCGAGCCCCGAACGAGCGCCATACCATTTCTGTCCACAGTGGACGGCGAATGGGTCGACACGGCCGGGTTGGATGCGGGGTACTGGTATCGCAACCTGCGCCAGACCGTGCAATTCGAGTCGGCCTCCCGGACCTTGCTGGACGGGGGTTACCGGTTCTTCGTGGAGGTGTCGCCGCATCCGGTGCTGGTTCCGGCGCTCGGCGAGGTGGAGGGTGCGGTGGCGATCGGCACGCTGCGCCGCGATCAGGGTGGGCTCGACCGGTTCCTGACCTCGGCCGCCGAACTCTGGGCCCATGGCGGCCCGCTGGACCTGCCCACCGGCGGGCACGCCGACCTGCCCACCTACCCGTTCCAGCACGACCGCTACTGGCTCGACCCGGCCACCGGCCCGATCGCGGACCCGGCCGACGACCGGTTCTGGGCCGCGGTCGAGCGCGAGGACCTGACCGGCCTCGCCGAGGCGCTGGCCATCGATGGTGCTGACGAGGAGTCTCGCGCCACCGTCGGCGCGGCGCTGCCGGTGCTGTCGTCGTGGCGCCGCCGGCACCGCGATCAGTCCGTTGTGGACGGATGGCGGTACCGGGTGACCTGGCGCCCGGTGTCCGGGCCGACCGGCCCGGCGCTGTCCGGCACCTGGCTGCTGGTCACCGGAACCGGCGCCGAGGCCGAGCCGTACGCGGCGGCCCTGCGCGCGGCCGGTGCCGAGGTGCGGGTGGCCAGCCGGCATGAGCTGGCCGGGGAAACCGACCTGGCCGGTGTGCTCTCGCTGCTCGCCCTTGACGAGCCACTGGCCGCGACCCTGGAGCTGATCGGCGCGCTGGCCGGCGCCGAGGTCCGCGCCCCGCTGTGGCTGGCCACCAGCGGCGCCGTGTCGACCGGCGACGGCGACCGGCTGCGCCACCCGGCCCAGGCACAGGTCTGGGGCCTGGGCATGGTGGCCGGGCTGGAGCTGCCGGACACCTGGGGCGGCCTGATCGACCTGCCGGAGCAGCTGGACGACCGGGCCGCCGCCGGCCTGGTCGCCGCGCTGGCCGGGATCGGCACCGAGGACCAGCTCGCGGTGCGGCGCGGCGGCGTGTTCGCCCGGCGGCTGGTGCGAGCCCCGGCCGGAACCGCCGGGCAGCGCTGGAGTCCACATGGGACGGTGCTGGTCACCGGCGGCACCGGGGCCATCGGCGGCCGGCTGGCCCGTTGGCTGGCCGAGCGCGGCGCCGAGCGGGTGGTGCTGGCCAGCCGGCGTGGCCCGGACGCGCCCGGCGCCGCAGAGCTCGCGGCCGAGCTGACCGCGCTCGGCACCGTCGTCGTGCTCGCCGCCTGCGACGTCGCCGACCGAGGGCAGCTCGCCGACCTGCTGGCCCGCTATCCGGTGACCGCCGTGCTGCACGCGGCCGGGATCAACCAGGCCACCCCGCTGACCGACATGGACCCGGCCGAGCTGGCCGAGGTCGTCGCCGCCAAGGTCGACGGCGCCACCAACCTGGACGAGCTGATCGACACCCCGCTGGACGCGTTCGTGCTGTTCTCCTCCGGCGCCGGGGTTTGGGGTAGCGGCGGGCAGGCCGGCTACGCCGCCGCCAACGCACACCTGGACGCGCTGGCCCGCAACCGGCGGGACCGGGGCCTGGCCGCCACCTCGGTGGCCTGGGGCGGGTGGGCCGACGGGGGGATGACCGACGCGGCGGCCACCGAGCGGCTCGCCCGGCGCGGGCTGCGCGGCATGGACCCGCGGCTCGCGCTGTCCGCGCTGGAGCAGGCGATCGCCGCCGGGGAGACCTGCCTGACCGTGGCCGACATCGACTGGGAGCGGTTCGTGCCGGCGTTCACGGTCAGCCGGACCCGGCCGCTGATCGCCGACCTGCCGGAGGCGCGCCGGGTGCTCGCCGAGGCCGACGAAGCCGCGCCGGATACCGGGGACTCCGCGCTGCGGCAGCGGATCACCGCGCTGCCGGAAGCCGACCGGCGCCCGTTCCTGCTCGACCTGGTGCGCACCCAGGCCGCCGGCGCACTCGGCTACCCGGACCCGGCGCCGATCGAGCCGGACCGCGCCTTCCGCGAGCTGGGCTTCGACTCGGTGACCGCGGTGGACATGCGCAACCGGCTGCGCACCGCCACCGGCACCCGGCTGCCGACCACGGCGGTGTTCGACTACCCGACCGCCACCGCGCTTGCCGACCACCTGCTGGACCGGTTGCTGGGCACCGGAACTTCCGCACCGGCCACGCCGGCCGCCGCCGACACCGACGAGCCGATCGCGATCATCGGGATGAGCTGCCGGTTCCCCGGCGGGGTCGGTTCGCCGGAGGACCTGTGGCGGCTGGTCGCCGACGGCACCGACGCGATCTCCGGCTTCCCCGCCGATCGCGGCTGGGACGTCGACGCGCTCTACCACCCCGACCCGGACCACCCCGGAACCTCCTACGCCCGCGAGGGTGGGTTCGTCGAGGACGTCGCCGGGTTCGACGCGCCCTTCTTCGGAATCAGCCCGCGCGAGGCGGTGGCCATGGACCCGCAGCAGCGGCTGCTGCTCGAGGCGTCCTGGGAGGCGTTCGAGCGGGCCGGGCTCGATCCCGCCGGGTTGCGCGGCAGCCGGTCCGGGGTGTTCGTCGGCGCCTCGTTCGTCGGCTACGGGGTCGGCGGTTCGGCCGGCGGCGACGCCGAGGGCTTCTTCCTGTTCGGCACCGGCACCGCCGGGGCGTCCGGCCGGATCTCCTACACCTTCGGGCTCGAAGGCCCGGCGGTGACCGTGGACACCGCCTGCTCGTCCTCGCTGACCGCGCTGCACCTGGCCTGCCGGGCGCTGCGCCAGAACGAGTGCGACCTCGCGCTGGCCGGCGGGGTGGCGGCGCTGGTGTCGCCGGTGTCGTTCACCGAGTTCAGCCGGCAGCGCGGGCTGGCCGCCGACGGGCGGTGCAAGCCGTTCGCGGCGGCTGCCGACGGGATCGGCTGGGGTGAGGGTGTGGGCCTGGTGCTGGTGGAGCGGTTGTCGGACGCGAAACGCAACGGGCATCGGATTCTTGCGGTGGTGCGGGGTTCGGCGGTGAACCAGGACGGGGCGTCGAACGGGTTGACCGCGCCGAACGGGTTGGCGCAGCAGCGGGTGATTCGGCAGGCGTTGGCGAACGCCCGGTTGGCACCGTCCGATGTGGACGCTGTGGAGGCGCACGGCACCGGGACCAGGCTGGGTGATCCGATCGAGGCGTCGGCGTTGCTGGCCACCTACGGGCAGGACCGGGACACCCCGCTGTGGCTCGGTTCGGTCAAGTCGAACATCGGCCACACCGGCTCGGCGGCCGGCATCGCCGGCGTGATCAAGATGGTGCTGGCGCTGCGGCACGGGATCCTGCCCCGGACGCTGCACGTGGACGAACCCACCCCCGAGGTGGACTGGTCGGCCGGCGCGGTGCAGTTGCTGACCGAGCCGGTGCCGTGGCCGGACACCGGCCGGCCGCGCCGCGCCGCGGTGTCCTCGTTCGGCGGCACCGGAACCAACGCGCACGCCATCCTGGAGGCGGCGCCCGCCGTGCCGGAGCCCGAATCCGCGCCGGCCGAGTTGGTGCCGTGGGTGCTCTCCGCCCGCA
>NZ_DASUCC010000167.1:0-9650 GCF_035762905.1 Actinophytocola sp.
TACTTCAACCTGATCAACGGGCCTGGACCAGACCAATCCGCTACCCGCTTCGGGACTCAGTCCCTTAGGAAACGGTGGAATTGCAGTGATGGTGGCGGGTGAAGGATTCGAACCTCCGAAGCTTTCGCGGCTGATTTACAGTCAGCTCCCTTTGGCCACTCGGGCAACCCGCCGGGGTCGGCGAAACTTTACCTGGGGCGGGGTGGTGGGGTGCAAACGGGTTCGGGGCGGGGGTGGGGGTGTGGGGTGGGGGGTAGCATCCGGGCGACTCCGAACGGGTGGAGGTGGAGGTTCTGTGGCGGATCCGTCGTTTGACGTGGTGAGCAAGGTCGACCGGCAGGAGGTGGACAACGCGTTGAACCAGGCTGCCAAGGAGCTGTCGACGCGGTTCGACTTCCGGGGTACGGGGGCGCAGGTGAGCTGGGCCGGGGAGGCGGTGGCCATCCAGGCGGAGACCGAGGAGCGTTGCCGCGCGGCGATCGACGTGTTCAAGGAGAAGTTGATCAAGCGCAACATCTCGCTGAAGGCGTTCGAGGTCGGCGAGCCGGCGGTGTCCGGCAAGGTCTACAAGGTGACCGGCACGATCGTGCAGGGGATCGCTTCGGAGAAGGCGAAGCAGATCGCCAAGAAGATCAGGGACGAGGGGCCCAAGGGGGTTCAGGCGCAGATCCAGGGGGACCAGCTGCGGGTGTCCGGCAAGAAGAAGGACCAGTTGCAGGAGGTCATCGCCCTGCTGAAGACCTCCGACTTCGGGATCGCGCTGCAGTTCACCAACTATCGCTGATCGTCGCGGGTGATCTCGTCGAGTTGGCGGACGAGTTCGGCGAGGTCGGGGTTGGCGGTGTGGCCGGCCCGGGCGCCGTAGTAGCCGACCAGGTAGGCCACCCGGCAGAGTTGTTCGTGGTACCGGTCAGCGCGGCCGCGTTCGCGGGTGATGGCGGCGTCGGTCATGCGACCCCCAACAGTTCGTGCCTCGGGTACCGTTGCCGAAGCTATCGCCCCGTGGGAGCGCAATGAAAGGCATCGTCCTCGCCGGAGGGAGCGGGACCCGGCTGCATCCGATCACCCAGGCGGTGTCGAAGCAGCTGTTGCCGGTCTACGACAAGCCGATGGTGTACTACCCGCTGTCGGTGCTGATGCTGGCCGGCATCCGGGACATCCTGATCATCTCGACGCCGGTCGACCTGCCGCACTTCCGGCGGTTGCTCGGCGACGGCGCGCAGTTCGGCGTGTCGTTCAGCTACGCCGAGCAGCCGGCGCCCAACGGCCTGGCCGAGGCGTTCGTGATCGGTGCGGACTTCATCGGCTCCGACGACGTCGCCCTCGTGTTGGGGGACAACATCTTCTTCGGGGTGGGCTTCTCCGAGATGCTGTACCGCGCGGTGTCCACTTTGGACGGCGCGGTGCTGTTCGGGTACCAGGTCAAGGATCCCGGCAGGTACGGTGTCGGCGAGGTGGACCGGGACGGCAAGCTGATCGGCATCGAGGAGAAGCCGGCCAAGCCGAAGTCCAACCGGGCGATCACCGGGCTGTACTTCTACGACAACGAGGTCGTCACGATCGCCAAGGGGCTGACCCCGTCGGCGCGCGGCGAGCTGGAGATCACCGACGTCAACTCCGAGTACATCCGCCAGGGCCGGGCCCGGCTGTTCGACCTGGGCCGCGGGTTCGCCTGGCTGGACACCGGGACGCACGACTCGCTGCTGGAGGCCGGCCAGTTCGTGCAGGTGCTCGAGCACCGCACCGGGGTCCGGGTGGCCTGCCTGGAGGAGATCGCCCTCGAGCGCGGCTTCATCGACGCCGAGGCCTGCTACGCGCTGGGCAGCCGGCTGGCCAAGTCGGGCTACGGCGAGTACGTGATGGCCGTGGCCCGGACCGCCGGGGCGACCGGGGCCTAGCCCGCCATCTCCTCCAGCCGCCGGATCCGGTCGGCGATCGGCGGATGGGTGGAGAACAGCCGGGCGGCCCGCTCGCCGGGGCGGAACGGGTTGGCGATCATCAGGTGTGACTGGGAGACGATCGCCGGCTCCGGCGCGAGCGGGAGCGCCCGGGTGCCGGCGTCCAGTTTGCGCAGGGCGGAGGCGAGGGCCAGCGGGTCGCCGGTGAGGGCGGCGGCGGAGGCGTCGGCCTGATACTCGCGGGACCGGCTGACGGCCATCTGCACGATGCCGGCGGCGACCGGCCCGAGCACCGCGAGCAGCAGCATGGTCAGCGGGTTGGGGCGGTTGTCGTCGGAGCCGCCGAACAGGCCGGCGAAGATGGCCAGGTTGGCCAGCACCGAGATCACGCTGGCCAGGACGCCGGCCACGGACGAGATCAGGATGTCCCGGTTGTACACGTGGGAAAGCTCGTGGCCGAGCACGGCGCGCAGCTCGCGCTCGTCGAGCAGTTCGAGGATGCCGGTGGTGCAGCACACGGCGGCGTTGCGCGGGTTGCGCCCGGTGGCGAACGCGTTGGGCGCCATGGTCGGGCTGACGTAGAGCCGAGGCACCGGCTGGCGGGCCGAGATCGCCAGCTCCCGCACGATCCGGTACATCTGCGGCTGTTCGGCCTGGGACACCGGGTGCGCCCGCATGGCCCGCAGCGCCAGCTTGTCCGAGTTGAAGTAGGCGTAGCCGTTCATCAGCAGCGCGATGGCGAACCCGATGTACAGCGCCGTAGGCCCGAACAGCGAGCTCACCAACAGGATGAGGGCGCTCATGCCACCGAGCAGCAGGGCGGTCTTCACCCCGTTGTAGTGCCTGTGCACGCTCGCGTGCCTCCGTGTCGTCATCCCCAGGCCGGCCACCCGGAAAACGATCCCGAACGCGATGAAGTTCCTGGTCAGTTAGTTGCCACTCTGGCCGTGCCGCCAGTATGTGGTGGGGCGCACCCGATGCCGGGGGAAGCGCCGCTCGTCGAGCAGGTGCCGGCGCACCGCGAGCACCGCGGACCGCTCGCCGGCCACCCACGCCTCGGTCGCGCCGGCCGGCAGGTCCACGGCGCGCACGGCGCGCTCGAGCAGGTCGGTGCGCCCGGCCGGGCGGCCGTCCCGGTGCAGCCAGGTCACCTCGGTACCGGCCGGCAGCGGCTGCTCCTCGGCGGCGTCGGCCACCTCGAGCAGCACCCGGGCCCGCGCCCCGGCCGGCAGCGCGGGCAGGATCGCGGCGATGGCCGGCACTGCGGTCTCGTCCCCGGCCAGCAGGAAGACCTCGGCCTCGGGGTCCGGCCGGTACGCGGGCGACGGGCCGACGAAGATCAGCGGGTCACCGGGCCGGACCCGCTGCGCCCAGGCGGACGCCAGGCCGTGCTCGCCGTGCAGCACGAAGTCGAAGTCGATCTCACCGGTGGCCGGGTCGTGCCGGCGGACGGTGTAGGTCCGGGTCCGCGGCCGCGCCCGGGACCAGATCGCCCTGGCCGACTCCAGGGTCAACGGTTCGGGCAGCACCACGTCGTCCGGATAGAAGTAGAGCATCACGTTCTGGTCGGTTCCGGCGCCGGGAAAGCCGGCCAGCTCGGCGCCGGCCACGGTGATCCGGGCCAGCCGCGGGGTGATCCGCTCGATCCGGGTGACCGGTACCCGCCACAGGGCGACCGGTGGGCGGGTCGTGCGGGGGGACTGCACGCTCATCGGCACCATCATCACCTGCCCGGCCGAGCGCCCTCAACCGTGCTATCGTTCGTTCGAACGAACAAAGGAGCCGGCCGTGCCCACCGCACCTACCGAGGACCTCCGCTTCGCCGGACTGGAAGCGCTCGCCGAGCGGCTCGCCGACGGCACGGTCAGCTCGACCCGGCTGGTCGGCGACGCGCTGGCCCGGGTGACGGCCACCCAGCCGACGCTCAACGCGTTTCGCCGGGTGCGGGCGGACGCCGCGCTCGCCGAGGCCGCCGAGGCCGACCGGCGGCTGGCCGCCGGGGAACGCGGCCCGCTGCTCGGAGTGCCGATCGCGGTCAAGGACGACATGCACGTCGCAGGCGAGCCGACCGCGTTCGGCTGCGCCGGGGACTTCCCGGTGCAGCTGGTGGACTGCGAGCTGGTCCGGCTGCTCAAGGCGGCCGGCGCGGTGATCGTCGGAAAGACCAACACCCCCGAGTTCGGCCAGTGGCCGGTCACCGAGGGCGAGGCGTTCGGCGTCACCCGCAATCCGTGGCACACCGGGTACACGCCGGGCGGGTCGTCCGGCGGGTCGGCGGTGGCCGTGGCCGCCGGGGTGGTGCCGGCCGCGGTGGGCTCGGACGGGGCCGGCTCGATCCGGATCCCGGCCGCGTGGAACCACCTGGTCGGCATCAAGCCGCAGCGCGGGCGGCTCTCCGCGCTGCCGGACATCGAGCTGTTCAACGGGATCACCACCAGCGGCCCGCTGGCCCGCACGGTCGCCGACGCCGCGCTGCTGCTGGACGTGTTGGCCGGGCACCACGACGGGTCCCGCCCCGGCGGGGTGTTCCGGGCCGCGGCCGGCCGGGAGCCCGGACGGCTGCGGATCGCGCTGTCGCTGCGCCCGGCCTGGGGCGGCGTCCGGCGCGGCCGGCCGGACGCCGAGGTGGTGGCCGGCGTGCGGCGGATCGTCACGGCACTGACCGCCCTCGGCCACGAGGTGGTCCGCGACGAGCCGGACTACGGGCCGATCGGGCTGAACTTCCTGCCCCGGTCGCTCGCCGGCGTCACCGACTGGTGCGGCCAGGTGCCCGACCAGGCCCTGCTCGATCCGCGCACCCGGGGCAACGGCAACGTCGGACGGTGGCTGCGCGGGCCTGCCCTGCGGCTGTCCCGGTCGACGCTGGGGATCTTCCAGCGCCGGGTCGGTCGGATCTTCGACCGGGTGGACGTGGTGCTGGCGCCGACCACCGCCAAACCGCCGCTGCCGATCGGCGCGATCGACGGGCTGCGCGGCTGGCAGACCGACCGGTTGATGATCGACGCCTGCCCGTATGCCTGGCCGTGGAACGTGCTCGGCTGGCCGGCGCTGAACATCCCGGCCGGGCTCACCGGTGTCGGACTGCCGGTCGGGGTACAGCTGCTCGGGCCCGCGGACGGCGAGGAACTGCTGATCTCGCTGGCCGCGCAACTGGAAGGAGTGCGGCGGTGGCAGGAGCACACGCCCCCGTACCGGATTCCGTGAGCGAGCTTGCGAGCGAACCATTGAGCACTGCCCCGGGCGCCGAGCCTGCGAGGCGACGGGGTTCGGCAGCACCGAGCTTGCGAGGAGCTGCCGTGACGGACACCAGGACCCGGATCCTGCGTGCGGTGCTGCGGGTGGTCGGCGCGGAGGGGATCGGCGGGGTGACCAACCGCCGGATCGCCCGGGAGGCCGGACTGTCCCTCGGCACCATGACCTACCACTTCGAGACCCAGGAGGAGCTGCTGCGGGACAGCCTGCTGCTGTTCATCCGGGAGGAGACCGCCCGGCTGCTCGACGTGGCCGACCGGCGCCGCGGCGAGGCGGTCAGCCTGGAGCAGGCGGCCGAGCTGGTCGCGCAGGTTGCGGAGGGAGTCCCGTTCGGCAGCGAGCGGATCGCCTCGCTGGAGCTGTTCGTGCACGCCGGGCGGGATCCGGCGCTGCGGGACGCGGCCACGGCCTGTTTCGCGGCCTACGACCAGATCGCCCTGACCGTCCTGTCCGGACTCGGCGTGCCCGAGCCGCACCGGCTGGCCGGCCCGGTGGTCGCGCTGGTGGCCGGCATCCAGCTGCGCCGCCTGGCCACCGGGAGCGCCGGGGGAACCGGGTTCGCCGACGCGCTGACCATGCTGGTGCGCTGACCGGCGATCATTCCCGCAGCTCCATGGTGCAGCACTTGGGTCCGCCGCCGGACTTGCGCAGTTCGGAGACGTCGATCGGGATGGGCCGGTAGCCGCGGTGGGCGAGCTGGTCGGCGAGCTCCTTGGCCTCGGTGGGCAGGATCACGTTCCGCCCGTCGGAGACCCCGTTGAGGCCGAGGCAGGCGGCGTCGTCCGCAGTGGCGATGACGGCGTCCGGGAACAGCCGGCGCAGCACCCGCTGTGAGCCGGGCGAGAACGCCTCCGGGTAGTAGGCGACGCTGGCCGGCGCCCCGCCCCCGCTCTCGGTGAGCACGAACAGCGCGGTGTCCAGGTGGTAGTAGCGCGGGTCGACCAGGCGCAGCGAGACCACCGGCACGCCGAGCACCTCCTGCGCCTCGGCGTGCGCCTCCGGGTCGGTGCGGAACCCGGTGCCGGCCAGCAGCAGCTCGCCGGTCCAGGCGAAGTCGCCCTCGGCCTCGTTGATCGCCGTGGGCATGACCACGTCGCGGTAGCCCTGGTCGAGGAACCAGCGCCGGTAGTGGTCGGCCTCGGCGGCGCGCTGCGGGGCGCGGAACCGCGCGCCGAGCACCCGCCCGTCGACGACGGTGCCGGAGTTGGCCGCGAACACCATGTCCGGCAGGCCGGGCTGTGGCTCGATGGTCTCGACGGTGTGGCCGAGGTCCTGGTAGGCGTCCTTGAGCGCGGTCCACTGCGCCAACGCCAGCTCGGTGTCGACCGGCACGCCGGGGTCCATCCACGGGTTGATCGAGTACTCGACGGTGAAGTACCGCGGCGGGCACATCAGGTACCGGCGGCGGGTCGGCATCCGGTCCTCGATCGGAATGACGATCGAGGCGTGCTGTGCGGGCCGCGGACCGGCGCCGGGCAGAGGAACGGTCGTCATGAATCCAATGTAGGTTCGGCTTCGACAAGCAATCAATATCGCAGATGGCGCTTTTTACGGCAGAATGTTGCGCATGGACGTAATTGACCAACGAATCATTGCGCAGCTGGTTGCCAACGCCCGGTCCAGCTACGCCGAGATCGGCAAGGTGGTCGGGCTGTCCGCCCCCGCGGTCAAGCGCCGGGTGGACCGGCTGCTGGACACCGGTGTGCTGCGCGGTTTCACCGCCGTGGTCAACCCGGAGGCCCTCGGCTGGGGCACCGAGGCGTTCGTCGAGGTGCACTGCCGCGGCAACGTCAGCCCCGACCGGATCCGGGCCCGGCTCGAGCCGCTGCCCGAGGTGATCGCCGCCTACACCGTCTCCGGCGCGGCGGACGCCGTGGTGCACCTGCGCGCGGCGAACATCCACCACCTCGAGGACGCGCTCGAACACCTGCGGGCGGTGGACATGATCGACCGCACGGTGTCCACCGTGGTGCTCTCCACGCTGCTCGAACGCTCCCCCTCACCCGAGCCCCCCATAAGCTAGGCCGCCATGGACCCGGACTCCGTGCTGCTCGAGCGACGTGCCGGCGTCGCGGTGATCACGCTCAACGACCCCGATCGCCGCAACGCCCTGACCCTGACCAGTTCCGCCCGGCTGGCCGAGCGCATCGCCGAGTGCGAGGCGGACGAGGAGATCGGCGCCGTGGTGGTGACCGGCGCGCCGCCGGCGTTCTGCGCCGGGGCCGACCTCACCGCGCTCGGCGCGGCGCACGAGACCGGGCTGCGCTCGATCTACGCCGGTTTCCTTGCCGTGGCCCGGTGCTCGCTGCCGACCATCGCCGCGGTCGGCGGGGCGGCGGTCGGCGCCGGGCTGAACCTGGCACTGGCCTGCGATGTCCGGCTGGCCGGCCCGCTGGCCCGGTTCGACGCCCGGTTCCTGCAGCTCGGCCTGCATCCGGGCGGCGGGATGACCTGGATGCTGCAGCGGATCGTCGGACCGCAGACCGCGATGGCCATGACCGTGCTCGGCCAGAAGGCCGACGCCGCCACCGCCGAACGGACCGGGCTCACCCTCCGAACGGTCGACGGTGATCACGATGCGCTGGTGGCGGCCGCGGTCGAGCTGGCCGGTCCGGCCGCGGCCGCGCCGCGCGAGCTGGTCCTGTCGACCAAACACACGCTGCGCACCACCGCCACGCTCACCGAGCACGCCGAGGCGGTGGAGATCGAGCTGGTGGCGCAGCTGGAGTCGATGACCCGGCCGGCGTTCACAGAGTTGCTGGCCGCCATGCGGGAAAAGATCTCCCGATCTCGGTGAGCCCGGTGTCCGGTCCCACCTCTCGGGAAGGTTCACAATGGAAATGTGATCTGTGCCGCGTCTGGATGCGGTCCAGGCCCACGATGTGGACTACTCAAGGCGATGTACAGATAGCGAACGGAAGCAGCCGGTAGGCGGGGCTAGGCTGGAGGTCGGAGGGCAGCGGGAGACCTAGGCTGTCCCAGAGAGGGATCGACAAGCCATGAGCACCACCATGGATGGTGATCTGGACGGGGGTAACGGCGAGCTAGGGAGCACTCGGCCGACCGAGCTCCGCAAGCTGGACCGGGTTGTCATCCGGTTCGCGGGTGACTCCGGTGACGGCATGCAGTTGACCGGTGACCGGTTCACGTCCGAAGCCGCCGCGTTCGGTAATGATTTGGCTACGCTGCCGAACTTCCCGGCCGAGATCCGGGCGCCGGCCGGGACGTTGCCGGGTGTGTCCAGCTTCCAGCTGCACTTCGCCGACTACGACATCCTCACCCCGGGCGACCGGCCGGACGTGCTGGTGGTGATGAACCCGGCGGCGTTGAAGTCCAACATCGCCGACCTGCCGGCCGGCGGAACGGTGATTCTCAACACCGACGAGTTCACCAAACGCAACCTGACCAAGGTCGGCTACGACGCCGACCCGCTGACCGACGGGTCGCTGGACCGGTTCGTCGTGCACAAGGTGGCGATGGCCACCCTCACCCGCGGCGCGTTGGAGCAGACCGGACTGTCCAAGAAGGACGCCGAGCGGGCGAAGAACATGTTCGCGCTCGGTCTGCTGTCCTGGATGTACCACCGGCCGACCGAGGGCACCGAGCGGTTCCTGCGGGAGAAGTTCGCCCGGAAACCCGACATCGCCGAGGCGAACGTGCTGGCGTTCCGGGCCGGCTGGAACTACGGCGAGACCACCGAGTCGTTCGCGGTCACCTACGAGGTGGCGCCGGCCAAGCTGGCGTCCGGGACCTACCGGCAGATCACCGGCAACACGGCGCTGGCCTACGGCATCGTGGCCGCCGGGCAGCGCAGCGGACTGCCGGTGCTGCTCGGTTCCTACCCGATCACGCCGGCCAGCGACATCCTGCACGAGCTGAGCAAGCACAAGAACTTCGGTGTGACGACGGTGCAGGCCGAGGACGAGATCGCCGGCATCGGCATCGCGCTCGGCGCCGCCTACGGTGGCGCGCTCGGCGTGACGTCGACCTCCGGCCCGGGCATCGCGCTGAAGTCCGAGGCGATCGGGCTTGCGGTGATGACCGAGCTGCCGCTGCTGGTGATCGACGTGCAGCGCGGCGGGCCGTCCACCGGGCTGCCGACCAAGACCGAGCAGGCCGACCTGCTGCAGGCCATGTTCGGCCGCAACGGCGAGTGCCCGGTGCCGGTGGTGGCGCCGTGCTCGCCGGCCGACTGCTTCGACATCGCACTTGAGGCGGCCCGGATCGCGCTGACCTACCGCACCCCGGTGCTGCTGCTGTCCGACGGCTCGATCGCCAACGGCTCCGAGCCGTGGCTGGTCCCGGAGGTCGAGGCGCTGCCGGATCTTTCGGTCGCCTTCGCCGCCGAACCCAACGCCGCCGACGATTCCGGCGAGCACTGGCCGTACGTCCGGGATCCGGAGACGTTGGCCCGGGAGTGGGCGATTCCGGGCACGCCGGGGTTGCAGCACCGGATCGGCGGGCTGGAGAAGGCCGACGGCAAGGGCAGCATCTCCTACG
>NZ_DASUCC010000168.1:0-38032 GCF_035762905.1 Actinophytocola sp.
CGGCGGACGGTGAGCCGGCTGACTTCCCAGGCCAACGAGGTCAGCCGGCCCACCTGGGCCAGCCCGCGAACGGCGACGTTCGGGTCCGTCCGACCTGCGCTCATGTCGCCTCGCAAAGCTCCGATGCCCTACTGCGGTAACGAGCGGCGGCCGGTCAAGTTACTGACAGGGCGTGCCCCGAGGTCGCGCCGCCGTCGGCGACGAACTCGGCGCCGGTGCAGTACGAGCTCTCGTCGCTGGCCAGGAACACGATCAGGTCGGCGATCTCGCCGGCCTGCCCGACCCGGCGCAGCGGCAGCCGGCGCCCGATCCGGCTCAGGTCGACCTCGATGCCGCCGAGCGCGGTGGGCAGCATCCGGGTCTCGATCATTCCCGGATGGACCGAGTTCACCCGGATCCCGTTGGGGCCCAACTCCATCGCCGCGGCCTTGGTCATTCCGCGGATGGCGAACTTGCTGGCCGTGTAGGCGACCAGCAGCGGCGCGGCGGCCAGGCCCTCGATCGAGGAGGTGTTGACGATCGAGCCGCCGCCGGCCGCGATCATGCCGGGCACCACCGCGCGCATGCCGAGGAACGTGCCGATCTGGTTGATCCGCACCACCCGCTCGTAGTCGGCCAGCGTGGTGTCCACCAGCGCCGAGAGGTGCAGGATCCCGGCGTTGTTCACCAGCACCGTGACCGGACCGACCGCGTCCAGCACGGCCGCCCACTCGTCCTCCTCGGACACGTCCAGGTGCTCGTACCTGGCCGCGGCGCCGAGTTCGTCGGCCAGCGGCTTGCCCTCGTCGTCGAGCACGTCGGTGAGCACCACCCGGGCACCCTCGGCGACGAACCGCCGGGCGGTGGCCGCACCCTGCCCTCTGGCCGCCCCGGTGATCAGCGCGGTCTTGCCGGCGAGCCGCCCCATCACATCAGCTCGTCGGTCAGCGGCATCAGCACGGTCTTCAGCTCGGTGTAGGCCTCGACCGCGCTGCGGCCGCCCTCCCGGCCGAGACCGGACTGCTTGAAGCCGCCGAACGGCAGATGCGGTTCGATCTGGAAGCCGTTGATGCCAACGGTTCCCGCGCGCAGCCGGCGGGCCAGCCGGAAGGCCCGGCGGACGTCGGTGGTGTACAGGCCCGCGCCGAGCCCGTACTCGGTGTCGTTGGCCAGCGCGACCGCCTCGTCCTCCGACTCGAACGGGATGACCGCGAGCACCGGACCGAACACCTCCTCGCGGGCGATCTCCATGTCGTTGCGCACTCCGGTGAACACGGTGGGGCGCACGAAGTTCCCGGCGGCCAGGTCGCCGTCCGGCCGGGTGCCACCGGTGACCAGCGTGGCGCCCTGCTCCTGGGCCCGGTCGACCAGGCCGAGCACCCGGTCCAGCTGGCGGGTGTTGATCAGCGGGCTGGCCAGCACGCCGGCGTCGAACGGATCGCCGTAGGTCACCGCGCCGGCCATCATCTGGGCCACGGCGACGAACTGGTCGTGCACGTCGCGGTGCACCAGCGCCCGGGTGTGCGCCACGCAGGCCTGCCCGGACAGACCCATGGTCACCGTGCCCATCGTGGTCATCGCGGCCAGCCCGATGTCCGGCGCGTCCGGGAACACCAGCGTCGGACTCTTTCCGCCCAACTCGAGGGAAACCCGCTTGAGCGTCGCGGCCGAGGCGGCGACGATCCGCCGGCCGACCGCCCGGCTGCCGGTGAAGCTGATCTTGTCAACCAGCGGGTGGGTGATCAGCGCCTCGCCGGTCGGGTCGCCCGGCCCGGTGACCACGTTGACCACCCCGTCCGGCAGCCCGGCCTCGGCCAGCAGCCGCACCATGCGCAGCACGGTGAACGTGGCGTACTCGGACGGCTTGAGCACGACGGTGCAGCCGGTGGCCAGCGCAGGCGCGACCTTCTGGGCGAACAGCAGGAACGGCGCGTTCCACGGCAGGATCGCGGCCACGACACCGATCGGCTCGCGGAAGGTCATCGCCAGGTGATCGCCGCCCTGGTACGGCGGGAGGGTCTCGCCGCCGACCTTGTCCACCCAGCCGGCGTGGTGGTCGAACACGTCGGCCGCGGCGCCGACCGAGGGCGCGTAGATCCCACCGAACGACAGCGGGATGCCGTTGTCCAGTGCCTGCAGGGCGCGCAGCTCCTCAGCGTGTTCGCGGAGCAGGTCGGCGTACCGGTGCAACAGGCCGATCCGTTGTCCGGCCCGGGTTCGCGGCCACGGCCCGTCGTCGAACGCCCGCCGGGCGGCCCGCACCGCGTCGTCCACATCGGACGGTCCGGCGACGGCGATCGTGCCGATCTCCTCGCCGGTGGCCGGATGCCGGTGGGTCCAGGTGGCGCCGTCCCGGGCCGGCCGCCAGGCGCCGGCCACCAGCAGCTCGCCGTCGGTCAGGCCGACCTTGTCCCGGTGCGGCAGCAGGGTGAGCGTCACGGTTCCTCCCTGGAGGCGAAGTAGGCGCCGACGGCGGCGACGTCGTCGAACTCCCGCTCGACCGCGGGCGCGGACAGCAGCGCGAGCATCCCGCCGTACACCACGAAAACCCGGCCGTTGACCGCGTCCGCGGCGGGCGAGGCCAGGTGCACCACGAGCGGTGCGACGTGTCCGGGCGAGAGCGGGTCGGGACCGGCCGGCGCTTCGCCGAACGTGGTCGCGGTCATCGCGGTGCGCGCCCGCGGGCAGATCGCGTTGGCCCGCACCCCGAACCGGGCCGTCGAGCGCGCGGTGGACAGGGTCAGCGCGACGATCCCGGCCTTGGCCGCGGCGTAGTTCGGCTGCCCGGCCGGACCGAGCAGGAACGCCTCCGACGAGGTGTTGACCACCCGGCCGTACACCGGCCCGCCGCGCAGCTTCGACTCGGTCCGCCAGTGCGCGGCGGCGTTGCGGGACAACAGGAAGTGGCCGCGCAGGTGCACCCGGATGACCAGGTCCCACTCGTCGTCGGTCATGTTGAACAGCATCCGGTCGCGCAGCACCCCGGCGTTGTTCACCACCACGTGCAGCCCGCCGAACCGCTCGACGGCCGCCACGGTCAGCGCGTCCGCCGTGGCCCGCTCGCCGATGTCGCCCTCGACCAGGATCGCCTTGCCGCCCATGGCTTCGATCTCGTCGACGGTGTCCCCGCCGCCGGTGAGGTCGTTGACCACGACGTGCGCCCCTGCGGCGGCCAGCGCGAGCGCCTCGGCCCGGCCGAGTCCGGCACCGGCCCCGGTGACCACGGCGACCTTGCCGTCAAGCTCCATCAGATCCCCGCCGCCTCGCAGGCTCGGCGGCGGGTCGTGTCCAACGATTCGCTCGCAAGTTCGCTCATAACAGTACGATCTGGCGGATCAGCGTGCCCGGGTCACGCAGCGCCTCGAGCGCCTCGTTGATCTCGTCCAGCCCGAGCCGCCGGCTGATCATGCCGTCCAGGTCGAGCCGCCCGGCCCGCCACAGCTCGAGCAGCCGCGGGTAGTCGTGCCGCACGTTGGCCCCGCCGTAGAACGAGCCGAGCAGGCGCTTGTCGTGCAGGAACAGTTCCTGCGCACTGAACTCGACCATGGCGTCGGCCCGGCCGGCGCCGACCACGACCACCGTGCCGCCGCGCCGGGCGTTGTCCCACGCCGAGCGGATCGTGGCCGGAATACCGACCACGTCGAAGGAATGGTCGAACCCCATGCTCCCGGTCAGCTCGGCGGACAGCGCGGCCAGGCCCTCCGGGGCGGTCACGTGCGTCGCACCGAACCGCCGGGCCAACTCGTGCTTGTCCGGCACCGGATCCACCGCGACGATCCGGGCGGCCCCGGCCAGCCGGGCACCCTGGATCACCGAGATTCCCACCCCGCCGCAGCCGATCACCAGCACGGACGCGCCCGGTTCGACCCGGGCCGTGTTGAGCACCGCGCCGACTCCGGTGGTCACCCCGCAGGCGACCAGCGCGGCGATCTCGAACGGGACGTCGTCGGGAATCTTGACCGCGCCCTCGGCCGGGACCACCAGTTCCTCGGCGAACGTGCCCAGCCCGGCGTAGCCGAACACCGGCGTGTCTCCGACCCGGAACCGCGGCGAGGTGAACGCGGCGATCGCGTGCACGGCGCACAGATGTGGTTGCCCGCGAAGGCAGTTCGGGCAGGCGCCGCACGGCGGGACGAACGTGACGATCACATGGTCGCCGGGTGCGAGGTGCTCGACCGCCGCACCCACCTCGGCCACCACGCCGGCCCCCTCGTGCCCGATGATGCCGGGCGCCAGCGCGGGCAGCGTGCCGTCCATGGCGGACAGGTCGCTGTGGCACACGCCGGTGGCGCGCACCCGGATGCGGATCTCGCGCGGACCCACCTCGGTGGTGCGCACGTCCTCGCGGAGCTCGAGCTTGGTGTCGCCGATCTGGTTGAGCACGGCCGCTTTCACCAGCCCAGATTAGAACGTGTTCTTATTCTGAGCAAGCATCGGGCTCGTTCTCGGCTATCGTCTTCTAGAACACGTTATATAACAGTCGGGAGGGGCCGGATGCGCATCGCGTACACCGAGGAGCAGGAGCGGCTGCGGGCCGAGCTGCGCGCGTACTTCGCCGCGCTGATCACGCCCGAGCGGCGCGCGGCGCTGACCGAGTCCCCCGGCGAGTACGGCCCGGGTTACAAGGAGACCGTGCGGCAGCTGGGCGCCGACGGCTGGCTCACCCTCGGCTGGCCGCGCGAGCACGGCGGCCGCGGCGGATCCATGCTGGACCAAATGATCTTCACCGACGAGGCGGCGATCGCCGGCGCCCCGGTGCCCTTCCTGACCATCAACACGGTCGGCCCGACGATCATGAAGTACGGCACCGAGGCACAGAAGTCCTTCTACCTGCCCAGGATCGCCGCGGGCGAGCTGCACTTCTCGATCGGCTACTCGGAACCGGAGGCGGGCACCGACCTGGCCTCGCTGCGCACCCGCGCGGTGCGCGACGGCGACGACTACGTGATCAACGGCCAGAAGATGTGGACCAGCCTGATCCAGTACGCCGACTACGTGTGGCTGGCCTGCCGCACGGATCCGGCCGCGGCCAAGCACAAGGGCCTGTCCATCCTGATCGTGCCGACGGACACGCCGGGCTTCTCCTGGACCCCGGTGCACACCGTGGCCGGCTCCACCACCAGCGCCACCTACTACTCCGACGTGCGGGTGCCCGCCACCGCACTGGTCGGCGCCGAGAACGGCGGCTGGCCGCTGATCACCAACCAGCTCAACCACGAGCGGGTCGCGCTCACCTCGGCCGCGCCCATCCAGCTCGCCCTGCGCGAGGTCCGGGAATGGGCGCAGGCGACCAAGCTGCCGTCGGGTGATCGCGTGATCGACCAGGAGTGGGTGCAGCTGCACCTGGCCCGGGTGCACGCCAAGGCCGACTTCCTCCGGCTGATGAACGCCCGGATCGCCTGGGGCGTCGGGCAGGACCTCAACCCCGCGCAGGCGTCGGCCACCAAGGTGTTCGGCACCGAGTTCGCCACCGAGGCCTACCGGTTGCTGATGGAGGTGCTCGGCCCGGCCGGGCCGGTCCGCACCGGTTCGCCGGGAGCGGTGCTGCGCGGCCGGATCGAGCGCATGCACCGCTCCGCCCTGATCCTCACCTTCGGCGGCGGCACCAACGAGGTGCAGCGCGACATCGTCGCCGCCGTCGGTCTCGGACTCCCGCCCGCAAAGCGCTGAAACGGGGACATCATGGACTTTTCGCTCACCGAGGCGCAGCACGACCTGGCCGGGCTGACCCGGGACATCCTCACCGGAGCGCTGACCGAGCAGCGCAGGCGCGAGATCGAGACCGGCCCGGACCGGTTCGACCGGGCGCTCTGGGGCCTGCTGGCCGAGGCCGGCGTGCTGTCCGCGGCGCTGCCGGTCGAGGCCGGCGGCGCCGGGTACGGGCTGCTGGAACAGTGCGCCGTGCTGGCCGAACTGGGGCGCGCGGTGGCCCCGGTGCCCTACCTGGAATCCATCACGGTGGCCGCGTCGACGATCGCCGCGTTCGGCACGGCCCGGCAGCGGGACCGTTGGGTGCGCCCGGCCGCCGCCGGTGAGCTGGTGCTGACCGCGGCCCTGGCCGAGGATACCGGCGCGGAACCCACCGGGGCGGCCCGATCCGACGGGCGGTGGTGGCTGTCCGGCGCGAAGACCACGGTCCCGGCCGGTCCGTTCGCCGACGTGTTCCTGGTCCCGGCCGACACCGGCCAGGCCGGCCCCGCCGTCTTCCTGGTCACCCCAAGCGATCCCGGTGTGACGGTGCGTGGCCAGGAACTCGTGGACGGGACCGGTGCGGCCGTGCTCGAGCTGGACGAGGTGGGCCTGGACGACGACCGGCTGCTCGGCGAACCCGGTGCCGGGCCGCGGATCGCCGACCGGTTGGCCGCCCTGGCGACCATCGGGCTGTGCGCCGTCCAGCTCGGCGTCGCCGAGCGGGCCCTGGAGCTGACCGCGGAGTATGCCCGCCAGCGCGTGCAGTTCGACCGTCCTATTGGGACGTTCCAGGCGGTGGCCCAGCGGCTGGCCGACGGCTACACCGACGTCGAGGCGATCCGGCTGACGTTGTGGCAGGCCGCGTGGCGGGTGGCCGACGGGTTGCCCGCGGCACTGGAGACCGCCACCGCCAAGTTCTGGGCCGCGGATGCCGGTCACCGCGTGGCACATACCGCTGTTCATGTCCACGGGGGGGTAGGTATTGACAAGGAGTACCCCCTACACCGGTATTTTGTTGCGGCGAAGCGAAACGAGTTCAGCTTGGGTGGGGCAACGGCCCAGCTGCGGCGGATCGGTTCCGTTCTCGCGGCGGAACCCGCGTAGTCAGGAGGCTTTGCATGGGGCAGCAGCCCGGCCGGCCGGTACCGACGGTGACCGAGCTGCTGCTGGCCCGAGGCCAGGACACCCACCCTGGCCTGGTCTTCGAGGACGCGCGCTGGTCCTGGGCCGAGCATGTCCGGGAGTCCGCCGATCGCGCTGCGTTACTCCGGTCGCTGCGCCGGCCCGGCCCGTTCCACATCGGCGTGCTGCTGGACAACGTCCCGGAGTTCTCCTTCCTGCTCGGCGGCGCGGCGCTGGCCGGCGCGGTGCTGGTCGGGCTGAACACCACCCGCCGCGGCGCGGCGCTGGCCAGGGACGTCCGGCTGGCCGACTGCCAGGTGGTGGTGACCGAGAGCCGGTACGTGGAGCTGCTCGAGGACCTCGACCTCGGTGCCGCGCAGGGCCGGGTGCTCGACATCGACACCGCCGCGTGGCAGATGTCCCTGTTCTCGCACCGGCAGCGACCGCTCGAGGCGGTCCCGGCCACGCAGAACGACCTGCTGATGCTGATCTTCACGTCCGGCACCCGCGGCGATCCCAAGGCGGTGCGCTGCACGCACGGGAAGATCGCCTACCCGGGCCAGGCCCTTGCCGAGCGGTTCGACCTCGGGCCGGCGGACACCGTCTATCTGTCCATGCCGATGTTCCACTCCAGCGGCGTGATGGCCGGCTGGTCGGTCGGGCTCGCCGTGGGCGCGACCATCGCCCTGCGCCGCCGGTTCTCCGCCGCCGGCTTCCTCGACGACGTCCGCGCCACCGGCGCCACCTACACCAACTACGTGGGCAGGCCGCTGTCCTCCGTGCTGGGCACCCCGCCGCGGCCGGACGACGCCGACAACCCGCTGCGGCTGGTGTTCGGCACCGACGGCACCGAGCGGGACATGGCCGCGTTCGCCGAACGGTTCGGCTGCGAGGTGGTCGACGCCTACGGCTCGGCCGAGGGCGGCATCGCCCTGCCCCGGCCGCCCGGCACGCCGGCCGGGGCGATCGGCCGGCTCGACGACGGCGTCGCCATCCTGGACCCGGCGACCGAGCGGCCGTGCCCGCCGGCCCGGTTCGACGGCAACGGCCGGCTGCTCAACGCCGAGGAGGCGGTCGGCGAGCTGGTGAACACCACCGGCCCGCGCTGGTTCGCCGGTTACTACCGGGACTCGGCCGCCGACGGCCGGCGCATCCGCAACGGCATGTTCTGGAGCGGCGACCTCGCCTACCGCGATGAGCAGCAGTTCTGCTACTTCTACGGCCGGTCCGGCCATCGGCTGGGCAGCGCGCCGATCGAGCGGATCCTGCTGCGCCACCCGGACATCTGCCAGGCCGCGGTGTACCCGGTGCCGGACCCCCGCACCGGTGCCGGCGAGACCGTGATGGCCGCGGTCGTGCTGGTCCGGGACCGCCGGTTCGACCCGGACGGGTTCGCCGCGTTCCTTGCCGCGCAAGCGGATCTGGCGCCCGAGCAGCTGCCCCGGTTCGTCCGCGTCGCCCCCCGGCTGCCCCGCACCTCCACCCACAAGGTGCTCAGCCGAACCCTGTCCGGTCAGGGCTGGCAGTGCGCGGACCCGGTCTGGTGGCGGGACGGGCCGGAGGGGAGATTCCGGCCACTCACGGCTGACATCGCGGCAATTCAACTCGACGGGGGAACCCGGCGCGTGTCAGGCTGAGATCGGATTGACCGCAGCACCGGGAGGCACAAATGCCTGGCACGTCGGAGCCAGACAACACCGCAGAGGACAACGGCGCGGAGGACGTGCGCGCCCAGTTCCGCGCGGCGCTCGAGCGCAAGCAGGCCAAGGCCAAGGAGGGCGCGAGCCACGCGGACGGCTCGTCGAAGATCCACGAGGCACACGGGCCGGCGTCGAGCCGCCGGACGTTCCGCCGCAAGAGCGGCGGCTGAGGAAGTCCACAGTAGACGCAACCGCGAATGCCCCGGGCCACAACGTGGACATGGTCCGGGGCACCCGTCGCGGGCAGCAGCCGCTACGGCGTGCCGATCCGCCGCTCGCGTTTGATCGCCGTCAGGAACGCACGTCCCTGCATGACGTTCACGGCGAGCATGGAACCGATGTTCTTCGAGTCGCGTACGCCAAGCAGTGAGCCGGCGCACGCGATCTCAACGCAGTTGCCGCCGCTCGACCCGCTGAAACTGGACCTTCGGAACGCCGCATCCCGCCAGATGGCAGCTGTTCGGGTCATCGTGTCACCTCCTTCAGCGCTCGCTGGATCAGTTCCCGCGACCGGCTCTGGTCGGCCGCGAGTGCGTGCAGGCGCGTCAGCGCCCGCCGGTATTCGGCGATCTCCGCCGGATTCTCGAAGTACTGTCCGCCGGTGAGCAGTTCCAAGTAGACCAGACCCGGGTCGTTCTCCATCTCCGGCGGGAACAGCATCACCATAAAGCTGCCCCCCTGTTGGGCGACCGTGGCGCCGGCGCCGTAGGGCAGGACCTGCACGTCGATCCGCGGCCGCTCGGACGCCTCCAGCAGCGCGGTGAGCTGCTTGTGCATGGCGATCTCACCGCCGTACTGCCGGTACAGCACCGACTCGTCGATCACCGCCCATAACGACACCGGGTCCTCGGCCCGTTCCAGGATCTGCTGGCGGCCCATCCGCAGCTCGACGCACTGGGCCACCTGTTCGGGGGTGAGATCACCGTTTCCCCTGATCACGGCCTCGGCGTAGTCGCGGGTCTGGAGCAGGCCGGGCACCAGCACGGTCTCGAAGGTGCACAGCTCACAGGCGCCGGACTCCAAGCCCAGGTACAGGTCGAACCACTTGGGTACCGCGCCGGACATCGCCGTCCACCAGTTCCGCGCCCGTTTGGCCGCGGAAAGCAGCTCGCGCATGAAGATGATCCGGTCCGGTTTGCCGTACATGTCCAGCAGTAACTCCAAGTCGGCGGCGCTCGGAAGGCGCTCACCGCTTTCCAGGTTGCTGATGTGTTGCGGCGTGCGGTCCAGCCGTTTCGCCGCGTCCCGCTGGGCCAGACCGGCATCCTTGCGCCAGCGCTGCAGGGACAGGGCGATGGTGCGCTTGAAGAGTGCTGGGCTGCCCGACCGCAACGCCGGGGGGACCGCGCTGACGTCCACGATTTGTACCTTTCCCGGTTCAGCTACGGCCTGAACACAAGGACCACCCGAACGGAGGCACAGATCCCCCTCGCGTTTGTAGAGTCCAAGTTGTTGTCTCAACAGTGGACAAACTCACGACACACGCTATCAGGGCTCGTTATCGCGAGCGCCCGAATTCACCCCGGGCAGGGATGCCGACCGTCAGGCCGGAGGTCGTTTCCGCAGCGTGTCCATGCGGGACAGAACGTCCCCGGTCTCCCGCACCAGCCGGTCCATCGCCTCGGCCACCGGCAGGACCTCGTTCATTCGGCCGACGATTTGCCCCACCGGCATCGCGACCAGATCGGGGTCACCCGATTGGGCGAGCCGCTGGTGGGCGACGCCGACCAGCAGGTTCTGCAGCGGCATCGGCAGCGGTTCCGGGGCGCCCGGCTCGGCCCAGGCGTCGGTCCACCGGGACCGCAGCAGCCGGGCCGGCTTGCCCGAGTAGATCCGCGATCGGACCGTGTCACTGGATCTTGCCCGCAGCAGGGCCGGTTGCAGCGCCGATTGGCCCATGGTGCGTTGGTACTCGGTGGTGGTGAGCCAGTACGAGCCGAGCCAGACGCCGACCGCGCCGAGCGCGAGGGCCGCCGCCACCTGCCGGCCACTGCCGATGCCACCGGCGGCGAGCACCGGCACCCGCTCCCCCACGGCGTCCACGACCTCCGGGACGAGCACCATGGTGGCGATCTCGCCGGTGTGCCCACCGGCCTCGTACCCTTGTGCCACAACGATGTCGACGCCGCCTTCGACGTGCCGGGCGGCATGCTCGGCCCGGCCGGCCAGCGCCGCCACCGCCACCCCGGCGCGGTGCGCCCGGTCGATCACGTCGGCCGGCGGCGGACCGAGGGCGTTGGCGATCAGCCGGATCGGATGTGCCAGTGCGACGTCCACATGGGACCGGGCCACCGAGTGCAGCCAGCCGAGCACCCCGGCCCGCTGCGCCGCGTCGCCGTCCAGCGGCGGCACGCCGAGCCGGAGCAGGGTGTGATCCACGAACTCCTTGTGTTTCTCGGGGATCAGCCGCTCGAGGTCGACCGGGGTGCCCTCGGCCGGCACGCTGGCCGGCATCACGATGTCCACCCCGTACGGCCGCCCGTCGGTGTTGCGGTCCATCCAGTCCAGCACCGCGTCCAACTCGGTGGCGTCGTTGAACCGCACGCAGCCGAGCACCCCGAGCCCGCCCGCCCGGCTGATCGCGGCGGCCACGTGCTCGGACGGCGTGAAGCCGAGGATCGGGTGGTCGATCCCCAGCGTGTCGCAGAGCGCGGTGCGCATCGGTCAGCCGGTCCGGGCCGCGGTGGTCGCGGACCGCCAGTCCGGTTCGTGTTCCTCGGTGTGCGCCCGGGCCCAGCGGTAGTCCGGTTTGCCGCTGGGCGCGCGGCTGACCTGCTCGACCGTCCACAGCGAACGCGGCACCTTGTAGCCGGCGATGTGCTTGCGCACGTGGGCATCCAGCTCGGCGAAGTCCAGGGTGTGACCGGGCCGCGGCTGCACGATCGCCGCCACCCGCTGACCGAGCAGTTCGTCCGGCACCCCGACGACGAGCGCGTCGAACACGTCCGGGTGGGACTTCAGCGCACCCTCGACCTCCTCGGGGAACACCTTCTCGCCGCCGGTGTTGACGCACATGTTTCCGCGGCCGAGCAGGGTCAGCGTGCCGTCCTCCTCGAGCCGGCCGAAGTCACCGGGCACCACGTAGCGCCGGCCGTCCACGGTCACGAAGATCGACGCGCTGCGGTCCGGATCCTTGTAGTAGCCCAGTGGGACGTGCCCGCCGCGGGCGATCCGGCCGACCTCGCCGGGTCGTACCCGTTGGTTCGCCTCGTCGATCACGATGGTGTCCGGGCCCGGGGTGACCCGGGGACCGCCGGGGGCCCGGTCCCTGGCCACCATGCCGAGGCCGTTGAACCCCGACTCGGAGGAGCCGATCGCGTCGGTGATCACCACGTTGGGCAGCGCGTCGAGGTACTCCTGCTTGACCGACGGGGAGAACAGCGCGGCGTGGCTGGAGATCGCCACCAGCGACGAGGCGTCGTAGTCGCCGGCGCGGTAGGCCTCGATCAGCGGGCGGGCCATGGCGTCGCCGGTGATCGTGACCACCCGGACCGCGTGCCGCTGGATGGTGCGCCACACCTCGGCCGGGTCGAACCTCGGCATCAGCACCACCATGTCACCGGTGAACATCGCGGGCAGCGCGGCCCACTGCGCCGCGCCGTGGATCAGCGGCGCACAGGCGAGCCTGGTCAGGCCGCCACCCTGCCGGGACTGGACCCATTCGTCGGCAAGCGGTTGGCCGGTGACGAAGTCGATGCCGCCGCCGAGCACCCGCCAGACGTCCTCGTGCCGCCACATCACGCCCTTGGGGCTGCCGGTCGTGCCGCCGGTGTAGAGCACGTAGAGGTCGTCCGGGCTGCGCTCGCCGAAGTCCCGCTCCGCCGACTCGCCGGCGATCGTGGCGGTCAGCCCCTCCACGGTCAGCACGGTGGTGACGGCCGGCGCGTCCGGCAGCACGGCGGCCACCCGCTCGGTGAACCGTTCGTCGTGCACCAGCGCGACCAGGTCGGCGTTGTCGAACAGGTAGCGCAGTTCGTCCTCGACGTAGCGGTAGTTGACGTTGATCGGCACGGCGCGCAGCTTGTAGGCGGCGATCATCGTCTGGATCGCCTCGATGGAGTTGTGCGCGTAGAGGCCGATGTGCGCGCCCTTGCCGTGGCCGCGGCCGGCCAGGTGGTGGGCAAGTTGGTTGGCGCCGCGCTCCAGCTCGGCGAAGGTCACCACCCGGTCCCCGCAGGCGACCGCCGGCCGGTCGGGATAGGCATCCACAGCGTGCTCGAAGAGGTCCGCGATGTTGATGGCCATCCGTCAAAACTAGAACGTGTTATCGTTCCTGGCAATCCCCGGTTCGCAAAGGTGGTTCGCCGCGATGACCGAAGCTCCGCACTGCCTCGTCGAGCGCCAGGGCCCGGTCCTGGTCGTCACCATGAACCGGCCCGAGGCCCGCAACGCCCTCTCCGGCCCGATGATGTCGATCATGCGCGGCGCCTGGGACGAGGTCGACGCCGACCCGGCCATCCGGGTATGCGTGCTCACCGGCGCCGGCGGCTCGTTCTGTGCCGGCGCCGACCTGAAGGCCATGTCCGCCAACCACCCCGGCTCGTCGGCCTTCGACCCCACCGTCATCGAACCCCTGCTCAAGGGCCGCCGCCTGACCAAACCCCTGATCGCCGCCATCGAAGGCCCCGCCATCGCCGGCGGCACCGAGATCCTCCAGGCCACCGACATCCGGGTGGCCGGCGAAAGCGCCCGGTTCGGCGTCTCCGAGGCCCGCTGGGGTCTGTTTCCGCTCGGCGGCTCCGCGGTCCGCCTGGCCCGCCAGATCCCCTACACGATCGCCGCCGACCTGCTGCTGACCGGCCGCCACATCACCGCCCCGGAAGCCCACTCCATCGGCCTCATCGGCCACGTCGTCCCCGACGGCCAAGCCCTCCCGCGCGCCCTCGAACTGGCCACCATGATCGCCGCCAACGGCCCGCTCGCCGTCCAGGCCATCCTGCACACCCTGCGCGCCACCGAGGCGCTGCCGGAGAACGAGGCCTTCGCCATCGAGGCCAAACTCGGCATGGAGGTCTTCCGCTCCGCCGACGCCAAGGAGGGCCCCCGCGCCTTCGCCGAGAAACGCACCCCCCAATTCACCGGCAAGTGACTGGTCCGCCTCTCCGGAATTTTACAGCTGTTGTTGCGTTCCAGCCGGTGGTGCGGATTGCGGGTTGATTGTGGCTGGGTGCCGTCACGGTGCCCCTGAGGTAGCTGTTGGCAGGGGCGGGGCCGGGTCAGGTGTCGGATGGGGCCGGGAGTTCGGTCCAGTACTGGTCTCGGAGGAGGCGTTTGTACAGTTTGCCGTTGGGGTCGCGGGGGAGGTCGGGGACGTAGTCGATGGTGCGCGGGAGCTTGAAGCCGGCGACGCGGGTGGCCAGGAAGGCCAGCAGTTCCTCGGTGATCGTGGGTGAGCCGGGGCCGGAGTCCACCAGTTGGACCACGGCCTTGACCTCTTCACCCCAGTCGGGGTTGGGAATGCCGAACACGGCCGCGTCGGCGACCTTGGGGTGGCAGGCCAGTTCGTTCTCGATCTCGGCGGGATAGATGTTCACGCCGCCGGAGATGATCATGTCGCTGGCCCGGCCGCGGAGGAAGAGGTAGCCGTCGTCGTCGAGGTAGCCGATGTCGCCGAGGGTGAACAGGGCGCCGCGACGGGCGGACTCGGTCTTGTCGGGGTCGCGGTGGTACTCGAAGGTCGAGGTGCCCATCTGCATGTAGACCAGGCCGGGTTTGCCTGGCGGAAGCTCCGCGCCGGCCTGGTCCAGGATGCGGACGACCGAGCCGGGCCAGGGCAGGCCGACGGAGCCGGGTTTGGCGAGCCATTCCGGCGCGGTGATCACCGTTCCGCCGCCCTCGGTCGCGGCGTAGTACTCGATCACGACCGGACCCCACCATTCGAGCATGCGGCGCTTCGTCTCGATCGGGCATGGCGCGGCGCCGTGGATGGCGGCCCGCAGCGACGACACCTGATAGCGGGCGCGCACGGCGGCGGGCAGGTCGAGCAGCCGGTGGAACTGGGTGGGAACCATGTGGGTGTGGGTGACCCGGTGCCGCTCGATCAGGCGGAGCATCTCCTCCGGCGTCCAGCGGTCCATCAGCACGGCGGGATGTCCCAGCTGGATGGAGATCGTGACGAAGTTGAGCACGGCGGTGTGGTAGAGCGGGGATCCGCACAGGTGCACGTGGCCGTCGAACGGCGCGAGACCGAAGAAGCCGAAGAAGCCCGGCGCCATCGGCGGGACCTCGTGCGGGTCGGCCCCGGTGAGCGGACGGCGCACTCCCTTGGGACGACCGGTGGTGCCCGAGGTGTAGAGCATCGGGGCGCCTGCGGTGCGCTGGTCCGGCGGCGTGGCCGGCTGACCGGCGCCGAGCTCGGTGAGTGACCGGAAGCCCGGGATGGCGCCGACGGCGAACCGGTGCTTCAGTCCACAGTGGACGGCCGCATCGGCGAACCGCTCGTGCGCGACGAACACCTTGGCGCCGCTGTCCCGAACGATGTAGTCGACCTCGGGGCCGACCAGGTGCCAGTTCACCGCGACCACGTACAGCCCGATCTGCATGGCGGCGAAGTACAGCGCCGGCAGGTCGGTGTCGTTGGGCAGCAGCAGCACGATGCTGTCGCCCGGTTCGAGGCCGAGCGACCGCAGGCCGTGCGCGTACCGGTTGACCACGGCCGCGAGGTCGCCGTAGCTGAGCTCCCGGCCGTCCGGCCCGATGATCGCGACGAGGTCCGGCCTCGACCGCGCGATGTTCCACAACCCGATCGAGGCCACCGGCTCAATCTAGAACGTGTTTCAGTTTGTGGCAAGCACCGCGCCGGCCAGCTCGCGGACCTGCTCGACCGTCCAGCAGTGCACCAGCAGCAGGGTCACCCCGGCCTTCTCCCACTCCGCGACCTGGGCCCGGACCTGCGCTGCCGACCCGATGATCGCGGTCTCGGTGACCAGCTCGTCCGGCACCGCGGCGGCCGCCTCGGCCTTGCGCCCGGCCCGGAACAGCCGCCCGACGTCGTCGACGACCGAGGCGTATCCCATGCGGCGGAACACATCCGCGTGGAAATTACGGCGTTCCGCGCCCATCCCGCCGGCGTAGAGCGCGACCACCGGGCGCAGCCGGTCGATCGCCTCGGCCGGATCGTCGGTGATCACCACCGACGCGCTCGCGGCCACCTCGAAGTCCGCCCGGCTCCGGCGCGCGCCCGGCCGGGCGAAACCCTCGTCCAGCCATTCGTCGTACATCCCGGCCAGCCGCGGCGAGTAGTAGATCGCCAGCCATCCGTCGGCGATCTCCGCGGTCAGCGCGACGTTGCGCGGGCCCTCGGCGCCCAGCCAGATCGGCAGGTCCGACCGGAGCGGGTGGACGATCGGGCGCAGCGGCTTGCCCAGCCCCTCCGCGCCGGGTCCGTTGTACGGCAACGGATAGTGCGGACCGTCGTTGCGCACCGGCGCCTCCCGGGCGAGCACCTGCCGGATGATCGACACGTACTCCCGGGTGCGGGCCAACGGCTTGCCGAACGGCGCGCCGTACCAGCCCTCCACCACCTGCGGGCCGGACACGCCGAGCCCGAGGATCACCCGGCCGCCGCTGAGGTGGTCCAGGGTCAGCGCGTGCATCGCGCAGGCCGTGGGGGCGCGCGCGGACAGCTGTGCCACCGAGGTGCCCAGCCGGATCCGTTGGGTCGCCGATCCCCACCAGGCCAACGGGGTGAACGCGTCCGAGCCCCACGACTCCGCGGCGAACACGGCGTCGAAGCCGACCCGGTCGGCCTCCGCCACCAACTCCGCCGCGCCGTCCGGTGGCCCGGCACCCCAGTACCCGAGCTGCAGTCCGAGCTTCATCGCCACTCCCTACCCGGTCTCTTGCCGACAATCTTAGAACGTGTTTCACTCGGCTCGTGACGGTTGGCCAGGCGCCACTGAGCGCTCCGCTTGAGGTGGGGTTCGACTACACCCGCTCGCTCGGACTGGTGCTGAGCCAGTTCATGACCGCGCTGGCCGGCCGGCGGCTGCTCGGGGTGCGCGGCTGCGACGGGCGGGTGCACGTGCCGCCGCTCGAGTATGACCCGGTCACCGCGCGGCCGCTCACCGAACTGGTCGAGGTGGCCACCGACGGCACCGTGCTCACCTGGTCGTGGCAGGCGCAACCCCTTGCCGGGCAACCACTCGAGCACCCGTTCGGCTGGGCGCTGGTGCGCCTCGACGGGGCCGACACGCCGATGCTGCACGCGGTCGACGCCGGCTCCCCGGACCGGATGCGCACCGGGATGCGGGTCCGGGTGCGCTGGTCCGACCGGCCCGGCAACGGAATCCGGGACATCGCCTGCTTCGAGCCGGCCACCGGACCGGCACCGTCGGGACCGTCCGGTCCGGAACCCGAGCCGGTGACGATGATCACGACGCCGGTTCACCTGACCGTCCGGCACACCGTCTCGCCTGGTGAGGACGTGCACCTGCGCGGCCTGGCCGAGGGCCGGCTGATCGGGCAGCGCTGCCCGGTGTGCCGCAAGGTGTACATGCCTTCTCGCGGCGCGTGCCCCACCTGCGGGGTGTTCACCGTGGAGAACGTCGAACTACCCGACCGGGGCACGGTCACCACCTTCTGCATCGTCAACGTGCCGTTCCTCGGGCAGCGGATCACCCCGCCGTACGTTGCCGCCTACGTTCTGCTTGACGGCGCGGACATCGCGTTCCTGCACCTGGTGCTCGGCTGCGCACCGGAGGAGGTGCGGATGGGCATGCGGGTGCGGGCGGTGTGGCGGCCGCGCGAGGAATGGGGCACCACCACCCGCAACATCGAACACTTCGAGCCGACCGGCGAGCAGGATGCGCCGTTCGAGTCCTACGCCAACCACCTGTAGGGGCAAGTGATGCGCGATATCGCGGTGGTGGGGTTCGCCCAGGCACCCAACGTGCGCGAGACCACCGGCACCACCAACGGCGTCGAGATGCTCATCCCGGTGTTCCAGGAACTGCTCGCCGCGACCGAACTGTCCAAGCAGGACATCGGATTCTGGTGCTCGGGCTCGTCGGACTACCTGGCCGGGCGGGCGTTCTCGTTCGTCTCGGCGGTGGACGCGATCGGGGCGTTCCCGCCGATCACCGAGTCGCACGTGGAGATGGACGGCGCCTGGGCGCTGTACGAGGCGTGGGTGAAGATCCGCACCGGCGAGGTGGACACGGCGCTGGTTTACGGGTTCGGCAAGTCCTCGGCCGGCGAGTTGCGCCGGGTGCTCGCGCTGCAACTCGACCCGTACCTGGTCGCGCCGCTGTGGCCGGACTCGCTGGCGATCGCCGGAATGCAAGCTCGGCTCGGCATCGAGGCCGGGCTGTGGACCGAGCACGACATGGCGGCGGTGGCCGCCCGCAGCCGCGCGGACGCGACCGGCAACCCGGCGGCCCAGCTTCGCGGCCGGGTCGACGTCGCGGAACTGTTGGACCAGCCCTATCTGGCCGATCCGTTGCGGGCCCACGACTGTGCGCCGATCACGGACGGCGCCGCGGCCGTGGTGCTGGCCGCCGCCGGTCGCGCGGAGGAGATCGCCGAGCGCCCGGCCTGGATCACCGGCTTCGCACACCGGATCGAGTCGGCCAGCCTTGGCGCGCGGGACCTCACCACCTCGGCGTCCACCGTGGCCGCGGCGAAGGCGGCCGGCGCCGACGGTGTCGAACTGGCCGAGCTGCACGCGCCGTTCACCCATCAGGAGATCCTGTTGCGCCAGGCGATCGGGCTCGGCGAGGAGGTGCGGATCAACCCGTCCGGCGGGGCCCTGTGCGGGAACCCCATGTTCGCCGCCGGCCTGGCCCGGATCGGCGAGTCGGCCACGGCGATCCTGACCGGAGCGGCCGGCCGGGTCCTGGCGCACGCCACCAGCGGCCCGGCGCTGCAACAGAACCTGGTGTGCGTGCTCGATGGGAGTAAGGCATGAGCGGGCCGGCGGTGTCTGGACCGAGGAGCAGCGCAGGCCGCGAGGAACGAGCGACCGAGCAGCGCACGAGGGAAGACACCGCACCTCGGCCCGCTCCCGCGAGCGGAGCGAGCCGAAAGGACACAGCATGACGGCGCGGGCCGCGGTGCTTGGCACCGGGCAGACCCATCACCGGTCCAAGCGCACCGACGTGTCGATCGCCGGGCTGTGCCGGGAGGCGATCGACCGGGCGCTGGCCGACGCCGGGGTGGACTTCGCCGACATCGACGCGGTGGTGATCGGCAAGGCGCCGGATCTGTTCGAGGGCGTCATGATGCCCGAGCTGTACCTGGCCGACGCGCTCGGCGCGCCCGGAAAACCGTTGCTGCGCGTGCACACCGCCGGCTCGGTCGGCGGCTCGACGGCGAACGTGGCAGCCAGCCTGGTGCAGGGCGGCGTGCACCGGCGGGTGCTCGCGGTGGCGTTCGAGAAACAGTCCGAGTCCAACGCGATGTGGGCGCTGTCCATCCATCCGCCGTTCACCATGCCGGTCGGCGCCGGTGCCGGCGGCTACTTCGCGCCGCACGTGCGCTCCTACATCCGGCGTGCCGGCGCCCCGGAGCACATCGGCGCGCTGGTCGCGGTCAAGGACCGGCGCAACGGCGCCAAGAACGAGTTCGCGCACCTGCGCCAGCCGGACATCACCTTCGAGTCGGTCCGCGCCTCGACGATGCTCTGGGATCCGATCCGCTACGACGAGACCTGCCCGTCCTCGGATGGCGCCGCCGCGCTGGTGATCGGCGACGAGACCACCGCCGCCGGCCGCACCGTCGCCTGGATCCACGCCACCGCCATGCGCACCGAGCCGACCATGTTCGCCGAGCGCGACCAGGTCAACCCGCAGGCCGGCCGGGACGCCGCGGCCGCGCTCTGGCGGCAGGCCGGCATCACCGATCCGCTGGCGGAGCTCGACGCGGCCGAGCTCTACGTGCCGTTCTCCTGGTTCGAGCCGATGTGGCTGGAGAACCTGGGTTTCACCGAGGCCGGCCAGGGCTGGAAGCTCACCGAGGCCGGCGAGACCGAGATCGGCGGCCGGCTCCCGGTCAACCCCTCCGGCGGCGTCCTGTCGTCCAACCCGATCGGCGCCTCCGGCATGCTCCGCTTCGCCGAGGCCGCGATGCAGGTCATGGGCCGAGCCGGCGAGCACCAGGTGGACGGCGCCCGCATCGCCCTCGGCCATGCCTACGGCGGCGGCTCCCAGTTCTTCTCGATGTGGGTGGTGGGCAAGGAAAAGCCCTAGACCGTGACGTCGAGTCCGTACTCGGCGCAGGTGAGCACGACGGCGTTGGTGGAGAAGTCGGCGCGGCTGAGGAGGTCGGCGAGGCTCGCTTCGGTGTCGAACACCGAGAAGGTGAACATGGAGCGGTCGAAGGCGGAGCGGAGCTTGTCGTCCGGCGCCTTGGTCCGGACGCTGCCCAGGCTGTCCATTGTGGACTTGTAGGTTGCCGAGAAGTTGGCCGGGTTGGCGCCGTACTGGCGCGCGGCCACGACCAGTCCGTGCATCGCGTCGCCGTAGCTGGAGCAGAAGTCGGTGGCCGGGTTGCCGCCGCAGCCGGCGACGGCCGAACCGACCGCCATCAGCAGGACGGCGGTCGATAAGACGCCTCGGGGACCGGCCACGGGACCAGCCTGGTGCACCGGCCGGGCGGGGGCCCGCCTCGCCGGGTCGGCGACCGGGCAGCCGGCCCCGCCCGATCGGGCAACGGGTCAGCGCGCGATGCCGGCCCGGGCCGTCGCTACCATGCCGGTATGACCGCTGCGGCCACGCTGGGCATGATCGGTATCGATTGCGCGGATCCTCATGCGATGGCGGAGTTCTACCACCGGATCCTGGGCTGGAAGATCATGGGCGACCAGGACGACTTCGCGATGATCCAGGGCGAGGGGGTTCCGATCGTGTTCTGGAAGGTGGCCGGCCATCAGGCTCCGACCTGGCCGGATTCCGCTTCCCCCAAGCAGTTTCATCTCGACCTCATGGTCGACGACCTGGACGAGGCGGAGGCGCGCTGCCTCGAAGCCGGTGCCACCAAGGCCGACCATCAGCCCGGCACGCACTGGCGGGTGCTGCTCGATCCGGCCGGCCACCCGTTCTGCATCACGCACCCGAGCTAACCGTAGCTGACCTGGAACTCCTTGATGCCGTTGAGCCATGGTGAGCGCAGCCGGCGCGGCTTGCCGACCTGGCGGATGTTCGGCATGTGGTCGGCGATGGCGTTGAAGATCAGGTCGATCTCCAGCCGGGCGAGGTTGGCGCCGATGCAGTAGTGCGCGCCGCTGCCGCCGAAGCCGAGGTGCGGGTTGGGGTCACGGTTGATGTCGAACCGCTCCGGGTCGCCGAACACCTCGGTGTCGAAGTTGGCCGAGCTGTAGAACAGGCCGATCCGTTGGCCCGCCTTGATCTGCGCGCCGCCCAGCTCGGTGTCGGCGGTCGCCGTGCGCTGGAAGGCCATCACCGGGGTGGACCAGCGGACGATCTCGTCGGCCGCGGTCTTCGGCCGCTCCGCCTTGAACAGCTCCCACTGGTCGCGGTGCGACAGGAACGCGTGCATGCCGTGCGTGATGGCGTTGCGGGTGGTCTCGTTGCCGGCCACGGCGAGCAGCAGCACGAAGAACCCGAACTCCTCGGAACGTAACGCCTCGCCGTCGACGTCGGCGTGCACCAGCGTGCTGACGATGTCGTTCATCGGGCACTTCTTGCGGTCCTCGGCCATGTTCCAGGCGTAGCCGAGCAGTTCGGCCGCGGCCGCCTGCGGGTCGGTCGGGAAGTCCGGGTCGGAGTAGGCGACCATCTGGTTGGACCAGTCGAAAACCTTGTGCCGGTCGTCTTGCGGAATCCCGAGCAGCTCGGCGATCGCCTGCAGCGGCAGCTCGCAGGCCACCTGGGTGACGAAGTCACCGGAGCCGTTCTCCTTGGCCTGCCTGACGATCCGCTCGGCGCGGGCGGCCAGCGTGTCGCGCAGGCTGTGCACCGCCCGTGGCGTGAACCCGCGCTGGACGATCCCGCGCAGCTTGGTGTGCTGCGGCGGGTCGGTGTTGAGCAGGATCAGCCGCTGCGCCTCGATCCGGTCCCGGGTCATGTCCTCGTTGAACCGGATGATCGCGGTGTTCTCGCTGGCGGAGAACAGCTCGCTGTTCCGGGACACGGTCTTGACCTCGGCGTGCCGGCTCACCACCCAGTAGCCGTCGTCGCCGAACCCGGCGATCCCCTTCGGCTGCGGGTTCCACCAGACCGGAGCGGTGCCACGCAGCTCGGCGAACTCCTCGACCGGCACGCGCAGCCGGTACATGTTGGGATCGGTGAAGTCGAAGCCGAGGGGGAGCTGGGGAGCGGCCACGGGTCCTCCTCAACGCACGCCAAAGAGAACACGTTCTATAACGCGCTCCAGCTTACGGTGTTAACTACTCGAAGATAGCACTCTTCAGCGCCTTGTAAACACCTTTCACTGAGCGTTTGCCTTGATCGATGAACCTGTTCTAACTTGGGAACCATGGGCGAACCGGTGATCGTGGCCGCCGTGCGCACCCCGATCGGCAAGCGCGGCGGGGTGCTGTCCGGACTGCACGCGGCCGAACTACTCGGCGCCGCGCTGCGCGGGCTGACCGACCGGTCCGGCATCGATCCGGCCGGCGTGGAACAGGTCATCGGCGGGTGCGTCACCCAGGCCGGCGAGCAGTCCAACAACATCACCCGCACCGCGTGGTTGCACGCCGGGCTGCCCGCGGCGACCGGCTGCGCCACCGTGGACAGCCAGTGCGGCTCCGCCCAGCAGGCCACCCATCTGATCGCCGGGCTGATCGCCGCCGGCGCGATCGACGTGGGCATCGCCTGCGGCGTGGAAGCGATGAGCCGGGTTCCGTTGCGCGCCAACATGGGCAGTGACGTCGGTGGACCGCGGCCGGACTCCTGGTCGATCGACCTGCCCAACCAGTTCGTTGCCGCGGAACGGATCGCCGTGCACCGCGGCCTGCGCCGCGCGGACGTCGACCGGTTCGGCGAACGCTCCCAGGCCAAGGCCAAGCTCGCCTGGGACGAGGGCCGGTTCACCGCGGAGATCGTCCCGGTCGCCGGCGTGCACCGCGATCAGGGCCTGCGCGAGACCACGATGCAGGGTCTGGCCGCGCTGGCGCCGATCGTTCCCGGCGGCGTGCACACCGCCGGCACCTCCTCGCAGATCTCCGACGGGGCCTCGGCCGTGCTGCTGGCCGACGCGCGCCGGGCCCGCGCGCTCGGCCTGCGCCCTCGGGCCCGGATCGTGGCGCAGTGCCTGGTCGGCACCGACCCCTACCTGCACCTGGACGGCCCGGTGCAGGCCACCGACCGGCTGCTCGAGCGCACCGGAATGAAGATCGGCGACCTGGACCTGTTCGAGGTGAACGAGGCGTTCGCGTCGGTGGTGCTGTCCTGGGCTCAGGTGCACGAGCCGGATCCGGACCTGGTCAACGTCAACGGCGGCGCCATCGCGCTCGGCCACCCGGTCGGCAGCACCGGAACCCGACTGATCACCACCGCCCTGCACGAGTTGGAACGCCGCGACGCCGGCACCGCGCTGATCGCCATGTGTGCCGGCGGCGCGCTGTCCACCGGCACCGTCATCGAGCGGCTCTGACCGCTACAGCGGACGCGCGGCGATCACGTACCGGAAGGTGTTCTCGTCGCGAATCGAGCCGTCGGTGCGCACCGCCGGGGCGAACACGTCCAGAAAAGCCTCGTACACGGCGGCCTTGCCGGCCAGGCCGATCGCCGCCCGGACCCGGCCTCTGGCCACCATGGCCGACCACGCGGTGCCGAGATCCGGGTAGTTGACCGGAAAGTCCAGCTCGCTGCCGTCGATTCGGTCCAGCCCGGCGTCCAGCACCGTGACCTCCTCGGCCACCCCCAGCCGGCCGAGGAGGTCACGGGTCAGCGAACCGGGCGGGTCGGCCCAGTCGCCGACCGCCACCCGGCCACCCGGCCGCACCACGCGCACCAACTCGGCAACCACACCGGCCGGATTCCCCGCGTAGCCCACCGCGTTGCACGCGGTCGTCACGTCGAACCGGCCATTGTCGTAGGGCAGCGCGTCCGGCGCGCCCACCCGCAGATCCGCGTCCGGCAGCGCCCACCGCGCCACCTCGAGCAACTCCTCGGCCGTCTCCACGCCGGCCACCCAGGCGCCCCGCTCGGCCGCCTCGCGCAGCAGCAACCCGACCCCGCAGCTCACGTCCAGCAGGCGCACCGCGGCCAGCGGCCCCAACGCGCCCAACAGCGCCCGGCGCAGCGGTCTGTGCCGCGCCTCCTGCAGGCAGGTCCAGTTCCGCGCCTGCCGGTCCCACATCGATGCCGGTGCCAGTCCCGTTGCCATCACGTCTCCCTCACCTCGCCGCCCCGACATCAGATGAGATCCTCGTCGCCCCCGGTTCCTTACACATCTGGCAACGCCTTAGTTCACGCGCGTGTGCGCCTTATTCGGGCTGATCGATACTCTTCGCCGGTGGCACGGCGGGTCTCGGTACCTGAGCTGATCGGACGGCGGGCCGAACTGGCCGCCCTCCGCGCCGCGCTCGCCGACGCCCAGTCCGACGGCGGAGCGCTGGTCCTGGTGCAGGGCGACGCCGGGGTGGGCAAAAGCCGGCTCGTTTCGGCTTTCGTCCGGGGCGCCAGCGGCACCGGCGTGACCGTGCTGACCGGCGGCTGCCTGCAGTTCGAGGCGGACATCCCGTACGCGCCGTTCGTCGAGGCACTGCGCGGGCTGCCGGACGCGCCGTCGCTGCTGGCCACCGGTTCGGCATCCGGCGACCGGGCCGCGGAGTTCCGCCGGGTGGCCGACGCGATCGCCGGCGCCGGCGGGCAGCGCCCGGTGGTGCTGGTGCTCGAGGACCTGCACTGGGCCGACGCGTCCACCCGCGATCTGGTGCTGTACCTGCACCGGGCGCTCGCGCACGCGCCGGTGCTGCAGGTGGCCACGCTGCGCGGCGACGAGGTCGGCGCCGATCATCCGGTGGCGAAGCTGGTGGCCGACCTGGTCCGCTCGCCGCGGGCGGAGCGGTTGACCCTGGCGCCGCTGGACCGGTCCGAGGTGATCGCGTTGGCGCAGGCGATCCTGGGCGGTCCGCCGCCGGCCGACATGGTGGACGCGCTGCTCGCCCGGGCCGAGGGAAACCCGTTCTTCACCGAGGAGTTGCTGGCCGCGTGGCCGACCCGGGGCGCGGTGCCGGGCACCGTGCGGGAGGTGGTGATCACCCGGCTGGCCCGGCTGTCCACCGCCGCGCAGCAACTCGCCCGGCTGGCCGCGGTGGTCGGCCGGAGCGTGCCGCACGACCTGCTGGCCGCGATCGCCCCGCTGCCGGCCGCCGAGCTGGACGGCGCGCTGCGCGAGTTGGTCGACCACGGCCAGCTGGTGACCGTGGAGCCGGACGCGTACCGGTTCCGGCACGCGCTCATCCAGGAGTCGCTGTACCGGGACCTGTTACCCGGCGAGCGCCGGCACGCGCACGCCAGGGTGGCCGGCGCGCTGCGTGATCATCCCGAGCGGGCGGTAACCGGGTCCGCCGCTGGCGTGGCGGCGGAGCTGGCCCACCACTGGGACGCCGCGGGCGAGCCGGCCGAGGCGCTGGCCGCGGCCGTGCTGGCGGCCGGCGCCGCGGACGAGGGGCTGGCGCCGGCCGAGGCACACGCGCACTACGAGCGGGCGTTGCGCCGCTGGCCGGAGGTGGCCGATCCGGGCATCGCCGAGGACCCGCTGCTGGAGCGGGCGGCCGAGGCGGCGAGCCTGGCCGGGCGCAACCACCGCGCGGTCGAGCTGACCCGGCGGCGGCTGGCGCTGCTGGACGAGCGGGCCGAGCCGGAGCGCGCCGCGCTGGTCTACGAGCAGCTGTCCTACCAGGCGCGCAGCACCGGCGACTGGGAGCTGGCCCGGGCCACCAGCGAGCGCGCGGTCGAGCTGGTGCCGGCCGATTCGCCCGCCCGGCTGCGGATCGCGTCCTGGCCGATGGCGCTGGAGATGCTGGCCGCCCGGTTCCGGTCCTGCATCCGCCGGGCCGAGGAGCTGCTGCCGCAGGCCGAGGCGGCCGGCGACGACATGGCGGTGAACCGGAGCCTGATGAGCCTTGGCATCGGCCATCTGATGCTCGGCCACGTGGACACCGGGCTGGAGTTCCTGCGCCGGCAGAACGAGTTCGCCCGCCGGGTGGGCAACCCGCGGTTCATCGGGGTCGGCTACGTGAACATGCCCGAGGGTCTGATGTGGACGGACCGGCATCTGGAGGCGCTGGCGCTGGCCAGGGAGGGAGTGCGGCGGTCGGCGGAGCTGGGCTTCGACATCTACCTGCTGCCGATCGTGGGCAACGTGATCCGGACGTTGGTCGAGCTGCACCGCTGGGACGAGGCGCTGGACGCCGACGCCGATCCCGACGACGATCCGGCCGCCGACCCGTTCAACTGGATCTTCGTGGACCTGCCGAGGGCCTACGTGCTGATCCGCCGGGGCGAGCTGGCCGCGGCCGAGGAGTTGTTGAAGCGCACCGGTTTCGTGCTCGACGGCCAGGACGACGTGCAGTACGGCACCGAGCTGTCGACGCTGCGCGCGCTGCTGGCCGCCCGGCAGGGCCGGTGGGCCGACGCCCGCGCCACGGTGCGCGACGGGCTACGGCTGGCCCTGGCCGCCGAGGACATGTACCTGACCGCCCGGCTGGTGTCGATCGGCGTGCAGGTCGAGGCGGACGCCGCGGACGACGCCCGGGCGGCCGGGCTGACCATGAACATCGGCAGCGCCACCGCGGCGGCCGATGCCTTGCTGGCCGATCTGCGCGGCTATCTGTCCACTTTGGAATCCGGCGGCGCGGTGTCGCTGCCGCGCACCCATCGGGCGGTCGCCCTGGCCGCCGCCGAGCGCACCCGGCTGGGCGATCCGGTCCCGGACGCGTGGGCCGCGCTCGCCGATCTGGCCGGCGTCGACCGCCATCTGGCCGGCTACGCCCGGTTCCGCGAGGCGGAGGCGCTGCTGTTGGGCCGCGGCTCCCGCAACCGGGCCGCGGCCGCGCTGGCCACGGCCCGGACGATCGCGGCCGAACTGGGTGCGGCCCCGTTGCGGGACATGATCGACGCCTTGTCCGACCGGGCCCGCCTGACGCCCGCCGCCGCCCCCCAGCCTTCATCCACAGTGGACGCTCATGGCCTGACCGCCCGGGAAGCCGAGGTGCTCGAACTGGTCGGGCGCGGCCTGACCAACGCCGAGATCGCCACGGAGCTGTTCATCAGCACCAAGACCGCGAGCGTGCACGTGTCCAACATCCTGCGCAAGCTCGGTCTCAAGAGCCGCATCCAGGCCGCCGCCCACGCCCAACGCCGACGAGAGGGAGACTGATGGACATAGCCGAGGTCAACCGCCGGGTGATCGAACAGTTCCGCACCGGCGGTGACATCGACGGCATGCACCGCGAACGCCTGCTCCTCCTCACCACCACCGGCCGCCGCACCGGCCGCCCCTACACCACCCCCATGATGTTCCACCCCGACGGCACCCGCCTGCTCGTCATCGCCTCCAACGTCGGCGCCCTCGCCCACCCCGACTGGTACCTCAACCTGGTCGCCAACCCGGAGGTCACCGTCGAAGCCACCGGCGACACCTACCAGGCCCACGCCAGCACCGCCACCGGCGAAGAACGCGACCGCCTCTGGACGGAACTCAAGTCCCGCTACCCCTTCTTCGCCGACCACGAAGCCAAGACCAGCCGCACCATCCCGGTAGTCATCCTGGAGCGAGCCAACTAGTGCATCACTCCGGCCCGGTCAACGCCCTCGCCATCACTCCCGACGGCACCCAACTCATCTCGGCAGGCGACGACAGTGTTGTCAGAATCTGGGACCTGGCATCGGAAACCCTGCGCCACGAACTCACCGGCCACACCACCCCCGTCCTGGCCCTTGCGCTGACGCCGGACGCCACCCAGGTGATCTCGGCCAGCATCGGTGGCACGGCCCGGATCTGGGACCGCACATCCGGCGAGCAGATCGGCGAGCCCCTCGGCGGCTACGGCAGCGGCGTCCATGCCGTCACCGTCACCTCGGACGGCTCGCACATCGCCGCGGCCATCGGGTCCGACCACACGATCGTCTTCTGGAACCGGAAGACCGCCGCGCGAACGCACGTGGACGCCGGGACGATCGGCCGGATTCTCGCGCTGGTGCCGGCCGGGGAGGCGAGCGTCCTTGGTGTCACCACGAATGGGGAAGTTTTCCTGTCGCGCCCCGAGGTCGACGGCAACCTTTTGCGGGGCACCGTCTGGAGCACCGAAGCCGTGGTCGTCGCGGCCGCGGCGCCGGGTCGCTTCCCCCTGGTCGCCACGAGCCCATCCACTGTTCGGGTGTGGGATCCTGTCCGTACGACGGCGGTGTCGGCCCGGACAAACATGTTCGAGTTGGCTTCGCCCACGGCGGCGATGGTCAGCGCGGACGGCGACTGGATCATCACCGGCCACGCGGACGGCGCCGTCCGGTCATGGGACCGGGTCACGGGTGAGCAGGTTCGCGAGTTCCGCGCGGCCCATGAGGGACCGGTCACGGTGCTGGCCGTCAGCCCGGATGGCCGGATCGTCTCCGCCGGCCAGGACGGCCGGATCCACGTCTTGCCCGGACCTACGCGAACCGTTCCGGCAGCGCTGGTCAGCGGCGCCGGCGAGATCCGGACCATGGCACTCACGACGGACGGGCAGCAGATCGTCACCGGTGGGATCGACGGCACCGTCCGGATCTGGGACCGTCCCACCGGTCGCCAGGTGAACCAGCTGAAGATCTCGTCGATCGTGCGGGCGGTAGTGGTCCAGCCGACCGGTGCGAACGTCGTCCTCGTCGACGGGGACGGCGCGATCCACTACTGGAACCGGATCACCGGCGAACGCACCGTCGAGCGAGGTCACGCCGACGCGAACGTGATCGCCATCGCCGGCGACGGGACCCTGATCTCCGGCGGCGACAACACATTGCTGGTCTGGACCGGCCAGATCAGCGCCGGCGTCGAGCCGTTCCGGGCACTGGCCACGCCCTCGGCGGCCATCTGGGCGGTGGCCGTGACCCCGGACGGCAAAACGGTGCTGTCGGCCGGCGAGGATCCCACGGTGCGGTTGTGGGACATCCGAGGCCGGCCCGGGCTCATTCTGTCCGGACACCAGGATCGGGTCGAGGCGCTGGCCGTGAGCCCGGACGGCACCCGGATCGTCTCGGCCGGCCACGACCAGTCCATTCGGGTCTGGGACAGCGCCACGGGTACGTCGCTCCACACACTCCACGGGCACAGCGGGCCGGTTCGGGCCGTGGCGGTCACGCCGGACGGCAGCCGGATCGTCTCGGCGTCCGACGACGGCCGGGTCGGCGTCTGGGACCTCGCCACCGGCCGGCAGCTCCGCTTCTTTGCCGGGCATACCGCCGAGGTGACCGCGGTGGCCGTGGACGACGGACAGATCATCTCCGCCGGTATGGACGGATCCGTCCGGGTCTGGGACCTTCCGCCGCAGCCGCCTGGTACGACCAGGCTGGCGGAGGTTGTGAGTGATCTGGAGAGTGCGGAGGATCAGCTCGGGATCGCCGGGGATGTGAACATGATCGCGGCGGTGGTGGCGGCGTTGTCGACGAGGCCGCCACTGTCCATAGCGTTGTTGGGGGATTGGGGGATCGGGAAGTCGAGTTTCATGCGGCAGGTGTGGGACCGGGTCGAGGAGCTGGCCGGGCACAGCGGGTTCGCGGGGAACGTGCGGCAGGTTCGGTTCAATGCCTGGCATTACAGCGACGATCACCTGTGGGTCGGGTTGGTGGAACATCTGTTCCGGGAGTTGGCGCGGCCGGCGGAGGTGCCGGACGACACGGGGCGGATCAGCGAGGTGGAGGCCGACCTTTCCGCGAAGCGGGCCGAGCGGGACCGGTTGGACACGGGGCTGCGGGATGTGAACCGGCGGCGCGGGTGGTTGGGGCGGGTGCTTGTGCCGTTGCGCTCCATGGTGGTGGCGCGGGTGGCATTGGGCGAGATCTGGCGGGAGGTGCGGACCGCGGGGTGGCGGATCGTGGTGGCGCTACTGGTGATCGCGGCCGGGGTGGCGGGCATCGTGTGGGCCGAGGGGGCGCTGCGCTGGGTGGGCGGAGTGCTGGTCGTGCTGGGGCCCGCGGTGACCCTGTGGCGTCGGCTCGAGGAGTACACCAGGCATGTGCACCAGGAGTTGGCCAGCCGACGGTCCAAAGTGGACGAGGAGATCCGGGAGAAGGAGAAGGAGCTCGACCAGTTGAAGCCGGCGCGGCGGCTGGACCGGCTGCTGGCCGAGATCAGCACCAGGGAACGGTACGAGAGCTACCGGGGGTTGACCGGGCGGATCCATGACGACCTGCGGCGGCTCAGCGACAACCTGGCCGAGGCCCGTTCGACCGCGGACGGGACGCCGCTGCAACGGATCGTGCTGTACGTGGACGACCTGGACCGGTGCACGCCGGGCCGGGTGGTGGACGTGTTGCAGGCGGTGAACCTGCTGCTCACGATGGAACTGTTCGTCGTGGTGGTCGCGGTCGATCCGCACTGGCTGCTGCGATCCCTGGAACATCACCACAGGGGCATGTTCGACAACAACGCCGTGGCCTATCTGGACAAGATCTTCCACATTCCGGTGGCGTTGCGGCCGATGGGTGAGCACGCCGCCGGATACCTGCGTTCGCTGCTCCCGGCGTCCGACGACGATCCCCCGCCCGCCCGAACGGAACCGGCCCAGCCGATCGAACCCGTGCCGACCGCACCGGCACGGCCGGTGACCTCGGAAACCCCGGAGTCGCAACCCAGTGCGCCGATCACGGTAACCCAGGCGCCGGTCGCCCGGCCCAGTGCGGAAGGACTGCGGTTGCGGCCGGTCGAGCGGGAGTTCCTTGAGCGGCTCACGCCGCTGTTGCCGACGCCGAGGGCGATCAAGAAGTTGGTGAACCTGTACCGGTTGCTGCGGCTGGGGATTCCGGAGCACCGGTTGGACGAGTTCATCGGCGGCGATGCGGGTGGGCCGTATCAGGCGGCCGGGTTGTTGCTGGCGGCGTTGGTCGGTGCGCCGCATGAGGCGCGCGGGATGCTGGCGGATCTGGCCGGGATCGGGCCGGACGGGGACATCGTGGAGGTGCTCGGGGGGCGGCCGCCGGCCGGGTTGATCGAGCGGATCCGGGAGCAGGCGCCGGTGCACGGGAATCCGACCACGTACCGGCGGTGGGCGACAACCGTTGCGCGGTACGGGTTCGAGACCTACGACCTGTTCACGGGCCTGGATTAAGCCCGTTCCCATGATCCCGGAGAGGCGGACTAGAGGAATCGGATCAGGACGGCGGCGGCCAGCAGAGCGAGCGCGACGACCGGGGCCGGAATCCGGGCCAGCAGCCGCACCGCCGCGTCGCGGGAGCCGGGTACGCCGTGCGCGACGCCGTGATCGTCGAAATAGCGCCGGGGATCGTTGCGCGCGGCGAGGGGAAGGGCCAGTTGCTCGCTCTGGCCGCGGAAGCAGCGTCGGTACTCGGCCCGCGCCTTGCCGTGCCGGATGAGCAGGTACCCGCCGGTCAGGGCGGAGGCCACGGGAATCGCCACCCAGCCGGGCGGCACGACCCCCGCGACCGCGATGAACGAGGCCGCCGCGAACATCGACGCCAGCATTCCCCACGCGCGCAGGCGTTCGACGGTGTCGGCCTGCCGGATGAGTTGCTGGGCGGCGGCAACCCGGGCATCGTCCCGAGTGGATGCTTCGTCAGCCATGACTAGCGCGGATCCTCACCGTTCGGCTCAGGAAACGAGCGCCTCGAGTCGGTTGTAGTCCTCCTGCAGCTTCTGCGCCCGGTCCCGCAGTTGCTGCGCCTCGGCGCTGCGACCGTGCGCCTCGTAGCAGTCGGCCAGGTCCATGATCGCCGAGATGGCCCAGGCCAGCCCGCCGAGGGTGACGATGACTCCGCCCGCGGTGACATACCACTGGACGGTCGCCGCCGATCCGGCGGTCAGGATACCGGCCCCGATGGTGGACAGGCCGGCGCCGGTGAGGTTGAACCACTGCTTGGTACACGCCATTGCCGCACTCCCCGTTAGCTCACGAGCTGGTCGTCGTCCGACTGCAGCCACTCCAGGTCGAGCCCGATGGCCCGTCCCCAGTCCTCGAAACTGTCGAAGCTCAGCAGGTACATGAGCTCCGGGATGTCCGCGCCGTTGATCAGGACCTGGCGCTCGTTCGGATCCTGCGAGGACTGCTCGCCGGTACCGGTCGAGGACTGCGCGCCGCCGCCGGTCAGCGCGGCCCAGGTGCCGGCCCCGACGATGCCGTCCGCCGGCAGGCCGTAGGCCGACTGGAACTGCTTGACGGCCTCTTCCAGGGCGTCGTCGAACTCGCCGTTCGTCGCACCCGACCAGTAGCCCGCATGTTGCAGCAACTGCTGCAGATACTGGACCCACTCGCCGCTCTGGTTCTTCTCAAGCACCGGCTCATCTGCCATGCGACCCATGATGGGCGCGGTCCCGACAGGGACACACGGCGATCGGTCGCCGTTTTCGGGCAGCCGGCGCAGCCCTTTGGGGAACCTAGTCGGCCGCCTCGGCCACCTCGATGCGGATGCGCTTGTTGCCCTTGCCCTTGGACTCGGTGCCGGTGACCCGGACCGAACCGACGTCGGCGGTGTTGGCCACGTGGGTGCCGCCGTCGGCCTGGCGGTCCAGGCCGACGATGTCGATCACCCGGAGCGGGTCGATCTCGCGCGGGATCAGGTTGGCGGCGGTGCGGATCAGGGACTCGTCCAGGTCCGCGGCGGAGCGGCCGAGAAACTCCACGACGATCTCCCGGGCGCGCTGGATCTCCTCGTTGATCCGGCCTTCGACCCGCTGGCCCAGCTCGACCGACATCGACTCCAGCGGAAAGTCCAGGCGGCCCTTGCCGGGATCCATGTTGCCGCCGGTGACCGGAATCCGGAACTCGGTCCAGATCACCCCGCAGAGGATGTGCAGCGCGGTGTGCGTGCGCATCAGCAGGTGCCGGCGGGACCAGTCCAGCGAACCGAGCACCTCTGTGCCGGCCGGCGGCAGCTCGAGGGCGTCCACCCAGTGCCAGATCCGCCCGCCCTCGCGGCGGACCCTGGTCACCGGCGCGGTGCTCCCACCCCAGGTCAGCTCGCCGGTGTCGTGCGGCTGCCCGCCGCCGCCCGGGTAGAACGCCGTCCTGGCCAGCGCGATCCGGCCCTGCTCGCGATCGACCTCGAGCACCGTGCTGTCGAACGAGCGCAGGTACGCGTCCGTGGTGAACAACTCGCTCGCGGCCACGTCGACCGGCGGGCTGCCCTGCACCTTGCTTCCCGGAACTGCCATACCGGGCACGATACTCAGGATCCGTAGACCGGGTGCGGCTGCTCGGCCGAGGAGAGCAGCCGCGCCACGACCGGGTCCAGTTCGTCCGGCCGCCAGCGGGATCCCTTGTCCACCACCGGACCGCGCCGCCAGCCGTCGGCAATCGACACCCGGCCGCCCTCCACTTCGAACATCCGGCCGGTGACGCCCCGGGACCGGTCGCTGCCCAGCCAGACCACCAGCGGCGCGACGTTCTCCGGTGCCATGGCGTCGAAACCGGACTCCGGCGCGGCCATCGCCGCGGCGAACACCCCTTCGGTCATCCGGGTCCTTGCGGCCGGTGCGATGGCGTTGACCGTGACGCCGTACCGGGCCAGCTCGGCGGCGGCGACCAGGGTGAGGGCGGCGATTCCGGCCTTCGCCGTGGCGTAGCCGGCCTGGCCGACGCTGCCGAGCAGGCCGGCGCCCGAGCTGGTGTTGATCACCCGGGCGGCCACCGCGCGGCCGGCCTTGTGCTCGGCCCGCCAGTGCGCGGCGGCGTGCCGCAGCGGGGCCACGTGCCCCTTCAGGTGCACCCGGATCACCGCGTCCCAGTCTTGTTCGGAGAGGTTGACCAGCATCCCGTCGCGCACGAAGCCGGCGTTGTTGACCAGCACGTCCAGCCGGCCGAACGCCGCCAGCGCGGTGCCGATCAGCTGCGCCGCGCCGGCCCAGTCGGCAACGTCGGACTCGTCGGCCACCGCCGTACCACCGGCCGCACCGATCTCCGCGGCCACCGCCGCCCCCGCGCCGTCGATGTCGTTGACCACGACCAGTGCGCCCTCGGCCGCGAAGGCGTGCGCGTGGGCCCGACCGATGCCGCGCCCGGCGCCGGTCACGATCACCACCCGGCCGTCACACAGTCCGCTCACTTCCGCCTCCACCGCCGTGCACCAGCAGGGTCGCGCCGCTGACGTAGCCGGCCAGCGGCGAGGCCAGAAACACCGCGCAGCAGCCGACCTCCTCGGGTTCGGCCAACCGTCCCAACGGGATGGTGCGACCCACCGCGTCGACGTCGCCGTAGTAGCTTTCGGCCCGTTCGGTGCGGACCGGGCCGACGTCGAGCGCGTTCACCCGGACCTTGGGCGCCCACTCGACCGCCAGGCTCGCGGTCAGGTTGTCCAACCCGGCCTTGGCGGCCCCGTACGCCGCGGTTCCCGGTGACGGCCGGGTGGCGCTCACGCTGCTCACCATGACGATCGCGCCGCCGGACTCCTGCCGCTGCATGATCTCGTTGGCCCGCTGGGAAACCAGCAGCGGGGCGAGCAGGTTCAGCCCGACCACCGCGGTGTGGAACCGCGGCGACGCGGTCCCGGCCGGCGCGACCGGCGTCCCGCCGGCGTTGTTGACCAGGGTGTCGAGCCGGCCGTGCCGGTCGAGCACGGTGTCCAGCAGTCGGCCCACCGCGTCCGGATCCCGCACGTCACACGCGACGAACTCGGCGACCGGGTGCGCCGGGGCGTTCCGCGCGCAGGTCACCACGGTCGCACCCGAGCGCTGGAACGCCCGGGTGATGCCGAGTCCCACCCCGCGCACGCCGCCGGTCACCAGGGCGACCGTGCCGTCCAGCGTCAGGTCGAGCGCCACGACATGTTAAGCTACCAAGCAATCGCTTGGTTGGAAAGGTCGGTGGGGCCGCCATGGGCATCACGAGCGAGGTCGCCGAGGCCGGCATCACGGTCGTGACCATCGACCGGCCGCCGGTCAACGCACTGGGCGCGCGCGGCTGGCACGACCTCGCCGACGCGTTACTCGCCGCGGGCCGGGATCCGGCGACCCACGTGGTGGTACTTCGGGCATCGGGCCGCGGGTTCTGCGCCGGTGTGGACATCAAGGAGGTCGACGCCGGCGGCGCCGAGGCGCTGATCGGCGTGAACCGCGGCTGCCACGCGGCGTTCGGCGCGGTCTACGACTGCGCGGTTCCGGTCATCGCCGCGGTGCACGGGTTCTGCCTCGGCGGCGGGATCGGTCTTGCCGGCAACGCGGACGTGTTGCTCGCCGCCGAGGACACCAGGTTCGGACTGCCCGAAGTGGACAGAGGGGTGCTCGGCGCGGCCACCCACCTGGCCCGGCTGGTGCCCCAGCACCTGATGCGCACGCTGTTCTACACCGCCCGAACCGTCGACGCGGCGGAGCTGCACCGGCACGGCTCGGTGTACCAGGTGACGTCGCCCGACCGGCTGGAGGCCGCGGCGCTCGAGCTGGCCCGGGAGATCGCGGCCAAGGACCCGCGGGTGATCCGCCGCGCCAAGGAGGCGCTCAACGGCATCGACGGGCAGGACGTGCACCGCAGCTACCGGTTCGAGCAGGGCTTCACCTTCGAGCTCAACCTCGGCAACGGGACGTCGGTGTGATGCGGGACAAGCGGATGACCGCCGCCGAGGCGGTGGCCGAGTTGGCCGACGGGATGACCGTCGGCATCGGCGGCTGGGGTTCCCGGCGCAAGCCGATGGCCCTGGTGCGCGAGATCCTCCGGTCCCCGGTGCGCGATCTCACCGTGGTCTCCTACGGCGGACCGGACGTCGGGCTGCTGTGCGCGGCCGGCAAGGTCCGCACGGTCGTCTACGGATTCGTGTCGCTGGACTCGATTCCCTACGACCCGTGGTTTCGCCGGGTGCGGGAGTCGGGCGCGGTCCAGACCCGCGAGCTGGACGAGGGAATGCTCTACTGTGGACTGAACGCGGCCGGCCAACGGCTGCCGTTCCTGCCGATCCGGGCCGGGCTGGGCTCGGACGTGCTGCGGCTGGACCCGAGCCTGCGCACGGTGCGCTCACCGTACGACGGTGAGGAGTTGGTGGCCATGCCGGCACTGCACCTGGACGTCGCACTGGTGCACCTCAACCGGGCCGACCGGCACGGCAACGCCCAGTACCTCGGCCCGGACCCGTACTTCGACGACGTGTTCTGCCTGGCCGCCAAACGCCGCTTCGTCTCCTGCGAACGGGTGCTGGACACCGCGGAGCTGACCGCCGCGGCGCCGGTGCAGTCGTTGCTGCTCAACCGGATGATGGTGGACGGGGTGGTGGAGACGCCCGGCGGGGCGCACTTCACCAGCTGCGTACCGGACTACGGCCGGGACGAGCCGTTCCAGCGCCGCTACGCCTCGGCGGCCGCCGACCCGGCGGAGTGGGACCGGTTCACGGCCGAGTTCCTGTCCGGCACCGAATCCGACTACCAACGCGCGGTGCGATCATGACACGGGCGGACGTGTGCGCCGTCGCCTGCGCGGAGTTGTTCCGCGGCGCCGGGGAGATCCTGGCCAGCCCCATGGGCCTGCTGCCCACGCTGGGTGCCCGGCTCGCCCGGTGCACGTTCGAACCGGACCTGCTGGTCTCCGACGGGGAAGCGCTGCTGCTCGGCGTCGGGCTGTCCACTGTGGAAGGATGGTTGCCGTACCGGAAGGTGTTCGACGTGGTGGCGCACGGCACCCGGCACGTGGTGATGGGGGCCAACCAGTTGGACCGCAACGGGAACCAGAACATCTCCTGCATCGGTCCGCATGCCCGGCCGGATCGCCAGCTGCTCGGCTTCCGTGGCGCACCGGGCAACTCGGTCAACCACCGGACCAGCTACTGGGTGCCCCGGCACGCCCGCCGGGTCTTCGTCGACCGGGTCGACGTGGTGTGCGGCGTGGGTTACGACCGGCCCGGCGCCGGGCGGTTCCACGACGTGTACCGCGTGGTGACCAACCTCGCGGTGCTCGACTTCGCCACCCCGGACCGCACCATGCGCCTGGTGTCCGTGCATCCGGGCGTGACCCCGGAGGAGGTGCTGACGCAGACCGGTTTTCCGTTGCACATCGGGGAGATCACCACCACCCGGGCGCCGACACCGGCCGAGCTGCGGGTGCTTGCCGAGCTGGATCCGGGTGAGCTGCGTGCCCGCGAGGTGCCGCCGTGACGATCGAGACCGCGCTCACCCGCCTGGTCGGCGTGCGCCATCCGGTGGTGCAGACCGGAATGGGCTGGGTGTCCGGTCCCCGCCTGGTCGCCGCCACGGCCGAAGCCGGCGGGCTGGGCATCCTCGCCTCCGCCACGATGACCTACCCCGAGTTGGAGGCCGCGATCCGCGAGACGCGCTCCCGCACCGCCGCCCCGTTCGGCGTCAACCTCCGGGCGGACGCCGAGGACGCCCCGCGCCGGGTCGAGCTGCTGATCCGCACCGGCGTGCGGGTCGCCTCGTTCGCCCTGGCTCCGAACCAGTCACTGATCGGCCGCCTCAAGGACGCCGGCGTGGTCGTGATCCCCTCCGTCGGCGCCGTCCGGCACGCCGAGAAGGTCGCGGCCTGGGGCGCCGATGCGGTGATCGTGCAGGGCGCCGAGGGCGGCGGCCACACCGGCGCCGTCCCGACCACGCTGCTGCTCCCCGCCGTCGTCGACGCCGTCGACATCCCGGTCGTCGCCGCCGGGGGTTTCTTCGACGGCCGCGGCCTGGTCGCCGCACTCGCCTACGGAGCCGCCGGCATCGCGATGGGCACCCGTTTCCTGCTCACCCAGGAAAGCCCCGTCCCCGACGCCGTCAAACAGCTCTACCTGTCGAGCACCCTCACCGACACCATGGTCACCACCGCCGTCGACGGCCTCCCGCACCGGGTCCTGCGCACCGACCTGGTCGACCGCCTGGCCCGCGCCGGCCGGACCCGCGCCCTCGTCGCCGCGGTGCGCAACGCCACCCGGTTCCGCAAGCTCCACGGCCTGCCCTGGCCCACCTTGCTCCGCGAGGGCGCCCGCATGCGCCGCGCCCGCGCGCTGCGCTGGCCCCAGGTGATCATGGCCGCCAACACCCCCATGCTCCTCCGGTCGGCACTGGTCCACGGCCACACCGACACCGGAGTCTTCCCCACCGGCCAGGTCACCGGCCTGCTCACCACCCTCCCCACCTGTGAAGCCCTGATCACCTCGATCATCACCCAGGCCCACCAAACGCTGACCGCCCTACCCAAACCGCCCAGCAACTGACCGGCCCGAATCGGCAGCTCGGGTGCCGGGGCCGGGGACTCGCCGAAAGCTTGCCCGGCCTCTCGGCGAGTCCCCGGTTCCAGCCCAGTGAGTTGCCAGTTCCGGGCCGGCGAGTTGCCGGTTCCGGACCGGCGAGTCCCCGGCTGCAGCCCGGCGAGTGCCGGTTCCGGCCTGGCGAGTGCCGGTTCCGGTCCCCGGTTGGGATCACCGAGTTGCTGGTGTACCCGGGACGGCCCGGCGCCCGCGGCGCCGGGCCGCGCCGCAGGCGCGGCCGGCGTACGCGGGCCGGAATCG
>NZ_DASUCC010000169.1:0-4853 GCF_035762905.1 Actinophytocola sp.
GGCGGTCAGCAGCAGCGCGCATGCCGCCCAGGTCGTGATGACGCTTCGCTTGCTCTGCCCGGACTCGCGCATGGCCACGGCGCCGACCAGGGACTCCGGCAGATTGGACAAGAAGATCGCCACGAGCAATGTCAACGACACCCCGCTGACCAGCGACACCCCGAGCGCGAGGTTCTCCGGCACACCGTCCAGGGTCACCGCGGCCAGCAGCGCCAGGCCGACGCCACCGCGCGCACCGGCCTTGGTCACCTCCCGCTGCTCGGGCCCGGAGTGACCGGTGACATAGCGGTCCAGAGCGGAATCCACGAGCACGAAAACCGCCGCCCCAGCCAACAGACCCAGCCCGGAGCGCACCGCACCACCGAGGTGAAACGCCTCCTCGAACAGCTCAAAGGCCAGCGCGGCGATCAGCGCCCCACTGGCAAAGGCCAGCAGAACCCCGGTAACCCGGCGCGGCGGACGCCACAGCGCACCGGCCACCGAGCCGATCACCAGCGCACTCGAAGCAGCCAAACCGAACAACACGGCGGTGAACATGCCGATCATTCTGGCGGTCAACCCCGCCGTGAGCCCAGAGCACGGTCCAAGCGCCGAGAGGTTGCCCGGACCGACGTTGGCCAACGCCCGAGTCAACCGCATGGGAAAGGCCGACGTGTCGACCGGGCCAGCCGGTGCTCGTCTTGTGGTCCCTGCGTGATCCCCTATGTCGCCGCCAGCAGGACCGACATTTCCCACAACGCACCGGTGGCTCGACCCAGCCCACACCGGCCACTGTGGGCACTGCTGAACTCCCGATCATCTAGTTGCGTTAACCAGCGGACTGTCGCATCAGGCGGGACCGGCTAGGTAGGTGGGAGTCGGGTCGCGTTACGGGTCGGGAATGGGGTGACCGGCCCAAGCGGACAGAGGCGTCATCAAGAACCCGTAGCCCAGGCACCCAGGGAACCTCGCATGCCGACGCGTGTCGGCGGTTGACCAGGTCTCACGTTGCCGCGGGGTGCGGACTGACGGTCCACACCATGCGCACGATGGTGCCGTCCTCGCCGGTTTCTATGGTGAGCTCGTCGGTGAGGCCGTGGATCAGAGGCAGGCCGCGGCCGCGCTGGTGCTCGGGTTGGACCGGCGCGAGGCGCCACCGGCCGTGATCGGTGACAGTAACGGTGACCTCTCCGGGTGGCTGCCGGTAGGCCGCGTGCAGGTCGACCATCCCGTTTGCGCCTGGGTGGTAGGCGTGCTTGACCACGTTGGCCAGTGCTTCGTAGGCGGCCAGGCGCAGCGCCTGCACCTGGCCGGCACTGAGGCCCAGGTGGCGCGCCCACTCGGTCAGCGCGTCGCGCAGCGCCGGAAGCTGCTCGGCTGCGGCTGGCACGGTCCAGCAGTCAGGGACCAGCTGTTCGCGGGCGGGCGGGGTGCCAGTCATGGCCGGGTGGCCGGCGGCGGCCGCTGTGGCTGGCTGCGTTGTGTCTGATCGATCACGGCTGTCGGCTACCCGCTAGGCCGGCTGCGAACACCCGTCGCGCTTAGCAGCGTGCGGTCGGTGCCTGTCCGGGCCCGCTGACCTACGCGGGAACAGCGGCGCCTGGTGAGCTCAGGTCAGTCCGCGTTGAGGGCCGCAGCGCGCGTGGGATACACCTCGAGTGCGACATCCAGCCCGGTGATCTGCAGTGGCCGCAACGTCACGCTGCCCGCGGCGACGACCCGAAGCCGGGTGTGTTCGGTAGCCCGCTGCTGGGCTTCAACGAGCACGGCCAACCCGGCCGAGCCGATAAACCCCACTCCGAGCAGGTCGATCACCACGACCGCCGGCCGCTGATCCAGCGCCTCAACCACGACCGCCTTGAGCTCCTCGGCGGTGAGCATGTCCACCTCACCGGACACACCCAGCACCACCGCCGCGTCAGATCGCTCCACCACCACCTGCACAGCTGAACCGACAGGGCACGCCGGGACCGGCGCCTCAGGGGACGTCACCAGGCCATTGTCCCCCGCGACCAGTCCACGATCCATCCCCACCCGACCATCAGTGAAGATCACCCCAGGTCGGCATCCTGTTCCGTTCGCGAGCTGCGGGCGTGTCACCGCTCGATCGCCTGTTTTCGGTGCCGACCGCCCAGGACGATGCCACATCAGTGCGCGGATTGCAGCGGGACCGCCAGGCGGGAAGATGCCCACAGCGGCTCGCCGCGGTCATGGTGCGCGCGCGGGGTCCGACGTCGGTGGTGCTAGGCGGCGCTGAGGGTGTACTGGGCCGGGATCGCCTCGATGTGTGCCGGGGTGACCAGGTCGACGCGTTCCCGGACGACCTCGAAGGGTTCGGCGTAGGCGACCGCGGCGTGCCGCGACCAGTAGCGGGCGGTGGCCATCACCAGATCGTCGGCCAGGTAGTCGCGAATGACGTGCTGCGAGGCGAAGCAGGCCAGCAGGTCCAACTTCCCGCGAATGTGCGCGGAGACGTCAACGAACCGGGTCGGCCGGAACTCCACGGTGGTCGACGGGCTCTGGAAGCTGACCACGGTGGCAACCGAGCGAGCCGCCACCAGCACCGCCTGATGCACCGCGCGGTGGTCCTGATGGGTGTCGTGGGCCGAGTGGGTATAGACCACGTCGGGTCGCACCCGCCGGATGACGTCCTCGATCAGGTCGATGGTGACTTTGCCGGCGCTGATCTCAGTGTCAGGCAGGTCGCCGAGGAAGAGTTGGGCGCCGAGCAGGTCGGCGGCAGCCTGTGACTCGGCGGCCCGTTGCGGGGCGGTTCCGCCGCGCTCGCCGGCGCTCAGGGTCAGCACGAACACCTCGTCGCCAGCGGCCCGGTGGGCCAACAGCGTGGCACCCGCACCGATCTCCACGTCGTCAGGATGCGCCCCGACCGCCAAGATCCGCCGACTAGCCCGCTGCACCATGGTCACTCCCCGACATTCCGCAACCCGTCCAACATCAACAAGCATGCGGCCGGCCAGTTGCCACCGAGGTACCACCACGGGTGCAAGCCGGTCGCGGAGGCGGGCGGCGAGATGCGGCCGGTTGACCGAAGTACGCGCTCGGACGATCACGCTCGTCAACCGCATACCCGCCGGCCGCCCGAGCACCCGAGCCGCAGCCGCCGGCAATGGTGAGATTTCGCGTGATTCGCGGGATTACACCAAGAGTGGTGTCCGAGGCCGGATGGGACTATTCACCCACTGCCCCGAGGTTGTCCTGAGGTCCGGCGAGGCCGCTTGAGCCACGGACGCGCAGGTTCGCGTGTGGATCAGCTGCATGCGCTGGGTGCACTCCACCCGTACCGTCGCCACCGTCCTGCCGCGAAGCAGCCCCGCGTGCGCAGAGAAGACACCGACACGGTGGAGATCTGCGGCGGGCAATTCCGAACAGCCCCGCGGGCGCGACGAGGGCCGGATCGTTCAGTCGTCGCGTTCCTGAGTGGAGGACAACCCCGCGTGCGCGGGGAGGACACCGCGGTCGTCGCGTTCGCCGTGGCGTACGCCGGAACAGCCCCGCGCGCAGGGAGGCCCTCGTGCAGCGTCGACCTCGCGCCAGAGAAGGGAACTTCCCCGCGTGCGGGGGGGGCGGGGGGGACCGCTGGTGGGACGCACACGTATGACTCGAGGCCCGTGGTGTCGACCTCACCCACATCGACCTGATCGGGTCGGCTCGGTCTGCCGGCGGGAACGCATCGACTCCGGGCTGGACGCCATGAAAACGGACAACGCGGGTTCCACGATCACCTCCTGCTCGGCTCGGTCGCCAACACGGCCTCGGCGAGGAGGAGCGAGGGCATGGACAAGCTCAACAGGCGCAACGTGTTGGTGACCGGTGGAGCACTTGGCGCACTCGGTGCGCTCAGTATCGCCACACCCGCTGCGGCGCGTCCGCCATGGAAATGGAAAGCCACGGGCTCGGTGGCAGGCACGGGGTCGGAGGTCGACCCCCGATGGCAGCAGTTGGTCGGTGGGCAGCAGGCTGCCGCGCGCTTGGGCGTGGTCGGTCAGGCTGGTCGCGAGTGCGGGGCCGTTGGGTTGCCAGCGCACGGTGTTGCCTTTCTCGCGGAGCTGGATGAGGCATTGGTGGGCGTCGAGGGCGGCGTGGCGTAGGGCCAGGGCGCGCCGCGGCGGCAGGCGGTTTCGGGGTGCAGGCGCAGCAGCACGGCGTCGAGGATGTGTGCCGTCGCCGCTGGCTCGGGCGGTGGTGTTGATGTCAGCCAGCTCGTCGGGGGTGAAGGCGCGGCGGTTGTTGGGCAGCCTGCGGGGTTTGGCTCGGTCGACCGGGCTGGCCGAAGCGGGCAGCAGTCCGGCACTTCGCCCGGATCAGCGGGTGTTCGACCAGCCCCGAGGGACGCCGGTCGCGAGCCGGTCGGGTCGGCCGGAACTGGCCGGTTGAGGCGTCCAGCACCTCGGCCTGGCACTTGCGGCCCGGCGGCCACCAGATCAGTGAGAATGCGCGCAGGGTCGAGCCGAGCTCCCTTCACCCGGCGCCCGCTGAGCGCACCGACCACGAAATACTCCTCGCGGTTGACGGCAGGAAACAGCTCCGGGCTGATGACACAGAGGTGAGCGGTGCCGATCGTGGGATAGGCCCGACCGATGGGCACACCCAACGTGGGTGGTCCTCGGGACGGCTGGGCCAGCTGGCCAGTCCCGGTCACCGCGACTCGTCGAGCGAAACACGCTGCGCGATCAGCACGGCCAGCAGATCTCAACCGGAGACAAGTTCGTGAAATCTCACGCGATTCGCGGCCTTACGCCAAGACTGGTGCTCGAGGGGAGCCCGGACTCGTGGGATGCGTATGTCCGCTGGCCCGTAGCCTGTGTTCGTGGCTGAGCTGCCGGTGTGGACCGAGCGACTGGTTGTGCGGCGGT
>NZ_DASUCC010000170.1:0-46536 GCF_035762905.1 Actinophytocola sp.
TCAGCGCGCGGCGCCGACCAGGACCTTCGGTTCCTCGGGCGGTGCGGCCGGGCGCAGCGCGGTGCCCTCGACGTCGAGCTCGGGCAGCCAGCGCAGCCACTTCGGCAGCCACCAGGCGCGCTCACCGAGCAGGGTCAGGGCTGCCGGCACCAGGATCATGCGCACCACGAACGCATCGGTGAAGATGCCGACGGCCAGCGCGAAGGCGATGGACTTGATGGTGGCCTCACCGGCCGGCACGAAGCCGGCGAACACCGAGAACATGATCAGCGCGGCGGTGACGACGACCGGGGCGGCCTGGCGGAAGCCGGTGTGGATCGCGTCGAGCGGGTTGGCGCCGCGGTGATGCGCCTCGTGCATCCGGGACACCAGGAAGATCTGGTAGTCCATGGCCAGGCCGAACAGGATGCCGATGACCAGGATCGGGGTCAGGCTGATCAGCGGTCCGGTGCTGGCCAGGTTGACCGCGTCGCCCAACCATCCCCACTGGAAGACCGCCACCGTGGCGCCCAGGGATGCGCCGATGGTGAGCAGGAAGCCCAGCACGCCGACCAACGGCACCAGTAGCGAACGGAACACCAGCACCAGCAGAACCAGTGCCAGGCCGACGACGATGGCGAGGTAGATCGGCAGCGCGCGGTCGAGCGAGGTGGCCACGTCCACGCTGACCGCGGTGGCGCCGGTGACCGACGCCTGTGCACCGTCCAGTTCGGACAGTTGGGCGCGTAGATCGGTGACCAGCCGCTCGGTGGCCGGACTGTCCGGGCCGGACTTCGGGATGATCGTGAGCATGGCGGCGGTGCCGGTGGGGTTGGGTACCGGCGGGGTCACCATGGCGACGTCGTCGAGCCGGCCGATCCGGTCGACCGTTCCGGTGGCCGTCGCGACCGGGTCGTCGCCTTCGAACAGCACGATCAGCGGACCGTTGAAGCCGGCGCCGAACCCGTCGGCGAGCAGTTGCTGGGCGCGGGCCTGGGTGGTGTCCGGCGCGGGGATCTGCACCAGGGTGGTCTGCAGGGACGCCGCCGGCAGGGCGAGCACGCCGAGTGCCAGCACCGAGATCAGCAGCGCGGTGCCGCGCCGGCGAGTGACCGTGCGGATCCAGCCACGGAAGAAGCCGCGCTCGCGGACCGGCGCCGCTCCGGCCGGCGCGGTGCGCTCCTTGCGTGGCAGCACGCGGCGGCCGAGCAGGCTCAGCACCGCCGGAACCAGGGTGACGGCGATGAGGACGGCGACCACGATGGTCGCCGCGGCGGCGATGCCCATCTGGGTCAGGAACGGGATGCCCACCACGGCGAGGCCGGTGAGCGCGATGACCACGGTCAGTCCGGCGGTGACGACGGCCGATCCCGCGGTGCCGACGGCGGTGGCGACGGCGGTGCCGACATCCGAACCGTCGCGCAGTTCCTGGCGGTAGCGGTTGATGATGAACAGGGCGTAGTCGATGCCCACGGCCAGGCCCAGCATCGCGGCCAGCGTCGGGGTGGTGGACTGCAGGTCCATGAACCCGGTGGCGATGGTGATGCCCAGCGTGCCGATGCCGACGCCGGTGGCCGCGGTCAGCAGGTTCATCCCGGCCGTGACCAGCGAGCCGTAGGTGAGGGCCAGGATCAGCAGCGCGAGGATCACGCCGAGCGCCTCGGCGGGCCCGCCCACCTCGGGAACCTCGTGCACGGCCTCGCCGGTGACCTCCACGGTCAGCCCGGCGGACCGGGCGTCGTCCACGGCGTCCAGCAGCGCGGCGCGTTCCTCCTCGGTCACCGCCCCGGGCGGCGCGGTGTAGGTGACGGTGCTGTACGCCGTGGTCTGGTCGGCGTTGACCGCCGGCCGGGCGGGATCGAGCGGGTTGCTCGCCGACGTCACACCGGGCAGGCCGGACAGATCGGCCACCACGTCGCCGACCGCCTTGGCGTTCTCGGGCGTGGTCAGCACCTGCCCGTCCGGAGCCTTGAGCACCACGCGCGCCGTAGCCCCGCCCCCGCCGAACTCCTCGCTGATCTTCTCCAGCGCGGTGGTCGACTCCTGCCCCGGGATGGACATGGCGTTCGAGGTCTCACCGGACAGCGTCAGCGCGCCTGCGACCGCGCCGGCGAGCACCGCCAGCCACAGCACGACGGCGATCAGCCGGTGCCGGTGCACCCCGAACCCGACCTTGTACAACAGTTTCGCCACGGCCCTTCAGCCCTCCACCTGGTCGTCGTGCAACGGCCGGGGATGGCCGAGCGTGTCAAGGCAGGTCGCGATGATGTGCGGCCGCCATGTGGTTTTCTCGCCCGCCCGATTGGCGGCAAGAGTGAGTACGGCCATCGCGCTCAGCGCCCCGACCACGCGGATCGCCCGCTCGGACCGCGCCTCCAGGTCGACCCCGAACAGCTCAGGCAACAACAACGCGTCACTGTGGCTGGCCGGGTCCTCCGGTGCCGTGACCGCCCGAAACAGCAGCGCCACCAACCCAGGCCGATCCAGCGCGACATCGGTCAACAACTCCAACACCCGCCGATCCCGCGCCACACCGAGCGGCAGCCCCGCAACCTGATCGAGCACCCGCCTGCTCTGCACCGCCCCCAGCTCCCGAGCAGCCTGGAACAGCGCATCCTTGCTCGGATAGTGATGCAGCAACCCCGCCTTCGACAGCCCCACCGCATCCGCAAGAGCTTTCAACGAGGTGTGCTCAAACCCATGCTGAGCGAACTCACCCGCAACCCGATCGAGGATCTCCTCCTCAACCTGATTCCTGAACGTCCGTGCCACACCCCCGAGGTTACCCCCCTACCGACCGATCCGGTCGGTAAACCAACCGATCTGGTCGGTGTCCTTCCTCACCCTTCCTGCCTGAAAATCTCGTGAACGCCCCCGAGTCAGTCCTCGTCGACGGCCAGAACCGCGACGCCAACCCCACCGCCCCTGCCGATCACGAGTGCGTCAAACGTGTACCGAGTAACAGGATTCCCCGACCTGAGATCACTGTTCGTCCACCATCGGGCCTCCGCACCGAGCAACTGTGCCAGCCGGCCGACTGTCTCCTGCGCCACATCGGACGACCAGTGCCTCTTTCCTCCGTAGGCCAGCGTCGTGGACGCGATCCTCACCAGCATCCCCAACGCCGTGTCCCGGTCGACCTCCCGCACGCGCTGACGGAGCTGTTCGGCGTCCCGGAGCTCCCACTCCTGGTGACCGGATCCGCTCACCAGGTCGACAACCGGGCACTCCTGGATGAACCCGAACACGCGTTCGAAGAAATCGACATCGTCGAGGACCTCCACCAACGTCAACAGGGTCCCGCCGTCGTCTGGTCCCACCAGGTCCATCATCAGACGTCGGACGCGCACCAACCGCTCAGAGGTATCCAGCCTGGTCACCCCGCCTCCGCCACGAGCAGCTCTGTCACGGCACCAGCCTGCCTGGCCGGGTCCATGCTCGCCCAACCACCACCACGAAGTGATTCACTCGCCCACCCCGAATCAGGGAAGAGGCACCGGCCCCAATCGCGGACGGTCGCAGATTACGGCGGCGAAGGCGTACCGAATGCTGCGAGCAATCATGAACGCTCGACGATGAACTGATCAAGCCGAACCCGTGTCGTACCAAGGGAACCGCCCGATAGGCTACATCGGAGCGTCCGATCACGACGATCGTTCAAGTGTTCGCGCTCGCGGATGTGATGCAAGCCCGGTTCCGGGCGTCGATCGTGGTCGCGTCGGCGGGTGCCAGCACTTGGGAGCGATGCACCGAAGGGGCCACGGGAAAGAAGAAGTCCAACTAGGACAGTCGTAAGAAGGCAAGAAGGACGACGAACCCGATAACGGCGAGGCGGCCTCCTGGCCCGCTAATGGCCCGGACTGGGTGTCGATCTACGGGCGGAGTGTTGCCGGAGCACCGGTGGCACCCCCTCTGAGCTGGGGAGGGACCGGCTGGAGCGGGTGACGGGAATCGAACCCGCATGGCCAGCTTGGAAGATCCGGCCCCGATCACGCCCCTGACCAGCCAACCCCCTGACCTGCGCCGGAGCGGGGGACAGGTGCCGTGAACACCCGCCATTGACCGCTGCTGACCGCGAGAAGGGGCACGCGAGGGGCACGACCCGCCGCGTGCGCCTCACCGTGCGCTCCGCCCGGAACACCTCGGTCAACTCCTGCCTAGCCCATAGCACGAGCTGGTTCGGACCCTGTTCCCGGTTTGCCCGCACGACGCCTCCCACCACTCGTCCGACAAGATCAGTTGCTCAGCTCCGCTGGCCCACTCGCCCCCGGTTCCCCCGCCCTTGCCGCCCGTTAGCGCCGGGTCGTTGGGGTCAAGGGTGGCGAAGCCATCGGCGCAGCCGACGCGACGAAGGAGCGCCCTTGATGCCGGCGGCCCGGTGTTAAACGATCTCGGGCGCAGTGGGGACGGCTACCGGGCACCGCGCTGCAAGCCTGGTCGGCTTACGATCAGACATGGAGCTAGCGCCTGATGACGAGATCCGAAGCCGCGAGGAACTGGCGGCATTCGTACGCAATCTTCGCCAACACTTCCTACGGGATGGTGATGAGTGGGAGAACCCCACCCTGGACCGCTTCCTAGATGCGCTGGCGGCGTGGATTACGGACGCCCCTGGCTGGTCGGAACGTTGGCAAGGAGTTGCCACCTCAAGGCGACTGGACCTTCTTCGCTCGCGCACTCGACGCAGCCGTCCTGTATGAGTGACTGCTGCATCGCGTCCCGGCCCACCTGTTGACCGTAGTCAACGGATTCGTGCCGCCCGGCGGCGTGCGGTCGTCCGCCCGAGCTGAGTCGCGCCGCGCGGGCCCGGTCGGCGTGAGCGAAGCGGCAGCCGGCCGTGGTCCGCGATGGATGCCAGCACCAGTCCCAGCGTGAGCGGCACCGCAAGCGCGCCGCCGGGCGGCGCGCCTTGATCCCATAGAGCCAGGTTCGGCAGCAAGGTGGGGACCGATCTGTCGTGTTCCGGCTGATGCTTGACAGGTTGGCTCCACCTGATGCTTGACACCGCTGGTCTTGGGTTTGATCACCCGAACGTGATCGTTCGTGGTGGAGGTCCGGGGCCTGATGCTGGTGGAGCTCAGTGTGGTCGAGCAGCGGTATCACGCCGTGATGGAAGTTTTGGCGGGCATTCCGGTGACCGAGGTGGCTGCCCGTTATCGGGTGTCGCGGCAGTCGGTGCATGTCTGGGTTGGCCGCTATCGGGATGGTGGTCTGGCCGGGCTGGCGGATCGGTCGCACCGGCCGAAGTCATGTCCACACCAGGTGGATGGGCAGGTGGCGGCCCTGGTCTGCGAACTACGCCGGGCGCATCCCGGCTGGGGACCGCGTCGGCTGGTGCACGAGTTGGCGCGGCGGGAGGTCACGGCGATGCCGTCGCGGTCCACGGCCTATCGGGTGCTGCTGCGCGCCGGGCTGATCGAGCCCGGGGCCCGGAAACGCAAGCGGGCCGAGTATCGGCGGTGGGAACGGTCGGCGCCGATGCAGTTGTGGCAGCTGGACATCATGGGCGGGGTGTTCCTCACCGACGGCTCCGAGGTCAAAGTGGTGACCGGCATCGATGACCATTCCCGGTTCGTCGTCTGCGCCACGGTCGTCGCGCGTGCCACCGGACGGGCCGTGTCCACCGCGTTCGCCCAGGCCCTGAGGCGCTATGGGGTTCCGGGGGAAGTGTTGACCGATAACGGAAAGCAGTTCACCGGCAAGTTCGGCGGGCCCCGCGCCGGCGAGGTGCTGTTTGATCGGATCTGCCGGGAGAACGGCATCACCCACCGGCTGACCGCGGTCCGCTCACCCACCACGACCGGGAAGATCGAACGGTTCCACGGCACGTTGCGCCGCGAACTGCTCGACCACAGCGGACCGTTCGAGTCGATCACCCATGCTCAGGCGGTGATCGATACCTGGGTCACCGGCTACAACATCGACCGACCCCACCAAGCCCTGGACATGGCCCCGCCGATCGACCGCTTCACGGCCTGCGAGCAGGAGCAGCCCAACGACGTGTTGCCGTTGGTGTTGCCGGCCGAACTGGAGATGATCGACGCCTCAACCCAGTCCACACCGCAGTCGTCCTCAAGTCCGCAGGGCGCGCGGACGCCGTTGAATGTGTTGCGGCTCAACGAGATGGGTCCCACACCACGAGCTGAGGCGGTTACCGTCGAATTGGACAGGACCGTCCCGACCTCGGGCAACCTGTCGATCAGAGGCCAGCAGCTCTGGCTCGGACCGGATCGCGCTGGGATACCGATCACCCTGCGGATCAACACCCGTTACCTGCGGGTGTTCCTCGCCGGGATCCTGATCAAAACCGTCGCCTCCAAGTTGGCCGCCTCCGACCTGCACGCCCTGGTCCAAGCCGGCCAGGCCCGCGTCATCACGCCCGAGACCACCAGCGACCAACAGGCCGATCACGTGGTGGCCGGCGCGATCGAGGTCGACCGCACCGTCAGCGCCGTCGGCTACATCAGTCTGGGCAACAAGCAGTTTAGCGTCGGCTACGCCCTCGCCGGCCGACGCGTCACCCTGCGGTTCGACACCCGTGTCATGGCCGTGCTTGATCCCACCGAGCGCACCCTGCTCCGCACCATCCCCAACCCACTCACTACCAGGTCGATTGCCTATCTCCGCGGCGCCCGACCAGCAGGCCCACCGCCCACACCACCCGAGACCGGGCCGATCACGGTCGAGCGGATCGTCTCCAGCAGCGGCGGCATCATGATCACCCGCCAACGCATCCAACTCGGCCGCCAACACGCCCGCAAAGTCGTCACCATCACCCTCGACCAGCACACCATCCACATCCACCACGGCCCGAACCTGCTGGTCACCACCCCGCGAACCACCACCCAGCAGGTGACACCACACAGAGCCCACAACCACTAAGTTGACCAGGTCCAACGTCAAGGATCAGATGAACCCAAACCGTCAACCATCACCTGAACCACGACAGGTGGGGACCGATCGGGAGGAGACGACAGTACAGACAGTGGCCGAACGTGGCGGTCAATGCGTTCTGACGCCTTGAAGCACGGCTTCAACACTTGGGTAACGTCATGGGGTGGCTGTTGCCTGTTTGGCAGCGACAACGGGTACTGTCAGCACGCCCTAACTTAGATGTCCTCACCCTAACTGTTGGCATATGGAGTGGAAGGCGAAGCGGTGGTTGTTCGGTACATGGGCACCAAGCGCCATATGTCCGACCACGTCCGGGATGCAATCGCTGAGTTAGAACCGGCCGGTCGCATAGTCGATCTATTCTCTGGGGTTGGCAGTGTGGCAGAAAGCCTGCAGACTACGGCGTCCGTTGTTACTAATGATGCTTTGAGTTTTACGGCGTCATTGTCTCGCGCTCGTTTTATCGGTAGAAAGCGCAGCGAGGCTCCCGAAGCGGTTGTTAAACGGCTTAGCTCGATCTATCGGGAACGTTTGCTCGAGCTGCGGCGACTATATAGAGATCAGCTGGCTGCAGAGAATGCAGCCCTGGCGGGGACGCGTGAAGACCTCGGTCGCTACATGAATCGCACCAAGCATGTAGGTAATGATCCGGCCTTGAATCGACGAGCACGCCGCGCGGCGGAAACAAGTGACTTGGCGCACTATGAGTTGGCGACCCTCTATTTCGCTGCCGGATACCTCAGCTTGCAGCAAGCAATCGAGGTCGACTCGATTAGGGCTGCAATCGATGGAGATAGGAGATTGGACCAACGCGATTGGCTACTTGCGTCATGGATTGCCGCAATGTCCGTTCTCGTCAATTCACCTGGGCACACGGCCCAGTTCCTAAAGCCGAACAGCGACCCAAGTCACGTGCGAATTGTTCGAACGTGGAGCCGATCAGTGTGGAAGGAGTACAGTGCGGCGCTAGCCGCAGTAAGTCAGGTGGGAACCTATCGATGGCGGTCGCGCAATGAGGTATATGTTGGAGACGCGCTCGAATTAATCAGCGGGGGGTATCTCGAAAATATTGGAGCGGTTTATGCTGACCCGCCGTACACAAAGGACCAATACAGCAGGTATTACCACGTGTATGAGACGCTGTTTCGCTATGATTTTCCGGATTCGCTAGGCGAGGGGAGGAATCGCTCCGATCGTTTTACCACGGGGTTTTCACTCAAAACCGCAGTTATCGCTTCGTTTCATGATCTATGTCGAAACGTCGCCCGCATGCATGTCCCTTTGGTCTTGAGCTATCCCAGTGAGGGTTTGCTAGCTGACGCGGGGGCAACGGTTTCGGATATCGCAGGTCAGTACTTCTCGAATGTGATTACGCGGTCCATCGAGACGAAGCACTCAACCATGGGTGCCTCAAAGGGGAAGTCAAAGAAGACGGCTACGGAGAATATCTATGTCTGCACCATCTGAGTCGCTCGGAGGACAGCCGATCGGCGCAGTACAGCTGCTTGAGCTGTCAGTCGAAGACGTGATTCCCAATGAGCGGAATCCTCGCCTTGACTTCCCTCAAGATGAACTTGACAGACTAGCTGATTCAATAGATCAAGAGGGCGTATTAGTTCCGATTGTGGTTTTCCTACATGACGGTAAGTATGTGTTGGTGGACGGTGAACGGCGGTATCGTTGCGCTCGTGAGTTAGGACATGTGAAGATTCCTGCGCTTGTAACAAAGGAGCGCAGCGAACGAGAAGTGCTGCAGCAGATGTTCAACATTCACCTAATTCGAGAGCCTTGGCGCGATATACCCACTGCGAAAGCGCTCCAACGCCTTGCGCGGGAGATCGCTGCTATCGAAAACCGTGAGCCGAACGATAGAGAATTACGGAACCTGACTGGCCTATCGGTCGAACGTGTTCGGCAGCTTCGCTATGTCGTTACCTTGCCGGACGAATGGCAGGACTATATCCGCGAAGGCACTATTCCTCTTAACTTCTTCTGGGAGCTCAAGAAGAATGTAATCGATGCACTACGCGCCAACCGGCCCGCAATTCTTGACGAGATCGGCGAGTCTACAGTCAGCGCAGCATTTGTTCAGAAGCGACTTGATCAGGTGATAACAGATACGGTCAGCCTGCGGAAAATCGCACCCATCATAAAATTTGCTGCCCAGGATGCAGCGACCAAGCCTGATGACACTTCGCCCATCGATGACTCGATCAGGGATTTGATAACGCGGCCTGAGTCGACGATCGACGACGCATATGAAGACACTGTTCAGATGATGGTTGAGGTCGACAAACTTGGTCGTCGAACAAGGACCATGATCGCAGTTTTCACCAGGCTGCTGTCGCAGACTGAAGGTACCTCGGATCACACCATTGTGACGCAGTTGGGTAGGAGCTTCATTCGTGAACTCTCTATTGTCCTCGATGTTGCAGAGAAAAAATGAAGCTGATGTCGCAGGAACCAGCCATGGACGAACTGATCGATGATGTACAGCAGATACCCATCCGGGTTGAGGCGGTCGGCCGTGTGGTCGAAAACATCGTTACTGCCGATTCAAGAGTACAATGGATCCCGGGAGAAGAGCTAGATCTCGGTAGCAAGCGATGGCGGCCGTCTGCCGTGTCTCAGGGTAGTGAGACGCGACTTCTCTATGTATGTCTCCAGGAGGAAATCCCAAGGTTTGTGGCAGAAAGAATTAGCCTGGCGGCGGCGAGGGGTATCAGAGTAACGGTAGCGTTGATGATTCCTACGCTCTTTTCGGAGCAGGTAATTGAAGTGCTGACTGATGTGGACAGCGACGTTTATGTGATAGACGATTACCAAGAGGATCGGCGATATCGGGCCCGCCACTTACTTGCTGCTATAGCCGATGTGGGCGTCCCTATCGAGCCTAACCTGCGAAAGTCGATGGCAAGAAAGATATGGTCGCGGATAGATGAAGGCACTAATAACCAGAAGGGCCGCCGCCTTGAGGCGTTTCTGTCATTTTTGTTCTCTCAGGTTCTCGATCTGAGGGTTGTAGAACGAAATTACCGAAATGAGTCGGAGGAGATAGATCTGGTCGTCCAGGTTGACAACTTTAGCAATAGGGCGTGGCAAAAGCCCGGCGTGCCGTTTATTCTCGTCGAGTCTAAGAACACTCAGGATAAATCAACTCAGTACATGGTCTCCACTATGCTGACTAAACTACAAACGAAGCGGGGAAGCGCGAAGATTGGAATCATGGTCTGTCCTAGTGGGTTCACCGAGGCCGCTCGATTGCAGGAGCTCCGTTTTTCGACGCAGGATCTCTGTATTGCCATGGTAGATACAGAGGATATTCTGCGCCTCATTGAAGTCGATGACCTTGATGGCGCCTTGGAGGCGATCGTCCGACGGTCTTTGCTTCGCTAGTCAGACTAATTGCGTCATTTGACAGTATTGCTGGGTGAATTTTCGGGTCGGCCGGGTCGAGTTGGAGAAATTGACTGGTGTTCAGGATCTTTGTCCAGTCATTTAGTTGCGCCGACCAATTTGACTACTAGAGCGGCCAGTTCCGGCGTGACTGCAATCGTCTCGGTCGAACTGAGGTCATGTTGGGCTCCAGAGTCGTTGACGACCTCCGCTCCCGCTTCTCGTGCAACTAAGACACCCGCGGCGGTGTCCCAGGGCTTGTTTGCGAGGATGATTGTGGCGTCTGTGCGGCCTTCGGCTACCCAGGCTAGGTCGAGGGCGGCGGTGCCGAACATGCGGATGCGTTCGACGCGTTCGGCCAGGAGTGCGGTGAGGCGAAGGCGGATTTTGTTCTTTTCGGCGGCGTTGGGGCCTACGGCGTAGTCGCCGATGGAGACGATGGCTTGGGAGAGGTCGGTGGTGTTGCTGACTTGGAGGCGGCCGTTGATGCCGTAGGCGCCTTGGCCTTTGGCGGCGTGGTAGCGGAGGCCGAGTTGGGGGGCGACGATGGCGGCTACTACGGGTTCGCCCTGGCGGATGAGGGCAAGGGATATGGCGCAGAGGGGGATGCCGTGGGCGAAGTTGGAGGTTCCGTCTACAGGGTCTAGGGTCCAGACGTCTTGGTCGGCAGCGAGGACGGATGGGCCGCCTTGTTCTTCGCCGAGGAATCCGATGCCGGGGGTCATTTTGCCGAGGAATTCTCGAACTTCTTCTTCGATGCGGACGTCTACGTCGGTGACGATGTCGCGGTCGCCTTTGTGGCGGATCTCCTGCGGGGTGGTGTTGCGGACCAGGTCGTAGCCGAGTCCGACGGCCTGCTGGGCGATGGTGAGCAGGTCGGCGAGGTCGTTCACGCGGTGACCTCGGTGGAGCGGGCCCACATGGAGTCGAAGACGTGGGCGAAGGTGTCGAACAGGCCGGCGGGGCTGGCCTGGCGGCGCAGGACGAGGGTGGGGGACTCAACTCCTCGGGCGTCGGGGAGGTAGGGCTGCACGACGCAGGTGGCGTTGTCGACGATGGTGATGTTGAAGCGGACGGTCTCGTCGTAGGTGTGGATGCGGAGGTTGGCCCGGGCATCGGGGGAGAGCTTGGCGTGGATGCGGCGGATGGCCTCGATGTTGAGCCGGGTAAAGGTGGACAGGTGGCCGGCGGGCTGGGACTCCTCGTGTTCGCGGCGGGTGATGTGCTCGCCGTCGGGGTCGAGGAACAGGCACTTGACGGTGGTGCCGGACTCGAGCAGGTCCAGGAGGGCGCGGTCGGGGTAGTGCTGGCAGAGCAGGTTGAGCGACAGGCCAACCATGCGGATGTCCTTGGCGCCGTCGAACAGCTCGCGGGGCGGCATCTGGTGCATGAAGTCGGAGCGGCTGGCGAAGGCCGCGGTGATGTCAGCGACGGGCCCGGCCGGCGGGGGCTGCTTTCGGGCTGGGGCGGCCGTGGGCGGGATGTGGGCCGGCGGTTGGGGGATGAATTCGATTCCGCCGCTATAGGGCTGGAAGAGCTGCTCGGCCGTCCAGTTCGGGAACATGCTCTCGAGAATGCGGCAGTGGTCGGCGTACGGCAGTCCGACGAGTTCGCCGGACAGCCATCGGTAGTACTGCGCCTTGCTGGGGTAGGTGCCGCGTAGCTCGGGTTCGATCTTGGCGGCGGTCTTGTCGTACTCCCGGCAGAACGCCCGGTGTCCCTGCAAGTGCCGTTGCTTGAGCAGGACCTTGAGCAGGATGTCGGTGCTGGTCGTGTCCGCTTCTCCGATCGCCATGGGGGACGAGACTAGCACAGACGAGACACAGAAGAGACCGAACGAGGGTCAGACGTTCGAGAGGAGACAGACACGCAGTCTTGAGGGGACCGGCCAGATCCGACTGTGGAGGTAGGCGCCCGAAACAGGGCGGCGAGACCACACAGAAGGGTCAACAGAAATGGCGATTTCCAAGGGCCACCGGTTCCCGATCGAGTTCGCGGATGCGTTTCCGCAGGGGCTGGTGTTGATGGGCGAGATGGCGCCGGACACCGAGTACCAGTCTCGGGAGGATCGGGCGTCGGGCCGGCCGGTGCGGCAGCGGGTCGACGAGGTGACCGGCAAGCGGCAGTGGAAGGGCACGGTCACCGACCCGGACGAGCGCAACGCAAAGCGGGCCTCGTTCGAGGTCACCTTCCTGGCCGATGTGCAGCCGGTGCCGACCACATCGGAGGTGCTGCCCGGGTTGCGGCAGATCGAGCTGGACGGGCTGACCGTCGAGCCTCGGCTGGCCGGGTCCGGTGAGTTCAAGTACCAGTCCTACGTCTTCCGCGCGACCGGGTTCAAGCCGGCCACTGGCCGAGCCGGGACCGCGAAGGCGGCGGGCAACGAGTCGGCCGGCAAGGCCGCGTGAGGCCGGACATGCGTGCCGGGCAGGCAGAGGTGTCGACCGTGGCGGTCTTCGGGCTGCCCGGTCGGCCCCCGGCCGTTGCCTGGCGGGAAGGTTCAGGCTTGGCGATGTTGCCAGAGAAGTTGGTGTACCGCTGGGAGTCCGCTTATCGCCGGTACGGCGAGGCGTCCAAGGCGGCGTCCACGCTGACGGCCGGGGACCGGGACGCGGCCCGTGAGATGGCGGCGGCGTCCTGGGAGGTCGCGGCGGCGTGGCGGGAGATGGAGTCCACAGCGGACATGCCGTGGTGGGCTCTGGCCGCACTGTCGGCTGCGGTGCAGGCCTTCGAGTTTCAGGCTCGGGACTGGAACGCCCGAGCCTCGCACGGCTGGCCGGCGGACAGCGAACGGCGGACCCGACCGCAGCACCAGATCCCCACGTCGCGGCCCACCTGCGGGTAAGTCGAGCAGGAGGGCTGAGCGGTGGGGTTCAGTGTGACGTGCACCCCGGGCCGGCAGGCTGCGGCCGCGTTCATGAAGGTCAGCCCGGAGTTGCCGGCCTTGGTGATGTACCTGGATCCGGTGAACATGGCCATCCAGCTCCCACCGTTCCCGGACGGGCCGAGCGTGCTGGCGCGGTTCTGCCGGGAGTTGGCCCGGGAAGCTGGCCGGCTGGCTGACAAGCTGGAGTCGGGTAAGTCCGATGGATGAGCGCAGGCCGGCTGCGGTATGGCAGGACGTGCAGGCCTGCCAGACCTTGATGCAGGTTCACGAGGCACTGGCCAGGCTGCGCCCACCGAAGGGTGCGGACGCGGCGAGGTGGGTGACGTACCGGCGGCGTAGCGCGGCGGCCTATGAGCAGATCGCCGACATCGACCGGGGGCACCATCACGAGGCCCTCTATTGGGCGCAACGGGAACGCACACAGGCCAACGAAATTGCCCGGCACGGCGTGCCGAAGCCTGGCGGGAGTGGTGCCGGACAGTCCTAATCGAACACCGAACAAGTCCAAATAAGACGGTTGAACATGCGGCGACAGGTCGTGTGGCGATGACACGTGTCCCTGTTGCCCTGCAAGGAATCCATAGGCGCAGAAGCGGCCGGCTACCAACCACTCCGCTTCTGCGCTGTCCACCCGAGAAGGTGAACAATGAACAGGCTAGAACCAACAGTCCCGACCCCGCTAGAGGGGTCTCCTACTACCACTACTACTCGTCCCCGTTGCGTGGCCTGCCGGCGCTTTGCCCGGCTGCGGCCTGGTGAGACCCGGTGCGCAAGATGCCGGGGCGAACTGCCGCTGGACTTCACCCCGAGTCGGGGTGATCAGCCATGAACGGCCACGGGTCGCGGTGGGTGGACCCGGCGCCGTTGGAGGTGTCGAGGCCGCGGTTGCCGTGGTGGACCATGCTGCCCGGCTGGGTCAAGCTCGTCCTCTCGCCGGTTGCGGCGGTCATCCTGCTGTCCTGGCTGACGTATCAAGCGGGCCGGGTCGTGTTCCGGTATCCGCTCACGGTCGCGGTGATCCTGGCGGTCGGCTGGTTGTGGTCGCTGCTGGGTGAGTGGCCGCTGACCGTGCTCGGCGGCGTGCTGTTCGTGGGTCTGGCGGTGTGGTGGTGGCGCTGGCGGCGCTCGTTTGAGCGGTGGGTGTTGCCTCGGCCGCGCACGGAGTTCCGCCGGTTCGTCATCTACGCCTGCCAGTGGCGCACGGTGATGCGGTTGTCCGAGCTGGCCAAGGACAAGCGCGGCAAGGAGCACCGGCCCCGGCTGCGGCGGGTCCGCGCGGAAGGCTGGCGGGATCTGGTGCGGGTACGCATGATCAAGGGTCAGGCTCCGCAGCAGTGGGAGCTGCACGCCTCCGGGCTTGCCCACTCGTTCCACGCGACCTCCTGCCGGGTCCGGGTACGCAAACCCGGCGTGCTGGAGCTGGACTTCATCCACCACGACCCACTCGCCCGGCGGGTGCCGGTTCCGGCCCTGTCGGAGGATCCGGCGTCGGTGGACCTCGCCCGGGTGGTGATCGGACAGACCGAGACCGGCAAGCCATGGCGGCTGCAGCTGCGCGGCACCCACGTCCTGACCGTTGGCGTGTCGGGCGCGGGGAAGGGGTCGCTGCTGTGGGCGGTGGCCTGGGCACTGGCCCCGGCGATCCGCGCCGGCTTGGTCAAGCTGGTCGGGATCGACCCCAAGGGCGGCATGGAACTCGGCGCCGCACCCGAGGTGTTCGACCGGGTGGTCTTCGACAATGGAAAGACTGCCGTGACCCAGCTCGAATGGCTCGCGCTGGAGGTCAAACGCCGCGCCGAGTCCTACCGGGGTCGGCGGCGGGTCTGGACCCCGGAGACCGGGGATCCGTTCCTGCTGCTGGTGATCGACGAGTTGGCCGACCTGATCGCCTACCAGCCGGACAAGACCTTGCGGGAGCGGGCAACACGGGCGATCCAGACGATCACCTCGCAAGGCCGGGCGCCCGGCGTATGCGTTCTGGGGCTGTTGCAGGATCCGCGCAAGGAGATCATCTCCTTCCGGCACCTGTTCTCCACCCGGGTAGCGATGCGCCTGGACGAGGCCGCCCAGGTGGACATGGTGCTCGGCGACGGCGTACGCCAACGCGGCGCCAACGCCCACGAGATCAGCGAAAACACCCCGGGAGTCGCATGGGTCAAGGAAGACGGCCGGCGCGAACCAGTGCGGGTCCGCGCGTTCCATGTCACCGATGACGATCTGGCCCAGCTCGTCGCCTATCTCGTCGGGCGGGTGGCCCTGCCGGCCCGGGCGGAAGTGGTCCCGTTCCCGGTGGCGGGTGGGGACTCGGACGGGGGTGCGGCGGCATGAACGCCAACACCACACTGATCCAGCTGCTGGGCGCGCTCCGGGATCACCTGGTGGTGGTCGAGCCGGCCGGGGAGATCGTCACTGTTGAGGCGTCGGTCATCGACGGCGACATGATCACCGTGCATCTGCGCGGCGGTCGTCTGGCGGAGCTGGCGGGCAGCCTGCTCGGCTGGGCCTACACCCTGCGCACGCCGACCGTCACCGCCTGGCGGGTACCCGATGGCGAGTGGGTGCACGTCTCGGTGTCCGGGCGACTGGTCGACGAGTCGGTCTACGTCTACGGCGGAGTGGCCTTTGACCCGGACATCTTCGGGTCCGACTTGCAGCCGGGTGGACGAGCGGGGGTCGCGCTCGGCGTGCTGCGCGGCTGGGCCGGCTTGGGGGTGGCGGCATGACCACGCCAGTGCCCACGCTGCCGGCCGATGTGGCTGGGCAGACCCGCGCGGAGCGGATGCGCCAACCGCTGGCCCTGGACGTGATCACCGCGACGGCCGAGCAGCACGGGGTGTGCGTGCGGCCGTTCACCATGGAGGTCGGCGACCGCGACACCGGCGAACTGAAGTATGTCGGCGTCCCATGCGGATCCACTGTGGAATCGCAGTGCGGGCCGTGTGCACGTAAGGCCCGGGCGCTGCGAATGGTCCGGTGCCGGGAGGGCTGGCATCTCACCGAGGAGCCGGACTTCGCTCCAGAACCACCCACCGCAGACCAGACGGCTCTGTTGGCCTACCGGGCGGATCTGGTGGCGTCCTACCTGCACGCCGTTGGCGAGCAGCAGGCCGGAGATGTGGACGAGCTGCGCGAGGAGATCCACTCGGTAGACGATGAACTGCGCGCGCTCGGGATGCGAGGGCGGCTGCCTAACCCGGATGGACCGGGTGAGCGGACTCCGAACAGGTCGACTCGGCGGCGGCAGGACGCACCGAACCTGCCCCGCCGCAAGGTCGAGAACCGCACCCTCGGGCGGGAGTTCGCCGGGCGGTTCCGGCCGTCCATGTTCGTCACGCTCACCTGTGACAGCTACGGCCGGGTCCGCGATGACGGCACACCCGTTGACCCGGCGTCGTATGACTATCGGCGGGCAGCACGGGATGCCGTGCACTTCGCGAGCCTGGTGGACCGGTGGTGGCAGAACCTGCGGCGCTGTGTCGGGTGGGACGTGCAGTACTTCGCTACCGTCGAACCTCAGAAGCGGGTGGCGCCGCACCTGCACACCGCGCTGCGCGGGTCGATTCGACACGAGGTGTTGAGGCAGGTCACCGCGGCGACCTACCTGCAGGTCTGGTGGCCGGCGCATGACGAGCTGGTCTACGGCGGTGACCGGCTGCCGGTGTGGGACGGGGAGCGGTTCATCGACCCGGGCACCCGGCAACCGCTGATCGAGTGGGCCGATGCGATCGAGGCGGTGGAGGAGCCGGCGCACGTTGCGACGTTCGGGGTGCAGGTGCATTCCAAGGGCATCCTCGGCGGCACCGACCAGGCCGGCCGGCACATCGGCTACCTGACCAAGTACCTCACCAAGACCGTCGGCGAAGTGGTCGAGGCCAGCTCCGAGCGCCAGCGGCAGCACCACGACCGGCTGCACGAGGAGCTGTCCGTCACGCCGTGCTCGTCGCGGTGCGCGGTCTGGCTGCTCTACGGCATCCAACCCCTCGGCGCCACCCGCAAGACCACACCCGGCCACTGCAAGAACCGGGCACACCGGCGAACCACGCTCGGCCTACCCGGCCGGCGCGTCCTGGTGTCGCGCAAGTGGTCCGGCAAGACCCTGGCCGACCATCGGGCCGACCGGAAGCGGTTCGTGCTCGAAGCATTGGCGGCGCTCGGGATCGAGAAGCCCGAACCGGACCGGACCCGGCTGGTCTGGTTCAAGGTCGAACCCGGCGACCCGAACGTGCCGCCCCGGGCGCACCTGCTCATGCACGCCATCGCGCAGCGGATCCGATGGCGGGCCGAGTACGACGCGGCGCTGCTGGCCGCACAACCGCCCGATGTTTCAGCAACTCCACCACAAGCGGCCTGACCTGGGGAGGAAGGGATGGAGACCAACTACCTGACCGTCGACGAGGCGGCGGAGTACATGAACACCACGGCGCGGTTCGTGCGGCGGTTGATCGCGGAGCGGCGGGTCCCGTTCCACAAGATCGGGCGGCACGTGCGGCTGAAGGTTGTCGACCTCCAGGCGTTCATCGATGCCGGGCGGGTGGAGGCGTTCGACCCGATGGCGGTTCGTCGGCACATCAGGCGGGCGTCATGAGTGAGCGCAAGCGGCGGCGGTTCGGGAGAGTTCGACAACTGCCGTCCGGGCGATGGCAGGCCCGGTATCCGGGGCCGGACGGGCAGCTGCGCGCAGCGCCATATACGTTCGAGCGGGAGGCGGATGCCGACCGGTGGCTCGGTGAGGTGGAGACCGACCTGCGCCGGGGCGATTGGACCGACCCGGACGCGGGACGGATTCCCCTTGGCCTGTATGCAAAAGCGTGGATCGAGGAGCGGCCGGGGCTGGCGGTTCGGACGGTCGAGCTGTACGAGGGACTGCTGCGCAACCACATCGATCCGTACCTCGGAGATGTGATGCTGGCCGACCTGTCGCCGGCGAAGGTCCGGCGGTGGCGGAAGGATCGGTTGGACGAGTGCGGCCCGGTCACGGTGGCGAAGGCCTACCGGCTGCTCAAGGCGATCATGAACACGGCACTGCTGGACGACAAGCTGATCAAGATGAACCCGTGCACGATCAAGGGCGGGGGCAAAGAGGACAGTCCGGAGCGGCCGACCGCCACCATTGAGCAGGCGTTGGCAGCGGCGGACGCGATGCAGCCGCGCTACCGGTTGATGGTGCTGCTGGCGACCTTCGCGAGCCTGCGGTTCGCCAAGATGGTCGGCCTTCAGCGCGGGGACTTCGACCTGGACGCGGGGCTGGTGTACGTCCGGCGGCAGGCGGTCCAGACCAACGGCGGGAAGATCGTCGTCACCGGCCCGAAGTCGGAGGCGGGTAAGCGGCGGGTAGTCGTGCCGGCGTTCCTGGTGCCGGAGATCCGGACGCATCTGCGGACCTACGTCAAGCCGGGCGATGAGGCGTGGGTGTTCCTCGGGCCGAAGGGCGCCCGGCCGACGCGGAACAACTTCCACAAGGTGTGGAACAAGGCGCGCACGGCGGCCGGCATCCCGAGCCTGCACCTGCACGACCTACGGCACACGGGCAACACGCTGGCCGCTGAGACCGGCGCCACACTGCGGGAGCTGATGGACCGGATGGGGCACGCCAGTACCCGGGCGGCGCTGATCTATCTGCACGCCAGGGAGGAGAGGGGCCAGGCGATCGCGGCCGGGATCAACGCGATGGTGACCAGGGCGACCAGGAAGACGAGAAGGGGCGGCAAGGGGCACGCGAAGGGCACGGGGCAGGTTGGAGTCCAGAAATGAAGTCCACTTGGGAGGGTCCGCGAGGCTTTGACCTGCGGGGGAGTGGTGGAGCGGGTGACGGGAATCGAACCCGCATGGCCAGCTTGGAAGGCTGGGGCTCTGCCATTGAGCTACACCCGCGCGCGTGTGGGCGACGCGCGAACAGCGTAGCGTGCCACGCTACGCTGTTGGGGCGGCACCTCCGAGGGGGTGCGGGCGGGCTGTAGCGCAGCTTGGTAGCGCATCCGCTTTGGGAGCGGAGGGTCGCAGGTTCAAATCCTGTCAGCCCGACCAGGAGGAGGGGTCCTGACCTGCGGGAACGTAGGTCAGGTTGCGCGGGCCTTTCGGTCCGGGGGTGCTCGTTCGATCCGTAGCACAAGGTCAACAGGCTGGGCACCGCCAAGATCAGGAACTGGGCTGGGGTGGAGCAACATGGAGACGCCTTCCTCACCCCCCGAGGAAGGCGTCCCTCACGTCATCGTCTGGAGCATGGCGATCTTCGGTCAAGGAGTTGACCGCAACTATGCGTGATCACGCACTCCGGAGGCCGGCGCGGAACTCGAGGCGGCGCTGGTAACGGCGCCGGGTGCGAGGGATACCTGCGGAGATTCGGGATTACGCAACACCGCGCGGTGCGTCTTGGCAGCGGCGCCAGAGTTTGGTTGCATGACGCGCGAAACGGGGTGACGTGGATGCGCCAGGGCCAGGAAACGTTGACACTCGGCAAACACGTGCCGTCGTTGCAGCGTTGGGGGCAGTCACCGGACGCGGACCTGGTCTACCGCACCCTGATCACCTTGGGACCGCGGACGGTCGGGGCACTGGCGCGGGACTTGGGGCTGTCGCACCACCGCGTCACCAGTGCGCTCGAAGAGCTCGTCGCGATCAGTGCGGCACAGGCCGGTCGGGCGGCCGGACGACGCGCACTCGTCTGGACGCCTGTGGCACCGGCTGAACTGGCGGTGGCCGTGCGCTGCAGGCGGACAGTCGACGACGCCGACCAGCGGAACGGCAGGCGCCATGCGCTCACCGAAGGTCTGATCGCCGAGGCAAGGACGATCGGCGACGGGCTGAGGCATCTGCAGACCCGTGAGTTGGCAAGGGCCCGGCTGACTGAGCTCACCGACGTCATCCGCCACGAGCACCTGGCCATGAACACCGAGGTTGTCTTCGACGCCGAGTCGGCCAGGGCGGGCGTGTCCCACGATCGCAAGTTGCTGCGGCGCGGTGTCGACCTGCGGGTGCTCGGGCTGCATGTGGCCGCGCCCGATCCCATGCTGGCCTTTGGTCGGCAACCGACCGAACCGAGTCCGGCTTATCGCGTGGTGCCGACGGTACCCATGAAGCTGTTGGTGATCGACCGGAAAATCGCGCTGTTTCCCGTCGCCCCGAACGACTTCGAACGCGGGTACCTCGAAGTGTCCCAACCACCCCTGGTTGCCGCACTCGTGGCTCTGTTCGAAAGGCACTGGGCGAATGGCACAGATCCCGAGGAGCGCACCGTGCCAGAGATGTTCGGCCCCCGCGAACGTGCGCTGATAACCCTGCTGGCGCAGGGACACACCGATGCGACCGCCGCCCGCGAGCTCCGGATCAGCGCGCGGTCGGTCTCCAACATCGTGCGTGCGCTCATGGACCGGCTGGAGGTTGACAACCGGTTCCAACTGGGCCTCGTCCTCGGTGCACTGCGAGTCGCCAGCCCGCCGGGCCAAACCGGCACGACCAGCCCCGGTCATCCCGACGAAACGGTCTGACCCGAGGTGATCTCGGCCCGGCGGAGGTCGGACATGCGGCGTTCGGGGCCGCGGCGGCGCAGCCAGCGGTAGCCGAGGAAAGCGGCGGGGCCGAAGAAGACCTGGGCGGGTACCACGGTGGGGGCGGCCGGTAGCAGGACCGGCAACATGGCGGGCAGGGTGGCCCCGAACACCACCACGACGGCGAGGCCCGTGCGGATGCCGGCGGTGCCGTAGGCCTTGTAGGCGGCGGCGGTGAACAGGGCGTAGGCGAGCAGGTCGCCCATGCCGATCACGGCGCCGAGTTCGCCGATCCGCAGCCCGGCTGAGGGGGCGAACGGGTAGCCCTGGATCGCCGCGGCAAGGCGTTGCGTGATCGGGAAGACGGTGGCGAACAACAGGTCGTAGCCGGCAAGGAAGAGCACGAACCAGGCGATGTGCGCGAGCCGGACGCCGCCCTGCACGTTGAGGTTGGTCGCGGACACCACGACCAGGCCGACGATGGCGCTGTTGGCCAGCCAGTACACCGGCGAGTTCGCGCCGAGCACGAGGAAACCGGTCAGGTCGATACCGAGCAGGGCAAGGATCAGGGTCCAGCGCAGCCGGCCGGAGCGGACCACGGGCTGGTAGCCGACGGTAAGCCCGCCGGCGAACACCAGCGCCAGCAGTACCGGCAGGGCCGGGCCGGGCAGTGCCAGGTAGAAGAACGGCAGGGCGAGGACGAAGCCCATCATGACCGCGATGTCGCGGCTGTTGACCACACCGACCGGCGGCCGGGGCACCCGCACGGTGCGCAGGTACCAGACCGCGCCCATGGCGACAAGAAACGCATAGCCGAGGTCGACGAACACCAGGAAAAGGGTCTGCGACGCGGTCATGACGGCCGGGCCACGAACGTCGTCTCGCGCAGGTCGCAGCGCAGCCGGCGCAGCTCGACGGCATCCGGGACCACCTCGGCGGTGGCCTCGATTCCCACCGCGGCGAACCGTTTCACGAGGTCTCCAGGCGCCGCGTCGCCGGCCATGATCACGTGCAGCCGGCCGTCCCGCACCGATGCCTGGTACCGCACCGGCCAGCGCACGCCGGGCAGGTCGTCGAGCACCTCGACGACCTCGCGCGGCGTCACCGGCCGCGCGGCCGTGCGCAGCAGCCCGTCCGCCTTGCCGAGGATCGCCGACACGGCCGGTACCGCGGCCAGCTCGCAATCCGGCGGCGCCGGCAGCACCCGCACCACGTCGCGGGTGTCGTACCGGAACACCGGCATGCACTCGCGGTACGGGAAGTACGGGGTGATCACCAGGGTGCCGAGCGCGCCCGGCCCGGCGGGCCCGGCGCCGGCGAGATCGATCACCTCGGTGAAGCCCATGTTCACGTCCAGGTGCAGGTGGCGCCGGCTGCAGCTGCGCCCGCCGACCGGCAGGACCTCGGTCATTCCGTAGGTGTCGTCGACCCGCCCGGCACCGAGCGTGGTGCGCACCGCCTCGGCCAGCGCGGGGGAGAGGATCTCGCCGCCGGTGTAGACCGAGCGCAGCCGGAAGTCGCCGGGACCGAGCCCGCGCCGCCGCGCCGCGGTCACCAGCTGACCGACGTAGCTGGGGTAACCGTTGAGCAGGGTGGGTTGGCCGGGGCCCGGATCCAGCAGGTGGTCCAGCGCCTCGTCCGGCGGGATCTGGCCGACCACCCGGCACGCCGCGCCGGCCAGCCGCAGCATGTCGATGTCCTCCTGCACCGCGGCGGTGGCCCGGGAGCTGATGCCGATGTGCATGCAGTCGCCGGGAAGCACCTCGCCGCGCAGCAGCATGGACAGCGCGATCAGCGCGGGCCACAGCTCGACCTCGTAGCGGGACAGCCAAATCCGGACCGGGGCGCCGGTGGTTCCGGTGGTCTGGGTGATCACCTGTGGCCGGCCGCAGAGAAAATCCGCCGGGCGGCGCACCAGGTCGTTTTTCTCGGTGACCGGAATGTCCGGCATCGTCGCCGGCGTCAGCCCGGCAGGATCAATTCCGGCGGTCGCGAACCGGTCTCGGTAAAACGCCGACCGGGCGGCCAGCCGGCGCGCGGTGCGGCGCAACGCGCCGGTCTGCAGATCCAGCCGTTCAGCCGGATCGGCGAATGGACCGTCGACCAGTTGGGCGACATCGTCCCCGGGAGAACCGAACTCCGCCAGGGTCGCCAGCGCGTCGTCCACCAGCCGGCGCACCAGCCGCACCGACAGCGGCCGCCCGGTGACCATCGCGATGGCCACTCGGACCTGCCGAATCGCGGTCTCCAGCATGGATCCCTCCGGACACGCCGCGACGAACGGTCGCCAGTGGACCGGCGGGGCGGCCGACCGCCCCGCCGGGTTCGCGGACTCAGGAGCCGGTGCAGGTGGTGAAGAACACCGCCGTCATCGCGCCGAGCACATAGCGAATTTGTTTCGCACCACGCTTTATGGCTACCATCGCCGCCTCCTTTCTCTGCGGAAATTGGCTTGGCTCCACGATTCTCGGTGCATAATGCGTGTGGTCAATCGCGCGTTCGGCCGGACCGGGCACACCCGCATCGCCCAATTCACATGCACATAACTGCCGGCCCTGTCCCCCGAACAGGGGTGGTAGCGGCCCGGAGTGATTACCCGGCGCGCGGGTGGAGGGGGTCACTCGCCTAGACTCAGGGCCTGGCCCGCGGTCTCGATCCCGTCGGGCGCTCATCCATGCACTGCGAGGAGAACACGTTGAAGAGCACCGTCGAGCACCTCAGCCCGACGCGGGTCCGGATCAACGTCGAGGTGCCGTTCGACGAGCTCAAGCCGAACTTCGACCGGGCTTACCGCAAGCTTGCCCAGCAGATCCGCGTGCCGGGTTTCCGTCCGGGCAAGGCCCCGGCGCGGGTCATCGAGTCGCGCATCGGCCGCGCGCCCATCCTCGACGAGGTGGTCCAGGAGGCCATCCCGTCCAAGTACATGGAGGCCGTCACCAACAGTGAGATCCGTGCCATCGGCCGGCCGGACATCGAGGTGACCAAGATCGAGGACGGTGACCTGGTCGCGTTCACCGCCGAGGTCGACATCCGCCCCGAGATCACCCTCCCGGCCTACGGCGAGCTGTCGGTCGCGGTCGACGACCTCGAGCTCACCGACGAGGAGGTCGACGAGCAGCTGGACGAGCTGCGCGCCCGGTTCGGCACCCTGACCGGGGCCAACCGCCCGGCCGAGACCGGCGACTTCGTCTCCATCGACCTGTCCGCCGCGGTCGACGGCGAGGACGTGGCGGACGCCCGGACCTCGGGCCTGTCCTACGAGGTCGGCTCCGGCAACCTGATCGAGGGGATCGACGACGCGATCGTCGGCGCCGACCAGGGCGAGGTGCGCACCTTCACCACCAAGCTGCTGGCCGGCGAGCACGTCGGCAAGGACGCCGAGGTCACGGTGACCGTGCAGTCGGTCAAGGTGCGCGAGCTGCCCGACGCCGACGACGAGTTCGCCCAGCTGGCCAGCGAGTTCGACACGATCGACGAGCTGCGTGCGGACCTGCGGCAGCGGCTGTCCCGGGTCAAGCAGATGCAGCAGGGCGTGCAGGCCAGGGACAAGGTGCTGGAGGCGCTGCTGGAATCGATCGAGGTGCCGCTGCCGGAGGCGGTGCTGAACGCCGAGATCGAGTCCCGCAAGCACGACGCGGTGCACGTCTTCGACCACGACGACGCCAAGTTCAACGAGTTCCTCGAAGCGCAGGGCAAGACCCCCGAGGAGTTCGACGAGGAGCTGCGCGCGGACGCCGAGAAGGCGGTCAAGACCCAGCTGATCCTGGACTCGATCGCCGAGGCCGAGCAGATCGGCGTGAACGACAGCGAGCTGACCGAGCGGATCATCTACCAGGCCCAGCGGTTCGGCATCAGCCCGGACGAGTACGTCAAGCAGGCCCAGGAGTCCGGCCAGCTCGGGGCGATCTTCGCCGACGTCCGGCGGGGTAAGGCGCTGGCGACGGTCGTGCGGCAGGCGGTGGTGACCGATGCCTCCGGCAACACGGTCGACCTCGAGGAGCTGTTCGGCCGGCCGGAGCCGGCCGCGGAGGAGGCGCCGGAGGCGGCGGTCGCCGAGGATCCGGCGCCGGACACTGAAGGCGCGGTCAACAAGTAGTGACGCTGTAAGCGAACGTGGGCGGTGTCGGGCACTCGGCGCCGTCCACCTTGGTTAATGTCGATTGCGTGAGATCGGCTCAAGTTCCCGGAAGAAGGCAGGCAGAGGTGCACCCCACTCCGCACATGCGGTCCGCGACCGCGGGGCTCAACTTGAACGACTCGGTGTACGAGCGGCTGCTCCGGGAGCGGATCGTGTTCCTCGGCTCGGAGGTCGACGACGACATCGCGAACCGGATCACGGCGCAGCTGCTGTTGCTGGCCGCCGAGGACCCCGAACGCGACATCATCTTCTACATCAACTCGCCGGGCGGCTCGGTGACCGCGGGCATGGCCATCTACGACACCATGCAGCTGGTCGAGCCGGACGTGCAGACCTGGGCCATGGGCCTGGCCGCCTCGATGGGCCAGTTCCTGCTGTCCTCCGGCACGCCGGGCAAGCGCTACGCCCTGCCGCACGCCCGGATCATGATGCACCAGCCGTCGGCCGGGATCGGCGGCACCGCGTCGGACATCGCCATCCGCGCCGAGGTCTACGCGAAGTGGAAGCTGGAGATGGCCCAGATCACCGCCCAGCAGACCGGCCAGCCGCTGGAGAAGGTGATCGCCGACGGGGACCGGGACGCCTGGTTCACCGCCGAGGAGGCCCGGAACTACGGCTTCATCGACCACGTCGTCACCCGCGCGAACCAGGCTCCGGGAGCCTGACGGCCGCGCCGCGTACATCACAAGGAGTGTCCAAGTGAGTGAGCTTCATCTCCCACAGTCCCGATACGTGCTGCCGTCCTTCGTGGAGCGCACCAGCTACGGGGTCAAGGAGTCCAACCCGTACAACAAGCTGTTCGAGGAACGGATCATCTTCGTCGGCGTCCAGATCGACGACGCCTCGGCAAACGACGTGATGGCCCAGCTGCTGTACCTGGAGTCGGTGGACCCCGACCGGGACATCACCATGTACATCAACTCGCCGGGCGGCTCGTTCACCTCGCTGATGGCGATCTACGACACGATGCAGTTCGCCCGGCCCGACGTGCAGACCTTCTGTCTCGGCCAGGCCGCCTCCGCGGCGGCGGTGCTGCTCTCCGCCGGCACCCCGGGCAAGCGTTACGCGCTGCCCAACGCCCGGGTGCTGATCCACCAGCCGTCCATGGAGGGCGCCTACGGGCAGGTCTCCGACCTGGAGATCCAGGCCAACGAGATCCAGCGGGTGCGCCGGTTGATGGAGACCACCCTGGCCCGGCACACCAACAAGTCGCCGGAAGACATCCGGACCGACATCGAGCGCGACAAGATTCTTACGGCCGAAGAGGCTAAGGAATACGGCATCGTGGACGAGGTGTTGGCTTACCGGAAGCTCTCGGCGGTCAAGTCCTGAACTCGGCCGTGGGTGAACCGAGCCGGACCACCTGATCGGCCTAATCCGGCCAGTCGCCGGTCTGGTTCTCCCACTCAGCCGGGGTTGGCAGGTACCGTCAAGGGCAAACGGGTTCGACCCGACCCCGGAATGCCGTGTTCGGCACGTCCGGCCGGGGGCGGCGGCCCGGCCATACAGCCAGGCGTACCAGCGGGTATGCCGGAGGGGACAGAGGTCAGCGGTCATGGCACGTATCGGTGACGGCGGAGACCTGCTGAAGTGCTCGTTCTGCGGAAAGAGCCAGAAGCAGGTGAAGAAGCTCATCGCCGGCCCCGGCGTGTACATCTGTGACGAATGCATCGACCTCTGCAATGAGATCATCGAGGAGGAGCTGGCCGAGGCCGGCGACGTCAAGCTCGATGAGCTGCCCAAACCCGCTGAGATCCACGATTTCCTCAACCAGTACGTGATCGGCCAGGACGAGGCGAAGCGCACGCTGGCGGTGGCCGTCTACAACCATTACAAGCGGATCCAGGCCGGCGACCGGACCAGGCCGGAGGGCCGCGAGGGCCGGGACTCGCACGAGACGGTCGAGCTGTCGAAATCCAACATTCTGATGCTCGGCCCGACCGGCTGCGGCAAGACCTACCTGGCCCAGACACTCGCGAAATTGCTCAATGTCCCCTTCGCGATTGCTGACGCCACGGCGCTGACCGAGGCCGGATACGTCGGCGAGGACGTCGAGAACATCCTGCTGAAGCTCATCCAGGCCGCCGACTACGACGTGAAGCGCGCCGAGACCGGCATCATCTACATCGACGAGGTCGACAAGATCGCCCGGAAGAGTGAAAACCCGTCGATCACCCGGGACGTCTCCGGCGAGGGCGTGCAGCAGGCGCTGCTGAAGATCCTGGAGGGGACCACGGCCAGCGTCCCGCCGCAGGGCGGTCGCAAGCACCCGCACCAGGAGTTCATCCAGATCGACACGACGAACGTGCTGTTCATCGTGGCCGGCGCGTTCGCCGGGCTGGAGAAGATCATCCAGGACCGGTGCGGCAAGCGCGGCCTCGGGTTCGGCGCGGAAATCCGGTCCAAGGCCGAGGTGGACGTCACCGACTTCTTCGCCGACACCATGCCCGAGGATCTGATCAAGTTCGGGCTCATCCCGGAGTTCATCGGCCGCCTTCCGGTGGTCGCCAGCGTGACCAACCTGGACAAGGACTCGCTCGTCAAGATCCTGACCGACCCGCGAAACGCGCTGGTCAAGCAGTATCAGAAGCTGTTCGAGATGGACGGCGTCGAGCTGGAGTTCACCGCGACCGCGCTGGACGCGGTCGCCGACCAGGCCATCCTCCGGGGCACCGGCGCGCGCGGCCTGCGCGCGATCATGGAGGAGGTGCTGCAGCCGGTGATGTACGACATCCCGAGCCGCACCGACGTGGCCAAGGTCGTGATCACCGAGCAGACGGTCCGGGAGAACGTGAACCCGACCATCGTCGCCCGCCAGCCCTCCCGCCGCGAGCGCCGCGAGAAGAGCGCGTAGGCGGCGACGGCGTAGCCGGACCCACCCTGGCGTGCGGCTTGCGGATGTGGGCCTGAACCCGGGTCTCGTGGTAGGCAATGGGCATGGCTGAGTTGCCGTACGTGCTGCTGGTGCACGGGCACACGGGGTCCGGTCCGAAGCACTGGCAGAGTTGGCTGGCCGGGGAACTGGCGCACGTGGGCGGGGCGGTGGACGTGCCGCAGTTCACCGAGCCGGATCATCCGAGCCTCGAGGTGTGGCTGGCGGAGCTGACCCATCATCTGGAGGCGGCGCCGGACGCGGCGGAGCGGGTGGTGCTGACGCACTCGTGCGGGTCGCTGCTGTGGCTGCACCACGCCGCGCGACTCGGCCGGGACCACCACGGGCCGCGGTTCGACCGGGTGCTGCTGGTGGCGCCGCCCGGGCCACGGTGGCACACGCCGGAGGTGCACGGGTTCAGCCCGGCGCCGCTGGACCCGGCCGGGATTCGCCGGGCCGCGGCGTGGACCCAACTCGTGGTGGGCGATGACGACGACGCCTGCTCGGTGGACGAGGCGGTGGACATGGCCGCCGCGCTGAAGATCGACCTGGACGTGATCCCCGGCGGCGCGCACCTGAACACGGCGGCCGGCTACGGCCCGTGGCCCGCCGTGCTGGACTGGATCGGCGACCGGCACACCCGGTTGGTCCCGGCGTAGACGTTCATGCTCTGGCCGCGCAGGAACCCGACCAGCGTGATGCCCTGTTCCACGGCCAGGTCCACGGCCAGCGACGAGGGCGCGGACACCGCGGCCAGCGCCGGCACCCCGGCCATGGCCGCCTTCTGCACCAGTTCGAACGAGGCCCGCCCGGACACCATCAGCACGGTGCCGGTCAGCGGCACCCGCCCGGCCAGCAGCGCCCAGCCCAGCGTCTTGTCCACCGCGTTGTGGCGGCCGACGTCCTCGCGCACCACCAGGACCTCGCCGCCAGCGGTGAACAGGCCGGCCGCGTGCAGCCCGCCGGTCGCCGAGAACACCCGCTGGTGGTCGCGCAGCGCACCGGGCAGCCCGACCAGCACCTCGGGCCGGATCTCCACCTGATCGCCCGCGGGGGAGTAGCGGGTGCGCAGCCGCACCGCGTCCAGCGCCGCCTTGCCGCACACACCGCACGAGGACGTCGTGTAGAAGTTGCGCTCCACGCCGGGGTCCGGGGGCGGCACGTGCCCGGCCAGGGCCACGTCGAGCACGTTGTAGGTGTTGCGGCCGTCCTCGTCGACGCTGTCGCAGTAGCGCGCCGTGCGCACGTCGCCCGGCTCGCCGATCACGCCCTCGGTGAGCAGGAAGCCATGCGCCAGCTCCACGTCGTTGCCCGGGGTTCGCATGGTGACCGCCAGCGCGCGCCCGTCCACCCGGATCTCAAGGGGCTCCTCGGCGGCGAGGACGTCCGGGCGGCGGTGTTCGCCCTCCGCGGAGAGCCGCAGTACCGGACGCCGCACCGTCACCCGTCCCATGCGCCCCAGCCTACGGAACCGGCATAGCAACACATGCTTCCAAAGAACTCTTGCGAAAGAAGTCCTTAGCAATATATGTTGTTAAGCATGCCGAGCAAGCCCCGCCGCACGATCACCGATCCCAAAGAGTTGCGCGCCCTGGCCCATCCGCTGCGCTGGAAGCTCCTGGAGCTGATCAACCGGGAGGGCCGGGCGACCGCCACCCAGTGCGCGCGCGAGGTGGGCGAGAGCGTGGCGAACTGCTCCTACCACCTCAACATCCTGGCCAAGTACGACTACATCGAGGCGGCCGAGGGCGGGGCTGGCCGGGAGAAGCCCTGGCGGGTCGTGCACGAGGGGCACAACTGGACCGACCTCGGCCTGGACATCGAGGGCGCCCTGGCCGCCGAGGCGGCCAGTGAGGCCTATCTGGAGTTCTCCTTCGCCGAGATCCGCAGGCGGCTGCGGGTCGCGAGCCTGGAGCCGGACCACTGGCGCGAGGCAATCGGCGCGAGTGACAGCAACGAGTTCCTCACCGCCGCCGAGGTGCTGGCCATGCAGGAGGAGATCCGGGCAATCATGCAGCGGCACCGGGACCGGCGGGACAACCCGGAACTGCGCCCGGAGGGCGCCCGGCCGGTGCACTTCTTCCTGACCACCACGGTCCCACCGAAACCGGACAAGTAACCGAACTGGGAGGCAGTCATGGATCCGTTCAGGTCGCATCTGATGGCCGCGAGTCGCACCGAGGACTACCTGCGGGAGGCGGCCGCCGATCGGCGGGCCGGCCCGCTGCGCCGCCGCACCCGGGCCGAGACCGCCGCGCCCCGTCAGGGATCCCGGCCGCGCGAGGTCGCCCGGCCGGTCACCGCCTGATCCCCGGGTAGCGTTGCCGGCATGACCCGACGCTTCGACGTGGTGGTGGTCGGCGGGGGCCACAACGCGCTGGTGGCCGCCGCCTACCTGGGCCGGGCCGGGCGCTCGGTACTGATCCTGGAGCGGGACGACCACCTCGGGGGCGCCGCGGTCAGCGCCGAGGCGTTCGTCGGCGTGCCGGCCCGGCTGTCCCGGTTCTCCTATCTGGTCAGCCTGCTGCCCAGCCGGATCGTCGCCGACCTCGGTCTGCGGGTGTCGCTGGCCTCCAGGGGGGTGTCCTCGTTCACCCCGGCGATCCGGGCCGGGCGTCCGGTGGGCCTGCTGGTCGAGCGGGAACCGGGTCCGGCCACCGCCGCGTCGTTCCGCGCGCTCACCGGCTCGGACACCGAGTTCGGCCGCTGGCTCGACTTCTACGGCCGGCTCGGCGCGCTGGCGAAGGTGGTCGCGCCGACCTTGCTGGAGCCGTTGCCACGCAAGGAGGAGCTCCGCGCCGCGGTGATCGCGGCGGCCGGCGAACCGGTGTGGCGGCAGGTGTTCGAGGCCCCGATCGGCGAGGCGATCACCGAGACGTTCGCCGACGACCTGGTGCGCGGCGTGGTGGCCACCGACGGGTTGATCGGTACGCACACCTCGTTGCACGCGCCGGACCTGCTGGCCAACCGGTGCTTCCTGTACCACCTGATCGGCGACGGCACGGGGGAGTGGCGGGTGCCGGTGGGCGGCATGGGCGCGGTCACCGCCGAGTTGGTCCGGGTGGCCCGGGAAGCCGGCGCGGTCATCGCGACCGGAGCGGAGGTGACCAGGGTGGACACCGATGGGCGCTCCGCCGAGGTCGGCTACCGCACCGCGGACGCCGCGAAAACCGTTGCCGCACACCAGGTTCTGTCCGGGGTGGCGCCGCACGTGCTGGCCGGGCTGCGCGGCCGGCCGGCCGGCGCCCGGCCGGTCGGCTGCCAGTTGAAGATCAACGTCCTGCTCACCAGGCTGCCCGGGCTGCGCTCGGGCGCCGACCCCAGCCAGGCCTTCGCCGGCACGTTCCACCTGGACGAGTCCTATGTAGAGCTGGAGAACGCCTACCAGGCAAGCACTTCGGGAACGGTGCCGGAGTTCCCGCCAGGGGAGACGTACTGCCACACGCTCACCGATCCGTCCATTCTGGACCCCGAGTTGGTGGCGAAGGGCTGGCACACCCTGACGCTGTTCGGGCTGCACCTGCCGGTCGAACTGTTCACGGTGGACAACGACGCCGTGCGGGCCGACCTGGTAGAGCGCTATCTCGCCGGGCTCAACCGGCACCTGACCGAGCCGGTGCAGGACTGCCTGGCCCGCGACGCCGAGGGGCGGCCGTGCATCGAGGCCCGCACGCCGCTGGACCTGGAGGCCGAGTTGGCCATGCCGGGCGGGCACATCTTCCACGGGGACCTGGCCTGGCCGTTCGCCGAGGACGGGCCGGGCGGCTGGGGCGTGGAGACCGACGCGGGGAACCTGTTCGTCTGCGGGGCCGGCGCCCGGCGCGGTGGCGGGGTCAGCGGCATCGGCGGGCACAACGCCGCGATGGCCGCGCTGGCCGCCGGTTAGCGGCGGCCGGTCAACTCGCCGGCCATCCGGCCGACCAGCGCGCGCCGGGCGGAGTGCACGTGGTCCTCGGCCACCCGGGCGAGCGTCTCGGTGTCCCGGTTGCGCAGCAGGGCCGCGATCTCGAGGTGCTCGGCGACCAGACGGGAGCGGTAGTCCTCGTCGCCGAGCCGGATTCGGGAGAGCTGGAACAGGTACACCTGGGAGCGCAGTCCCTGCCAGGCGTCGAGCAGCCGGCGGTTGCCGGCGGCGTGGTAGATCTGGTCGTGGAAGTCGATGTCCAGCGCGAGCAGCCGGTGGCCCTCGCTGCGCGCCGTGACCTGCTCGCCCATCGCCGCGACCGTCGAGTCCAGCCGGTCCAGTTCCGCAGCGGTCACCCGCTCGGCGGCCTTGCAGGTGGCCAGCCGCTCCAGCGCGGCGCGCACCGAGTAGACCTCCTCGATGTCGGTGACCGTGAGGTCGATCACCCGGGTGCCCCGGTGCCAGGCGCTCTGCAGCAGCCCCTCGTGCTCGAGCATGGCCAGGCCCTCGCGGACCGACCCGCGGCTGACGTCCAACGCCTCGGCCAACTCCACCTCGCGCAGGGCGGCTCCGGGCGCGAACAGCCCGGAGAAGATCGCCTCCCGGATCCGGTCCGCTGCCTCTTCGGCCAACCCCCGGCGCTGGGCTTTACCGATCGTCCGTGGCGTCATCACCAGCACACTTTAATGCAATCGGGTCAATGTCAACATTTGGACAAGATAGGATTGCGCGGCACGCGGAGATCGACTGTAGGAGGAGACCGGCGATGACCCAACCCGCCGCCATGCCCAGCTTCCACCTGGCCATCCCGGTCGACGACATCGACCGGGCGCGGGAGTTCTACGGCGGCGTGCTCGGCCTGCCCGAGGGGCGCTCGGCCGAGGTGTGGGTGGACTGGAACTTCTACGGCCACCAACTGGTCACGCACCTCGCGCCGGGCCGCGCGGTGACCGACGCCGGGCACAACCACGTCGACGGGCACGAGGTTCCGGTGCCGCACTTCGGTCTGCTGCTGTCCACACCGGACTTCCACGGGCTGGCCGAGCGGCTCCGGGCGGCCCGGATCCCGTTCGTGATCGAGCCGTACCTGCGCTTCGCCGGAGAACCGGGCGAGCAGTGGACGATGTTCCTGCGGGACCCGGCCGGCAACGCGCTGGAGTTCAAGTCGTTCAGCGACCAGTCGCAGGTGTTCGCGACTACGCCGCGAGCTGCGCCTTGACCTCGGCCAGCGTCGGGTTGGTCAGCGCCGTCCCGTTCGGGAAGTGCACCGTGGGCACCGTGGCGTTGCCGCCGTTGACCCGCATCACGAACTCGGCCGCGTCCGGGGTGCGCTCGATGTCCACCTCGACGTAGGCGATGCCGTCCCGGTCGAGTTGTGACTTCAGCCGGCGGCAGTACCCACACCAGCTCGTCGAGTACATGGTCAGCGTCAGCGGTGCTTCGGTCACGTCCCGCACAACACGCCCCACCGTGGAAATATGCCCAATTCCAGCCGCACCGCGGTCGACGTGGATTGCACCATCGTTCGCCCATCGCGCTCTGGTGCGCCGGGTGCCCGGTGGCAGAGGATGTGGGGGTGAACGATCCCGCCGAGGCGCTGCGGGCCATCCGGGCAACCTGGGACCGGGCCACCCGGGGCTGCGGCGAGGCGTGCGGGATGGATGTCGTCGAGCGGGCCTACGCCGAGATGCAGGCCGCCTGGTTCGACGAGCTCGGCGTGCACATCGCGGTTCTCGGACGCGCCGATGGCGAGTAGCGACTACCACCAGGTGACCACCCTGGTGCAGCGGCTCGGCCGGCTCCTCAACCCGGTGACCCTGGTCGAGTTGATCCGCGAGGTGATCGCGGCCGTCACCGACCCCCCGCCCGGCGACCCGGCGGCGCTCGAGGCGCTGGCGCAGGCGTATCGGACCGCGGCGCAGGACCTGCGGCCGCTCACCCCGGCGCGGGTGCCCACCGCGTTCACCGAGGCCGCGGCGGCCCTGGACGACCTGGCCGAGACCGTGCGGGAGCAGCGCCGCCGGCACACCGAGCTGCGGCTGGCCCTGCGCGCCGCCGCGCACGACGCCACCCACGTCGGCGCCGCGCCGCTGCCCGACCCGACCGCGCTGGACGACGTGGTGCGCCGGGTGAACGAGCTGGTCGCGGTGTACACCGCCAGCCTGGACGCCGCGGACCGGGTGGCCAGCCGGTTCACCGACCTGGCCGGGCGGGCCCGGGCGGCCGCCGGGGTGGACGGCGGGCTGCCGCCGGCCGAGGCGGTCGTGCTCGCGGCCCAGATGGTGACCGTGCCGGGCATCGGGGACGGCTACGACGACGGCATCCTGTCCGCCGCCCAGCTCCGGCTGGCCGGCTGGCGCCGGGCCGGGCTCAGCCCCGCCGACCACGCGGCGTTCATCCGGCTGCTCGGCGACGCCGGCTCCGACGCCGAGCGCGCCTGGCTGCACAAGGCCCTGGTCGCCGGCCACCCGATGGCCGAGCTGATCGAGTTCGCCGGCACCATCCGGGATCGGGACACCGGGTGGCTGGACGCCCACCTGTCCCTGATCGACCGCGGCGGCACCGGAAACCAGAGCCGGCTGGCGCACGACGTCCGGCAGTACGAGGACACCACCTGCGGCACCACCTGCCTGATCATCACCAGGGCCGAGGCCGACCCGCTCTACGCCCTGTCGCTGACCGCCGGGGACTTCCCGGCCCGGTTCGCCGCCGAGCGGGCCCGGGTGCACGACGAGACCAACGTGCTGTGGCCCGAGGCGCTGGGCACCTCACCCCAGGGCATGGCCCGCTACCTCAGCGCCAACACCGGCATCCGGCACGACTGGCACCTGGTCGACGACACCGAGGCCCGGCGCATCTCGTCGGTGCTCCGCGAGATCGTCGCCGCCGCCGACCACGGCCACCCGGTCCCGGTCCTGGTCGGCGGCCCGGTGCCGCGGCACTACGTGCTGGTCGTCGGCCACTCCGCCGGCGACGTGCTGGTCTACGAACCCACCTCGGGCGACACCGTCCGGGTTCCCGGAGCGGACTTCCTGGCCGGCACCCTCCAGCCCAGGACCGGCTTCCCGCACATCCAGGCCGTCGTCCTCCCGGACACCGCGCACTGAGCACCGGTTACCGCGGGCACCCGCTGGTGGCGGGCAGGGGAGTGTCGATGTTGAAGTACGCCGCGCGATCCCCGCTCGGCGTGGTGGTCTTGCGTTCGGTGATCACCGGGGCGATGAAGCCCTTGCGATAGGCATCGCAGGCGATCGAGTAGGCGTAGCCGCCGGCCCGGCCGTACCACCAGCCGTGGCTGCCGGCGGCCCAGGAGTCACCGGCCCGCAGGATGTAGTCGACGTCGGCGCGGACCACGACCAGGGCGTCCATCAGGTCGGTGCTCGGCTCCGGGGCCTCGAAGGCGTAGACGAACAGGTAGTTGGTGTGCACGACCAGCTCGCCCGCCCCGCCGGCCTCCGGCCACATCCGGCCGGTCACCTTGGGTTCGACCGGGAGCAGCCGGGCGTCCGCCGCCACCATGCTGACCAGCGACTGGGCCTGCGCCTCGCGCCCGCTGCCGAACAGCGGCTCGAGCTGGCGGCGGGCGTCCGGAGCGAACGCGGCCAGGAACCGGCTCGGGTCGTGGGTCACCACGATGGCCGGGTCCAGGCGGCTGGTCACCAGCAGGGTGCGCACCTGGTCGAGGGCCGCGGCGACCTGGGGCTCACTGAACCCGCCGAGCGCGATCGGGGCCGGCGGCACGATGCCTGCGGCACCGTCCGGCCAGCTCGCGGCCGGGGTGCCGGCGAACGGCCGGGTCGGGTCGGCGGGCCGGGCCACCGGGTCGAAGCCGGGGGTCTGCTGGGCCGGTGCGGCGGGCGCGCCGCCGCCGTCGAACAGGCCGATCCGGCCGAGCAGCACCAGCACCAGGGTCACGGCGACGAGCACGATCACGCCGACCACCCAGCGTTCGAGGCGTCGCCGCCGCGCGATGCGCAGCATCTGCCGCACATCGGCGCTCGCCGCCTGCTCGACGCGGCTGTCCCACTCGGAGTCTCGCGACCCCGGACAGGTACTGGACTGACTGTGGTCCACCGGCTCCCGGTTTCCTAGCGCGGCCCCAGCCGTTTCTTCTCTGGTGCTCCCCTCATCGATCGAACCGAGGAAGGTGTTAGCAACCGCTGCGCCGTCCGGGCGAGTGCGGTACGTCGCATGCGCCCGCGTTTTCTGCCCTGGTCAGGGGAGTGTTAATCCGAATGAAGTAGCCCTCGGGCGGTTCGTAGACTTTGTTTCCGTGACCAACATCCCATCGCAGCGGCATACCGACCTTCCTTCGGCTTGGCAACCGGTCGAGGTAGAAGCGGAGCTGTACGAGCGGTGGGTGGCCGCCGGCTATTTCACCGCGGATTCGGCCAGCGCCAAGCCGCCGTTCTGCATCGTGATCCCGCCGCCGAACGTCACCGGCAGCCTCCACATGGGCCACGCGCTCGAGCACTCGCTGATGGACGCGCTGACCCGGCGCCGCCGGATGATGGGCGACGACGTGCTGTGGCTGCCCGGCATGGACCATGCCGGCATCGCCACCCAGAACGTGGTGGAGCGCGAGTTGGCCGGCGAGGGCAAGTCCCGGCACGACCTCGGCCGGGAGGCGTTCGTCGAGCGGGTCTGGCGGTGGAAGGCCGAGTCCGGCGGCATGATCCTCAACCAGATGCGCCGGCTGGGCGACGGCGTGGACTGGTCCCGCGAGCGGTTCACCATGGACGAGCGGCTCAGCCGCGCCGTTCAGACGATCTTCAAGCGGCTCTACGAGGACGGGCTGATCTACCGGGCCGAGCGGATCATCAACTGGTGCCCGCGCTGCCACACCGCACTGTCCGACATCGAGGTCGAGCACTCCGACGACGAGGGCGAGCTGATCTCGATCCGGTACGGCGACGGAGATTCCAGCGTCGTGGTGGCCACCACGCGGGCCGAGACGATGCTCGGTGACACCGCGGTCGCGGTGCATCCGGACGACGAGCGCTACCGGCACCTGATCGGCACCGAGGTGGTGCTCCCGCTCACCGGCCGGGTGGTGCCGGTGGTGGCCGACGAGCACGTCGACCCGTCGTTCGGCACCGGCGCGGTCAAGGTGACCCCGGCGCACGACCCGAACGACTTCGAGATCGGGCAGCGCCACCAACTGCCCGCGCTGATCATCATGGACGAACGCGGCCTGATCACCGCGCACGGCCCGTTCCAGGGGCTGGACCGGTTCGAGGCCCGCCCCGCGGTGGTCGCCGCGCTGCGTGAGCAGGGCCGGATCGTCGCCGAGAAGCGGCCCTACCTGCACGCGGTCGGGCACTGCTCGCGGTGCGACACCGTGGTCGAGCCGCGCCTGTCGATGCAGTGGTTCGTGAAGGTGGCGCCGTTGGCCAAGGCCGCGGGCGACGCGGTCCGGGACGGTCGCACCACGATTCACCCGGCCGAGTTGGCGAAGCGGTACTTCGACTGGGTGGACAACATGCACGACTGGTGCATCTCCCGCCAGCTCTGGTGGGGCCACCGCATTCCGGTCTGGTACGGCCCGAACGACAAGGTGGTCTGCGTCGGCCCGGACGAGGAGCCACCGCAGGGCGAGGACTGGCGGCAGGACCCGGACGTGCTGGATACCTGGTTCTCCTCGGCCCTGTGGCCGTTCTCGACGCTGGGCTGGCCAGAGCGCACCGCCGACCTCGACCGCTTCTACCCGAACAGCGTGCTGGTCACCGGCTACGACATCCTGTTCTTCTGGGTGGTCCGGATGATGATGTTCGGGCTGTACGCGATGGACGGTGTGCAACCCTTCGACCACGTGTACCTGCACGGGCTGATCCGGGACGCCAGCGGCAAGAAGATGTCCAAGTCCCGCAACAACGTGATCGACCCGCTGAGCTGGCTGGACCGCTACGGCGCGGACGCCACCCGGTTCACGCTGGCCCGGGGCGCGAACCCGGGCGGCGACATGGCTCTGGCCGAGGACTGGGCGGCCGGTTCGCGCAACTTCTGCAACAAGCTGTGGAACGCCAGCCGGTTCGCGCTGATGAACGGCGCCAGCACCGAGCTTCCGGTGCCGGATCGGGCCGCGCTGACCGACGCGGACCGGTGGATCCTGGACCGGACCGACGCCCTGGTGTCCGAAGTGGACGATCTGTTCGGCCGGTACCAGTTCGGCAAGGCGTGTGAGGCGCTCTACCACTTCACCTGGAACGAGTTCTGTGACTGGTACCTGGAGCTGGCCAAGGTGCAGATCGCCGCGGGGGAGGAGCGCGCCGGGTACACCAGGGCGGTGCTCGGTCACGTGCTCGACGTGCTGCTGCGGCTGCTGCACCCGGTGATCCCGTTCGTCACCGAGGTGCTGTGGACGGCGTTGACCGGCCGGGAGTCCGTGGTGGTCGCGGACTGGCCGAAGGCGACCGGTGTCGGACCGGATGTCGTTGCGGCGAACCGGATCGACGGGCTGCAGCGGTTGGTCACCGAGTTGCGCCGGTTCCGCTCCGACCAGCTTCTCAAGCCCGGGCAACGGGTTCCGGCCCAAATGTCCGGTATGGACGGTGCGGGCCTGGCGGGCCTGGAGTCCGCGGTGACCGCGCTGGCCCGGCTGGAGCCGGCCACCGAGTCGTTCACCTCGGGCGCCTCGCTCGAGGTGGCGTTGCCGGACGGCACGGTCACCGTCGAGGTGGACCTGTCCGGCACGGTGGACGTCGAGGCCGAGCGCAAGCGGCTCAGCAAGGACCTGGCCGCGGCGCAGAAGGAGTTGGCCCAGACCGAGGCGAAGCTCGGCAACCCGCAGTTCGCCGACCGGGCACCGGCCGACGTGGTCGCCAAGATCAAGGCGCGGCGGGAGTTGGCCGCGAGCGAGATCGCGCGGATCGAGGCGCGGATCCGCGCGCTGGCGGGTACCTGAGGCGATGGACGCTCCGGAGGATCTGCTCCAGGTCGAGTCCGAGCTGAACGCCCGGTGGCCGGAGACCAAGATCGAACCGTCGCTGTCCCGGATCGCCGCGCTGGTGGATCTGCTCGGCGACCCGCACCGGTCCTACCCGGTGGTGCACGTGGCAGGCACGAACGGCAAGACGTCCACCGCGCGGATGATCGACGCGCTGCTCACCCGGATCGGTCTGCGCACCGGCCGGTACACCAGCCCACACCTGCAGCTGGTGACCGAGCGGATCGCGCTGGACTCGGCGCCGATCGGCCCGGAGCGCTACGTTGAGGTGTTCCGTGACATCGAGCCGTACGTGGCCATGGTGGACCGGGCCGGGGATGTTCCGATGAGCAAGTTCGAGGTGCTCACCGGCATGGCGTTCGCGGCGTTCGCCGACGCGCCGGCCGAGGTGGCCGTGCTCGAGGTCGGGCTGGGCGGAACCTGGGACGCGACCAACGTGGCCGACGGGAAGATCGCGGTGGTGGGCCCGGTGAGCACCGACCACGTGGAGTTCCTCGGCTCGGACATCGAGGGGATCGCGGGGGAGAAGGCCGGGATCATCAAGCCGGGCTCGATCGCGCTGGTCGCCGAGCAGATCCCGGATGCGGCGAAGGTGATCTTCGAGCGGGTCGCCGAGGTGGACGCCACGGTGGCCAGGGCCGGACTGGAGTTCGGTGTGCTGCGCCGGGATGTCGCGGTCGGCGGGCAGCTGCTGAAGCTGCAGGGCCTCGGCGGCGCCTACGACGATGTCTTCCTGCCGCTGCACGGCGCCCACCAGGCGGCCAACGCGGCGCTCGCGCTGGCCGCGGTGGAGGCGTTCTTCGGGGCCGGGGCGCAGCGCCGGCTCGACCTGGACGCGGTCCGCGAGGGCTTCGCGTCCGTCGTGGTGCCCGGCCGCCTCGAGCGGATGCGCTCGGCGCCCAATGTGTTCGTCGACGCCGCGCACAACCCGCACGGCGCCCGGGCGCTCGCGGCGGCACTGGACTCCGAGTTCGGGTTCCGCCGGCTGGTCGCGGTGGTCGGGGTGATGGCCGACAAGGACGCCGCCGGCATCCTCGCCGAGCTGGAACCGGTGGTGTCCGAGGTGGTGCTGACCCGCAACTCCTCGCCGCGCGCAATGGACGCCGACGAGCTTGCCGGCGTGGCCCGGGACATCTTCGGCGAGGACCGGATCGCGGTCGAGCCACGGCTGGACGACGCGATCGAGACCGCCGTGCGGCTGGCCGAGTCGGCCGGCGACCCGAACGAGCCGCTGTCCGGCACCGGTGTGATCGCCACCGGCTCGGTGGTCACCGCTGGCGAGGTCCGGTCGCTGTTCGGCAAGGAACCCGCATGACCGGTACCCCCACGCCGTGCGTTCGGCGCGATGTCACGTTGCGCCCGGCCCAGGAACCGCATGAGGTGGCCGCGTGACGGCGCCGGATCCCCTGCGGTCGTTCCGTGGCGTGGTGGCGGCGACCCTGATCCTCGAGGGCATCGTGGTGCTGCTTGCGCTGCCGGTTGTGGCCAAGCTCGGCGACGGTTTGGCCACCTGGCAGGGAGTTCTGGTCGGCGCGCTGGCTTTGGCGCTGTTCCTGACCTGCGCGGTGGCCGGCCGGCCGTGGGGGATCGCCGTCGCGCTGGGCCTGCAGCTGGTGCTGATCGCCTCCTGGTTCGCGGTGCCCGCCCTCGGCGTGCTCGGCCTGGTGTTCGGGCTGGTCTGGTTGTGCCTGCTGTGGTTCCGGCGCGAGGTGGCCAAGCGGGTCGCGGAGTCCACTTCGGACTCCTAGGTCGCGGCGCCGAGCGCGGCCGTGACGATGCGCAGCGCCTCGGCCCGGCCGAGGCCCAGCGCGTGCACCTTCGCCGCGTACTCGCGGGCCGCCGTGGCCGCCGCGGCGCGGGAGGCGTCCCCGGTGGCGCCGACGAACGTGCCGGCCCGGCCGCGGGTGTCCACCAGCCCGGCGTCCTCCAGCTCGCGGTAGGCACGGGCCACCGTGTTGGCCGCCAGCCCGAGGTCGGCGGCCAGCCGGCGGACCGTGGGCAGCCGGGTGCCGACCGCCAGCGTGCCGTCGTTGATCTGCGTGGCGAGCTGCGAGCGGACCTGTTCGTAGGGCGGGACCGCCGAGGCGGTGTCGATGGTGATCATCGGACGGCCGGCTCGACCTTCCGGGCACACCGGGCGTTGCGTTCGGCTAAGTACCAGCACGCCCCCCCGGCAACCGCGTAGCCCAGCAGCGCCATGCTGGCCGGCGATCCGAGTCCGATCGTGGGATCCATGGCGAACATCAACGCAACGATGAGCACGTACGGCAGGGTGGCCCGGCGGGCGTCCTCGGTCCGCAGCGCGTCGTCGACCAGCAGCGATTCCGCGTCGTCGGCCAGGGACGGACGGCGCAGCGTGGTGGCCAGAGCCAGCCCGCTGAGTGCGCCCAGCACCGTCACGCCCGCCAGGAAGACCAAGGCGAGCCCCCGCGCGGTTCCGGGCGGCGCGAACATGGCCAGCGCCGTGCCGAGGAGCAGGCCGCCCCCGTAGACGGCGACGGCGGCCCGCAGGTGGGCCCGGCCGAGGACCCGCTCCACGCCGGCGGCCGCCGGATGCGCGGCCCGGGTCGGGTGGCCGGCAAGCAGCGGCCGCTCGACCCGGCGCTGCCACCAGAACCCGACCAGCATCCCGACGACGACGATGCCGATGATCCCGATCGACCAAGCCTGATTGGTGACCGGGTCGTCACCCCCGTGGACCAGGAACATCCAGGTGAGCAGGGCGATCACGCCGGCCAGCTCGGTGACGATCTCCGCTCGGGCGCCGCGCCGCCGCGCCTCCAGACGGCCCACGACGAGCGGGGACGGTTCGATCTCGAGCCGCTGGCGGCGCAGCCAGCACCGGGCTCGCTCCAGAGCCGCTTCCGTCGCCATCGCACGCCCCTTCTGTAGCAATCGATGTATCACCATCATGGGGCAAGACTTGGTACAAAGTCAACCCTCGATACGCTGCGGCCGAACCCCAATCGCGAAGGAGAGACGTTGAGCGAGCGCACCCTGGTCCTGGTCAAGCCGGACGGCGTCGGCCGTGGGCTGGTCGGGGAGGTGATCTCCCGGATCGAGCGCAAGGGCCTGACGCTGGCCGCCCTCGAACTGCGCACCGTGGACCGCGCGCTGGCCGAGCAGCACTACGCCGAGCACGCCGGCAAGCCGTTCTTCGAGTCGCTGCTGGAGTTCATCACCTCGGGGCCGCTGGTGGCGGCCGTGGTCGAGGGCCCGCGCGCGATCGAGGCGTTCCGTCAGCTCGCCGGCGCCACCGACCCGGTGAAGTCCGCGACCGGCAGCATCCGCGGCGACTTCGCCCTCGAGGTCCAGTTCAACATCGTGCACGGCTCGGACGGCACCGACTCGGCCGCGCGCGAGATCAAGCTCTGGTTCCCCGACCTGGGCTGACGGGGTAAACCGTTCGTCGGCTGTCGGTGGGTCGCTCTACCCTGCGAAGCCATGGGTGGGAACGGTCAGCTCGTCCACGCGCGGGATCTCGCCAAGCGGTTCGGTGAGTTCGAGGCCGTCCGCGGGATCGACGTCGAGGTCCGGCGCGGCGAGGCGTTCGGGTTCCTCGGCCCCAACGGCGCGGGCAAGTCCTCGACCATGCGCATGATCGGTTGCGTGTCGCCGCGCTCCGGCGGCGAGCTGAGCGTGCTCGGCCTGGACCCGGACCGGGACGGCCCGCGGATCCGGGCCCGGCTGGGTGTGGTTCCGCAGCTGGACAACCTGGACGTCGAGCTGACCGTGCGGCAGAACCTGCACGTCTACGGCCGCTATTTCGGCATGTCCCGGGCCCAGGTCCGGGAGAAGGCCGCCGAGCTGCTCGACTTCGCCCAGCTCACCGACCGGGCCGAGGACGAGGTCGAGCCGCTGTCCGGCGGCATGAAACGCCGGCTGACCATCGCCCGGTCACTGATCAACGACCCCGAGCTGCTGCTGCTCGACGAGCCGACCACCGGACTCGACCCGCAGGCCCGGCATCTGTTGTGGGACCGGCTGTTCCGGCTCAAACAGTCCGGCGTCACGCTCATCCTCACCACGCACTACATGGAAGAAGCCGAGCAGCTGTGTGACCGGCTGGTGGTGATGGACAACGGACGGATCGCCGCCGAGGGCAGCCCGGCCGAGCTGATCGCCCGCTACTCCACCCGCGAGGTGCTGGAGCTGCGGTTCCCGCCCGGCGAGGAAGAGGGCGTCGAGGCGACCGTCGCCGACCTCGGTGAGCGGGTCGAGGTGCTTCCGGACCGGGTGCTGCTCTACACGACCGACGGCGAGGCCGCGCTGGAGGCGGCGCACCAGCGCGGCGTGCGCCCGATGTCCAGTCTGGTCCGGCGCAGCACGCTGGAGGACGTGTTCCTGCGCCTGACCGGCCGGACGCTGGTGGACTGAGGGGACGGGAACGATGACCGAGGTGGCCGAACGGACCAGAGGGCTGGGCCGGGTGCCCGGCCCGGTCGCCGCGGCGTTCCTGGTGATGGAGGGCTACTGGACCTGGTACCGGCGCAACTGGCGGTCCTCCGCCGTGTCCAGCGTGGTGCAACCGGTGCTGTTCCTGCTTGCCCTGGGATTCGGGTTCGGCTCGCAGGTGCAGCCGGGCCCGGCCACCGGCGGGCTGAGCTACGTCCTGTACCTCACGCCGGCCCTGCTGGTGGCCACCGCCGTACAGATCGCCGCGTTCGAGTGCACCTACCCGGTGCTGGGCTCGTTCAAGTGGCAGGCCCAGTACGTCGCCATCGCGGCGACGCCGATCACCGCCCGGCAGATCGTCGCCGGCCAGCTCACCTGGGTCGCGGTGCGGATGACCAGCTCGCTGCTGGTCTTCGTGGCGGTGGCGGCGGTGCTTGGCGCGGTGACCGGCCCGGCGATTCTGATCTCGCTCGTGGTCGCGGTGCTCGGCGGAATGGCGATCGGGGCGCCGGTCACCGCCTACTCGGCCACGCTGGAGACCGAGGGGCCGTTCGCCGGCCTGTTCCGGTTCGTCATCCTGCCGATGTCGCTGCTGGCCGGGACGTTCTTCCCGGTCGACCTGCTTCCGGTCTGGATCCGCCCGCTGGCCTGGCTGACCCCGCTGTGGCATGGCACCGAGTTGGCCAGGGGAGCGGCGTTCGGCGGGCTGAACCCGTGGGCGGCGCTTGGCCACCTCGGCTATCTGGCCGCTCTGTTCGCGCTCGGCGCCGCCCTCGCGGTCCGGTTCTTCCGGCGCAGGCTGGCGAAGTAGGGGGAATCGCGATGACCGAAACCATGGCCGGGATCGCGGCGGGCCGGCCGGCCGGCGGTCCGCAACCGCGCGGGCTGCTGCTGCGCGTGCTGCCCACCGGGATGTACGCCGGCCGGGCGCGGATGCTGGTTGAGCGGTCGCTGCTGGTCAACCGGCGGACCTGGCTCGCCGTGGTCTCCGGGTTCTGCGAGCCGCTGTTCTACCTGGTCGCCATGGGTGTGGGCTTCGGCCGGCTGGCCGGCGATCTGGTCGGGCCCGGCGGGCAGCCGATCAGCTACGTGGCGTTCGTGGCGCCCGCGCTGCTGGCCGCGTCGGCGATGAACGGCGCGGTCTACGACGCCACTTTCAACATCTTCTTCAAGATCAAGTACAACCGGATCTACGAGGCCGTGCTGTCCACCCCGCTCGGCCCGATCGACGTCGCGATCGGCGAGATCGCCTGGGCGCTGCTGCGCGGCGGCCTGTACGCGGTCGGCTTCTTCGCGGTCATGCTCGGAATGGGCCTGGTCACCTCGCCGTGGGCGCTGCTGGTCGTGCCGGCCGCCCTGTTCATCGCATTCGGGTTCGCCGCGATCGGAATGGCGTGCACGACGTTCATGCGGTCCTGGCAGGATTTCGACCTGGTCCAGCTTGCCCTGATGCCGATGTTTCTGTTCTCCACGACGTTCTTCCCGCTCACCGTCTACCCACCGGCGATCCAGTTCGGCGTGCAGTGTTTCCCGCTGTACCACGGGATCGAGGTCATGCGCGCGCTGTCCACCGGCCAGGTCGACGGCTCGATTCTGGGGCACCTGGCCTATTTCCTGGTCATGGCTGCGGTCGGTCTGGTGGTGTCGGCCAATCGGCTGGGCCAGCTGCTCCTGCGATGATCGAATCATTTGCGAGGTGGATCTCGAACCGAGATAGTTGAACGGTTGACCGACCGCCTCGCCTCACCAGGAGGTTTGTGAAGTGGACGTCGTCGCCCTCATCGGACGCATCCTGTTCGTCCTGCTGTTCCTCGGCTCCGGGTACGCGCACCTGGCCCAGACCGAGGCCATGGCCGGCTACGCGGCGAGCAAGGGCGTGCCCGCGGCCAAGCTGGCCACCCAGATCAGCGGTGTGATGATGATCATCGGCGCGGTGATGCTGATGCTGGGCGTCTGGGCCGATCTCGGTGCCCTGCTGCTGGTCGTGTTCCTGATTCCCACCGCCGTGCTCATGCACGCGTTCTGGAAGGAGACCGATCCGCAGACCAAGCAGCTGGAGATGATCCAGTTCCAGAAGGACATCGGACTCGCCGGCGCCGCCCTGCTGATCTTCGCGCTGATCGTCAAGCTCGGTCCGGACCTGGGCCTGACCGTGACCGACCCGCTGTTCGGATAGCGCGCGGAGCGCCGGTTACCCTGAATCACTGTGAGTGTGGAGTCGCTGTTCCCGAGGCTTGAGCCGCTGCTGCCCAGGGTGGCCAAGCCGGTCCAGTACGTCGGCGGCGAGCTGAACGCCACGGTCAAGGACTGGGACTCCACCACGGTGCGCTGGGCGCTGATGTACCCGGACGCCTACGAGGTCGGGCTGCCCAACCAGGGCGTGATGATCCTCTACGAGGTGCTCAACGAGCAGCCCGACGTGCTGGCCGAACGCACCTACGCGGTCTGGCCCGACCTCGAGGCGTTGCTGCGCGAGCACGGCGTGCCGCAGTTCACCGTGGACGCCCACCGCCCGGTCGGGGCGTTCGACCTGCTCGGCGTCAGCTTCGCCACCGAGCTGGGCTACACCAACCTGCTCACCGCGCTCGACCTGGCCGGGATCCCGCTGCAGGCCGCGGACCGCACCGACGATCACCCGGTGGTGGTCGCCGGCGGGCACGCGGCGTTCAACCCGGAGCCGATCGCCGACTTCCTCGACGCCGCCGTGCTCGGCGACGGCGAGGAGGCCGTGCTGGAGATCACCGACGCGGTGCGCCGGTGGAAGGCCGCGGGCCGGCCCGGCGGCCGGGACGAACTGCTCACCCGGCTGGCCGAGAGCGGCGGCGTGTACGTGCCGCGGTTCTACGACGTCGGCTACCACCCGAGCGGAGCGCTGGCCGCGGTCACGCCGAACCGGCCGCGGGTGCCGGACCGGGTCGCCAAGCGCACCACGATGGACCTCGACGCCTGGCCCTACCCGGCCCGGCCGCTGGTGCCGCTGGCCGAGACCGTGCACGAGCGGATGAGCGTGGAGATCTTCCGCGGCTGCACCCGGGGCTGCCGGTTCTGCCAGGCCGGCATGATCACCCGGCCGGTCCGCGAGCGCTCGATCCAGGGGATCGGCGAGATGGTCGAGCGTGGCCTGGCCGCCACGGGGTTCGAGGAGGTCGGCCTGCTGTCGCTGTCGTCCGCCGACCACTCCGAGATCGCCGACATCGCCAAGGGTCTGGCCGACCGGTACGACGGGACCCAGACGGGCCTGTCGCTGCCCTCCACCCGCGTCGACGCGTTCAACATCGACCTCGCGAACGAGCTGACCCGCAACGGTCGCCGCTCGGGCCTGACCTTCGCCCCCGAGGGCGGCAGCGAGCGGATCCGCAAGGTGATCAACAAGATGGTGTCCGAGGAGGACCTCATCAACACGGTCGCCGCGGCGTACGGTGCGGGCTGGCGCCAAGTGAAGCTCTACTTCATGTGCGGCCTGCCGACCGAGACCGACGAGGACGTGCGCCAGATCGCCGAGCTCGCCAAGAAGGTCATCGAGACCGGTCGGCAGGTCAGCGGTCGGCGCGACATCCGGTGCACGGTCTCCATCGGAGGCTTCGTGCCGAAGCCGCACACACCGTTCCAGTGGTGCGGCCAGCTCGGTGCCGAGCAGACCG
>NZ_DASUCC010000171.1:0-68568 GCF_035762905.1 Actinophytocola sp.
CCACCACCAACTCACCCATCACCGCCAACACCCCCAACAACTGCGTCGGCAGCGTCCCCGCCGTGCCCAACTGCACCGGCTGAACGGAAACCCGTCGTCACACCACAGAAATCGCCGTCCCGATGACGGCAAGACCCGGCCCGCCGATCGTGACCGCGACCGGGAGTAACTGAGCGCTCGAATGTACTGCCGGGCCGGGACGATCGGGTGCGGGGGTCAGGCCATTCGCGAGGCTGCAGTATCTGGCGGTATCTATCGGGGCCCCGAGGGAGTAGATTGATGCCGCTACCCCGGACCTCGGTCGCGCAGACGAAGAGGTCCGGGTTTCTTTTTTGCACACCGTGCGGGTTCTTTGTTCCGTAGGAAGGGACGGCGTCATGTGACGCATCCCGCCGGTTGATTGCGCGTCGGGCGCCGTCATTCGCGTACGCCCGGAAGACTGGTCGAACCCTGGAAGGTTCACGTTGTTGCCTGCCATTGAAACTGGGCGGCTTAGGAAGTTGTTGATCGATCTGGTGCGAAGGCATGGGGTTCCGGCCGCCCAACTCGCCATTCACATGAATGGCCGGACGGTGGCCGTCACGGCCGGCGGGGTCACCGCCGACGCCAAGTTTCCGGTGGGATCGATCACCAAGGCATTCACGGCATCGGTGGCGATGCTCCTGGTCGCCGACGGCGACCTCGACGTGGACGACCGGATCGGTACGTACCTCGCCGAACTCGGAACCGAAGCGGACAGCCTTGGCGGCATGGTGACGGTGCGCCAGATTCTGAGCCATACCAGTGGGTTGCCGTCGAGCTTCGGTGAGCGGCTGGCGGCGGTCGCGTCGCCGCGCCAGTATCTGCGCGACTGCCGTGAGCTCACCCTGGTCCAGCTTCCCGGCGTCAGGTTCTCCTATTCCAACGTGGGATACGTGCTCATCGGGCGAATTGTCGAGGAGATCACCGGGATGAGCTGGTGGGACGCGATCCAGGCGCTCCTGCTCAAGCCGTTGCGCGTCGTGCCGTCGTTCGTCGTGTGGCCGGACTCGCAGCATTCCGCCGACAGCTTCGTGTCCGGACACGTCGTGAACGAGGCGACCGGCACGGCCCTCCCGGTCGCACAGACGATTCGAGTGGTTGAAGCTCCGTGCGGCGCGCTCGCGTTGAGCGCCACGGACCTGGTCGCGTTCGGGCACGCGCATCTGACCGGCTGCGGTGATCCTTCGGTGTCCGCACCGCTGGACGCCGAGGCGTTCCGCGAGATGCGGCGTCCCGTTTCCGGCGCCGAGCCGTTCGGCCTTGCCGATGGCTGGGGGCTTGGTCTGGCGGTGTTCCGGGATGTCGATGCCGACTGGGTCGGTCACGACGGAACCGCCGACGGCACGTCATGTCACCTTCGGATCGATCCGACCCGCGACCGGGTGATCGCGTTGACGGCGAACGCGAATACCGGTTCATCGTTGTGGGAAGAGCTGGTCGATGAGTTGCGCGCGCTGGACATTCCGGTGGGCGACTACATCGCGCCCGAGCTGACGTCGCAGATCCCGGCTCCCGGTGACCTCTTCGGCAGTTACGTGAACGGCGAGATGGAGTACGCCGTGGACGCGGGGGAGGGTGGCGAGGCCACGCTCAGCGTCGACGGCGAGACCTATCCGGAGCTGATCCTGCACGAGGACTGGGCCTTCTCCGTCCGGCAACCTGCTTCCGGCCGCCGGATCCTCGGCGGTCGCTTTCTCAGGGACCCGTCGGGGGGACAGGTGAGTGGGATCCAGACCGGTGGCCGTGTCGCCGGCCGCCTGACCAACTCGACCTGCTCGTCTTGAATGCCGTGTTCCCGGTGCCTCCTGATGGCACCGATCGCTCGATCGCGCCCGGAAGGTTCGAGATTCGCCATGGCCCATGACACGATGCCGCACGAGACGGTGAGCTGTTCGGTTCGGCTGCCTGTTCCCGCGGGCCTGCCGGAACTCCCGGACGCCGGCGTGGGCGACATACTCGTTGCCGCCGCCGCGATCGTGCTCTCCCGTTACACCGGCCACGAAGATGTCCCTGTCGGTGTGCTGTTCGACGATCGCGACGGTGAGCTCGACCCCGCGGTCGGCTCGTTCGCGACGGTTCTGACGGTGCGGACCAGGGTGGACGACTCGTGCGAGTTCTCCGACTTTCTGGCTCGGGTGTGCGGCTTGGCTCACGAAGCCAGCCGCCACGACCCGCCGCCCGCCGTGGTGGTCGTCTCGGGCCGGTTTGTCGGTATTCCCTCGTTCGCGGGACTGCGTCTCGCCGACTTCGTGGTGCGCCTGGTCGAGCGGGACGATGGCGTCACCGGGACGGTCGAGTGTCAGGTGGACGGTCGCGATCCACTTGCGGCGGAACGGTTTGCCGGGCATCTGGCCCGGGTGCTCGAACTCGTCATCGACAACCCGACCGTGCCGTTGGGACAGATCGATATTCTGACCGCGGATGAGCGTGCCGAGATATTGGTGGTGTGGAACGACACCGTTCGGGATGTGCCCGCGCTGACCTTGCCGGAGTTGTTCGAAGCGCAGGTGGCCCGGACGCCGGAGGCCCCCGCCGTGTTGTTCGATGGCGGGTCGTTGAGTTTCGCGGAGTTGGATGCGCGGGCCAATCGTTTGGCGCATGCGCTGATCGGGCGTGGTGTCGGGCCGGAGGGGATCGTCGCGTTGGTCCTGCCGCGGTCCGTGGACATCATCGTGGCGCAGTTGGCCGTGGTGAAGGCCGGCGGTGCGTACCTGCCGGTTGACCCCGCGTATCCGGCCGAGCGGATCGCCTTCATGTTGGCGGATTCACGCCCCGTGCTCGTGATCACGACGGCGGAGCTCGCAGGCGTGCTGCCTGATGTCGACAGCATCCTGCTCGACGACCTGTCCGTTGTGGCTGGAATCGAGCACAGTCCGACCGACGTGGATCGGGTCGCTCCCTTGGCGCTGACCAGTCCCGCGTACGTGATCTACACGTCGGGGTCGACGGGGCGGCCGAAGGGCGTGGTGGTGTCGCATCAGGGGCTGGCGACCTTCTCGGCGGCGGAGGTTGATCACTATCGGGTGGGGCCGGGGGATCGGGTGTTGCAGTTCTCGTCGCCGAGTTTCGACGCATCGGTGCTGGAGTTGTGCATGTCATTACCGGTGGGAGCGGCGTTGGTGGTCCCGCCGGATGGGCCGTTGCTTGGCGAGCACCTGGCGGATGTCGTGGTCTCTCAGGGTGTGACGCATGCGCTCGTTCCCCCGGTGGCGTTGGCGACCGTGCCGGAGGGCGTGGAGTTGCCGGGTTTGCGGATGCTGACAGTGGGTGGGGACGCGTGTTCGGCGGCGTTGGTGGCGCGGTGGGCACAGGGTCGGAGGTTGATCAACTCGTATGGTCCGACCGAGTCCACGGTGGTGTCGACGTGGAGTCGCCCGTTGTCACCGGGGAGTACGCCCTCGATCGGCGGACCGATCTGGAACACCCGGGTTTACGTCGTGGACGGCGGGTTGCGTCCGGTTCCGGTGGGTGTCGCGGGGGAGTTGTACGTGTCGGGCCTGGGGTTGGCTCGAGGTTATCTGGGCCGTGCCGGGCTGACCGCCGAACGTTTTGTGGCGTGCCCGTTCGGGCCGGCCGGGTCTCGGATGTATCGGACCGGGGACCGGGTGCGATGGAACGCGTTGGGGGAGCTGGAGTTTCTCGGGCGGTCGGATCACCAGGTCAAGGTTCGGGGGTTCCGGATCGAGCCCGGTGAGATCGAGACGGTGCTGCGGCGGCATGCCGGAGTCGCCAGTGCCGTGGTAGTCGCTCGTGAAGACCGGCCCGGTGTCAGACGACTGGTGGCCTACGTGGTGGCATCGGCCGGCGATCAGGGTTTGGTGGGGGAGCTTCGGACGCTGGCCGCCGGGATTCTGCCGGAGTACATGGTCCCGTCGGTGTTCATGATATTGGATCAACTGCCGTTGAGTCCCAACGGGAAGCTGGATCGGCGGGCATTGCCCGCGCCGTCCGGGTTCGTGCCGGATACGACGCGGGTGGAGGCGAGAACCGACACCGAACGGGCGCTGACCGGGATCTGGGCTGATGTGCTTGGGTTGCGGCGAGTCGGAGTTGATGACAGCTTCGTCGGCCTCGGCGGCGACTCGATCCTGAGCGCCCAGGTGCTGGCGCGTGTGCGTACGGCATTCGGGGTCGGCCTGTCCGCGCGTGCGGTGTTCGACGCCGGCACCGTGGCGGGCCTTGCCGAGTTGCTGCCCGCCGGGCCGGCGCCCGATCACTCGACGGACATCGTCCCGGTCCGGCGTGACCAAGCCTTACCGCTGTCCTCCGCGCAGCAGCGGTTGTGGTTCCTCGACGACCTGACCGGTGGGGGAACGGAATACAACACGGGCGTCGGGCTGCGCCTGTCCGGGCGGTTGCACGTCGCCGCGTTACGCATCGCGTTGACCGCGCTGAGCGCCCGGCACGAATCGCTGCGCACCACGGTCCACACCGTGGACGGTCATGGAGTCCAAGTGATTACGCCGGAATCCGACCTGCCGCTGCGAGTAGTCGATTTATCCACTGTGGATGAGATGCTGCGGACCGGCGCCCTGCGGAAGGTTCTGTCCGACGAGCTGACCCTGCCGTTCGACCTCAGGCGCGGCCCACTGACCCGGGCGGTGCTGGTGCGACTCGCGGCCGCCGACCATGTGCTGATGCTCAGCCAGCACCACATCGTGACCGACGGCTGGTCGGTCGGCGTGCTCGTGGACGAACTCGGCCGGCTGTATGCCGCCCAAACCCGTGGCGGTAAGGCCATCCTGCCCGACCTGCCGATTCAGTACCCGGACTTCGCCGCGTGGCAACGCTCTGCGCTGTCCGACCCAGCCATGGCCCGAGATCTGGACTACTGGCGAGAAAAGCTGGCCGGCATCCAGGCGCTCGAACTGCCGACCGACCGGCCCCGTCCCCTCCTGCGAACGAGTTCCGGCGCGATCCACCGGGCCTGTCTGCCTCCCGGGCTGCTCGGGCGGCTGACAGCGATCAGTCAGGAACACGACGCCACCGCGTTCATGATGCTGACCGCGGCCGTGCAGGTGCTGTTCGCGCGCTACAGCAACCAGCGGGACATCTCGGTGGGAACGGCGGTCGCCGGCCGCGGCAGAGCCGAACTGGAGAACCTGGTCGGCTTCTTCGTCAACACCCTGGTCCTGCGCTCCCGGGTCGAGCCCACCCAACCGTTCACCGAGTTCCTCGGTGACGTCCGCGAGACCGTGCTGGCGGCGTTCTCCCACGGCGACGTGCCCTTCGACCGGATCGTCGAGGAGTTGCGACCCGAACGCGATCCCAGCCGGACGCCACTCGTGCAGGCCTTGGTCGTGCTGCAGACCGGGATGGTCCGACCGCACGAGGCCGGCGGCTTGCGGATCACCGAGCACGATCTGCCGCGTCCTTCGGCCAGGTTCGACCTCGTCGTCGAGTTCTGGCCTCGTGGCGACTCGATGGACGTGGCGATCGAGTACAACACCGACCTGTTCGACGCGGCGACCGTGGAGCGGATGACGGGCCACCTTCTGGTGTTGCTGAAGGGAATCGTCGCCCATCCGGAACGGCCGCTTGCGCGGCTTCCGCTGCTGAGCGACGCCGAGTCGCGTCAGGTGGTCATGGAGTGGAACGACACCGCGCGGAATGTGCCCGTGGCGACGTTGCCGACCCTGTTCGAGGCCCAGGTGGTTCGGACCCCGGATGCTATCGCCCTGGCCTGCGACGACGTCCGGCTGTCCTACGCGGAGCTCAACGAGCGGGCCAACCGGTTGGCGCACCTGCTGATCGGGCGCGGCGCCGGTCCTGAGCGATGTGTGGCGTTGGCACTGCCGCGATCGGCGGATCTCGTCGTCGCGGCCATGGCGGTGCTGAAGGCCGGCGCCGCGTACCTGCCGATCGACATCGCCTACCCGGCGGAGCGGATCAGTCTGATCCTCGATGACGCCCGGCCGGTGCTGGTGTTGACAACGAAGGAGGTCAGCGACCGAATTCCCGACCGGGAGGACGTGGCTCGGCTGGTCCTGGACGAGCCGATGGTCAGGGAGGCACTTGCCGCCAGCCCGGCCGCTGATCCGACGAACGGCGACCGGATGCGTCCGCTTTCGGCGGCCAATGCGGCTTACGTGATCTACACCTCCGGTTCCACCGGCCGGCCCAAAGGGGTCGTCGTCGCGCACCAGAGCGTGGTCGATCTCGCGGCCTGGGCGGCGACCGAGTTCGGTGAATCCGGCCTGTCGTGGGTGGTGGCGTCGACCTCGCTCACCTTCGACGTGTCCGTGTTCGAGATCTTCTGTCCCCTGGTCGTCGGCGGAACCGTCCAACTCGTGCGCGATCTGCTGGCGCTCGGCGAGGGTGTCGTCGCCGGACGCGCCAGCCTGATCAGCGGGGTTCCTTCGGCATTCGCGCAGTTGCTCGCCCACGGCGCGTTGCCGGTCACCGCGGACACCGTCGTGTTCGCCGGTGAGGGCCTTCCGGCGAAGTTGGTTCGAGACATCCAGGTCGCGCTGCCCGGCTGCCGGGTCGCCAACATCTACGGGCCGACCGAGGCGACGGTGTACTCGGCCGCCTGGTACTCCAACGGTGCTGACCGGCAGCGGCCGCCACCCATCGGCCGCCCCATCGCCAACACCACCGCCTACGTGCTCGACTCGTCGCTGCAACCCGCCCCGGTCGGCGTCCCCGGCGAGCTTCACCTGGGTGGTCGCGGCCTGGCCCGCGGCTACCTCGAGCGGCCGGGCCTGACCGCTGACCGCTTCGTCGCCGACCCGTTCGGTGCGCCGGGCGCGCGGATGTACCGCACCGGGGACGTGGTGCGGTGGAGCTCAACGGGCGAGCTGGAGTACCTCGGGCGCCTGGACCACCAGGTGAAGATCCGTGGGTTCCGGATCGAGCTCGGCGAGATCGAGGCCACTCTGCTCGGCCACGCGGACGTCGCGGAAGCGGTCGTGGTCGTGCGACAGGAGGAGTCCGGACACAAGCGGCTGGTCGCCTATGTCGTCGCGCCGGCCCTGGACGTTGCCGAGCTGCGCGACTTCGTTGGCCGGACGCTGCCGGACTACATGGTTCCCTCGGCGTTCGTCGCCCTCGGCGAGTTTCCCCTCAACCCCAGCGGGAAGTTGGACCGCGCCGCTCTGCCGGCACCGGACTTCGGCGCGGGCCGGACCGGCTACGCGGAACCCAGGACCGATGTGGAGCGGGCGCTCGTCCAGATCTGGGCCGAGGTGCTCGGGTTGCGGCGGGTCGGCGTCCAGGACAACTTCTTCGGGTTGGGTGGCGACTCGATCCTGAGCATCCAGGTGATTTCCCGGGCGCGCCAGGCGGGCCTCACGGTGCTGTCGAAGGATCTGTTCCTCCATCAGACCGTCGCCTCTCTCGCTCCCCACGTGTCGCAGGCGCGGACCGTGGCGGTCGACCAGGGGCCGGTGGCAGGCCCGGTCCCGTTGACACCGATCCAGCACTGGCTGTTCCGGACCCGGACGATCCGGCCGGAGCACTTCGACCAGTCGCTGGCGGTGGAGCTGGCCGACGATGTCGATCACGCGGCACTTCGGGTCGCGTTGCACACCGTGATCACCCACCACGACGCGCTGCGCCTGCGGTTCGAGGTCGTGGCTGGTCAGTGGTCGCAGCACAACGCGTTGTCCGAGTCGGCGGACGTTCTTGAGGTACGGCAGCACTCCGAGGTGAGTACGGCCGGGCCGGTGAGCTTCGACCTCGATCGAGGGCCGTTGCTCAAGGCGGTGTTGTTCGGCGGCGGTGCGCGGCCGGTGTTGTGGTTGGCCGTGCATCACCTGGTGGTGGACGGCGTGTCCTGGCGGATCCTGCTGGAGGACCTCGACACCGCCTATCGGAACGTCGCACTACCGCCGAAGACCACGTCGTTTCAGGACTGGTCGGTCAAACTCACCGAGCACGCGCGCGGCGGCGGATTCGACGACGAGCTGCCGCACTGGGAGATGACCGCACCGGCGGACGGTGACGGGCCGGACGTCGTCGCCTCGACGCGATCGGTGTCGGTGGGGTTGAGCGCCGAGGAGACCAGGGCCCTGTTGCAGGATGTTCCCGGGGTGTACCAGACGCAGGTCAACGACGTGTTGTTGGCGGCGTTGGGTCGGGTGCTGGGCCGGTGGACCGGTCGCGACCGGGTTGTGGTGGATCTTGAGGGGCACGGTCGTGAGGACCTGCTGGCGGGTGTGGATCTGTCCCGCACGGTCGGGTGGTTCACCAGCATGTTCCCGGTGACGCTGGAAGCGTCGTCCGGCGATTGGGGTGCGGCCGTGAAGGCGGTCAAGGAGCGGTTGCGTTCGATACCGCGCCGGGGCCTGGGCTACGGCGCGCTGCGCTACCTCACCGGCCAGTTGCCGCATCCGCCCACGCCGCCCGTGCGGTTCAACTACCTCGGTCAGGCCGACTGGGTGGCCGAAGGCGCCACCCTCTACCGTGGCATCCACAGTGGACTAGAGCTGAACGAGGACCCGGCCGCGACACGTACCCACACGCTCGACATCGTCGGCAAGGTCGAGCGGCGGCTCTTGGAGTTCACCTGGTTCTACTCGGAGAACGTGCATGACGAGGGCACGGTCCGGGCGCTGGCCGAGGAGTTGCTCTCGGCGTTGCGGGAGATCATCGCGCACTGCGCCCTTCCCGGGGTGGGTGGCCGCACACCGTCGGACTTCCCGTTGACACGGCTCGACCAGGCCACTGTGGATCTGCTGGTCGGCGACGGCCGCGCCGTCGAGGATGTCTACCCGCTCACGCCGGCACAACGGGGAATGGTGTTCCACGGGGTCTCTCAGTTCGACCAGAGCGTCTATTTCCAGCAGTTGACGTTCGTGCTCGACGGTGTCCCCGATTCGGAGATCCTGGCGCGATCCTTCCAGCGCATGGTGGATCAGAATCCCATTTGTCGCAGCAATGTCGTGTGGGACGGCGTGGACGAACCCGTGCAAGTGGTCATGCGCGACGTCGCACTGCCGACGACCTTCCTCGACTGGACCGGGCTGGCCCAGATAGATCGCGAGCAGGAACTCGCCCGTTTCCTGGCCGCCGATCGCGCCGAGGGACTGGATCTCGGCTCCGCTCCGTTGATGCGGCTCGCGTTGGCGCGGCTGTCCGCCACCGAGGTCGCGGTGTTGTGGACCTTCCACCATGTGCTGCTGGACGGGTGGAGCATCTTCGGTGTCCTCGCGGAGGTGTTCGCCGCCCACTTGGCGTTGACCGGTGGCCAGCAGTCAGAACCGGTGCGCCGCCGGCCGTTCCGCGACTACCTGCGGTGGTTGTCCGACCAGGATCACGACGCGGCCGAGTCGTACTGGCGGGGCATCGTCGCGGACCGTGATTCGCCCACGCCACTACCTTATGACCGCCATCCCGTGGATGCCCATCACGCCGAGTCCGCCGAAACGGTGGGGGCGACCCTGCCCGTCGAGACGACCGAACGGTTGCGAGCGGTGACGCAACGGGGCGGCTTGACGTTGAGTTCGTTGGTGCAGGGTGCGTGGGCCCTGGTGCTGTCGGCCTACAGCGGGCACCGGGACGTGGTGTTCGGGACGACGGTGTCCGGTCGTCCGGCCGAGTTGGCCGGTGTGGAGTCGATGGTCGGCATGTTCATCAACACCATCCCGACCAGGGTGAGCGTCCGCCCGGCCCAGCGCCTGCCGGACTGGCTGGCGGACCTGCAGTCCGGGCTGGCCGAAGCCCAGCGGTTCGGTTTCGTCTCGCTGGCCCGGCTGCAGAAGGCCGGCGGCGTCAACCTGTTCGACAGCATCGTCGTGGTGGAGAACTATCCGATCGACGAAGAGGCCGCCGCGTCGCAGGGGTTGCGGCTGCGCGAACTGTCGGCCGTGGAGACGACGAACTATCCGCTGAGCGTGATGGTGGTTCCGGGACGGCGGTTGTCGGTCGACTTCGGTTACGACCCGGCCTTGTTCGACCGCACGACGGTCGAGCGCCTGGTTCAGCACTTCGTGCTGGTGCTGGGTGGCATCGCCGACGACGTGGATCGCCGGGTGTCGGAACTCCCGGTGTTGACCGCCGCCGAACGGCATCGGGTGGTCGTGGAGTGGAACGACACAGCCCACGAGCTCCCGCCGGCCACGGTGTCGAGTTTGTTCGCCGAACGGGTTCGGCTCGCCCCGCAGGCGACCGCCCTGACCTCGGACGCGGGATCGCTCAGCTATGCCGAGCTGGACTCGCTGGCGAATCGGTTGGCGCACCGGTTGATCCGCCTGGGTGTGCGGGCGGAGGGTCTGGTCGGTGTGCTGATGGAGCGATCGATCGAGGTCGTGGTCGCCGAGTTGGCGGTGGTCAAGGCGGGCGGGGCCTACGTTCCGGTGGATGTGCGCGCTCCCGCTGAGCGGATGCGCGCCATGCTGGCCGGTGTGTCGATGCTGCTGGTGGACAAGCGGTGGGCGCAGACCGGAAACAAAATCCACGGTGGACATCGCATTGTCGTCGACGAGGACAGGTCACTGTCCGAGGAGTCGACCGATCCGCCGATCGTGGTTATCGATCCGGAAAACCCGGCATACGTGATGTACACGTCGGGGTCGACCGGTACCCCGAAGGGTGTGGTGGCGCGTCAGCGGGACGTGGTCGCGCTCGCTCGGGACCGCCGGTTCCGAAGTGGCGGGCACGAGTGCGTGCTGCTGCACTCGCCGCTGGCCTTCGACGCCTCGACCTACGAGCTGTGGGTGCCGCTGCTCAACGGTGGCCGCGTGGTGCTCGCACCGCCGGGCGATGTGGATGCCGATGTGTTGCGGCGGATGGTCGGCGAACACGGGGTGACCGGACTGTTCCTCACCTCCGGGCTGTTCCGGATGGTGGCCCAGGACGGACCGGGGAGCCTCGACGGCGCCCACGAGGTGTGGACCGGCGGGGAGGTCGTTCCGGCCACCGCGTTGCGGCGGGTGTCGACCGCCTGCCCGGGACTGGTCGTGGTCGATGTCTACGGCCCGACGGAGACGACCACCTATGCCACGCAGCGGAGCATGATCGGCGCCGACGCGGTACCCGATGTGGTGCCGATCGGGCGTCCGCTGGACAACGTGCGGGTATACGTGCTGGACGACGCGTTGCGGCCGGTCCCGGTCGGTGCGCCGGGCGAGTTGTACATCGCCGGTGCCGGGTTGGCCCGCGGGTATCTGGGTCAGCCGGGACTGACGGCGCAGCGATTCATGGCCTGCCCGTTCGCCGCTGCCGGCGAACGGATGTACCGCACGGGTGACGTGGTCGAGTGGACCACGGACGGGGAACTGGAGTTCGTGGGCCGGACCGATGAACAGGTGAAGATCCGCGGATTCCGGATCGAACTCGGTGAGATCGAGGCCGCGCTGCTGCGCCACGCCGATGTGGCCGAGGCGGTCACGGTCGTGCCGGACGAAAGCGCCGGCCGCAAACGGCTGGTCGCCTACGTCGTGCCTTCGCCAGGGTCGGTCCCCGAGACCGGCGCGCTTCGGGAGTTCCTGAACGCGACGCTGCCGGATTACATGGTGCCCTCGGTGTTCGTGCTGCTGGACCGGTTGCCGCTGAACGTCAACGGCAAGCTCGACCGCGGCGCGCTGCCCGAGGTCGACTGGGCCGGGCTGGCGAGCGCGGGCGATGTGGCGCCACGCGATGCCGCGGAGACGGAGTTGGCGAGGATCTTCGCCGAGGTTCTGCGGCTGGAGCGGGTGGGGGTCGAAGACGACTTCTTCGAGCTGGGTGGCGACTCCATCCTCAGCATCCAGGTGGCGTCCCGGGCGCGCCAGGCCGGCTTGAACGTACTGCCCCGGGACCTGTTCCGGCATCCGACCGTGGCCACGCTGGCGGCCAGTGGCGTCAACGCCACGGCAACGACCGTCAGCCAGGGCCCGGTCACCGGGGACGTGCCGCTGACCCCTATCCAGCACTGGTTCTTCGAGAGCCAGACCACGCATCCCGAGCACTTCAACCAGTCGATCCTCACCGAGCTTGAGCGTGGCGTCGACCTGGCCGCGGTTCGGAGTGCGCTGGGCGCGGTGCTGGCCCACCACGACGCGTTGCGGATGCGGTTCGACCTGGCCGGCGGCCGGTGGACGCAGCAGAATGCTCCCGTCGAGCCGGTGGAGATTGTCCAGGCCCGCGATCTGTCCATGATGGACCCCGGCCGGTGGCAGCCGGCGATCGACGAGACGATCGCGGAGATCCATCGGAGTTTCGACCTGAGCCAGGGGCCGTTGCTCCGGGCGGCGTGGTTCGACCTCGGTATCTCGCACCGCCCGTTGCTCTTCCTGGCGGTGCACCATCTCGTGGTCGACGGGGTGTCCTGGCGGATCCTGCTGGAGGACCTCGACAGTGCCTACCGAAATGTCGCACTCCGGCCGAAGACGACCTCGTTCCGTGACTGGGCGACTCGTCTGACCGACCACGCGCTCGGTGGCGGGTTCTCCGATGAGCTGGCGCACTGGGCAGCGGTGACCGCCGATGTAGAACCGGCGTTGCCGGCCGATGATCACGGCGACAATACCGGTGGGTCGACGCGCGAGGTCGTGTTGCGGCTCGATGGCGAGGAGACCAGGGCGTTGTTGCAGGACGTGCCCGGGATCTACCGGACGCAGGTCAATGATGTCCTGCTGAGTGCGCTGGCGCGGGTGCTGTCGCAGTGGACGGGGAGGGAGCGGGTTCTCGTCGACCTCGAGGGGCACGGCCGCGAGGAGTTGTTCGACGATGTGGATCTTTCCCGCACGGTCGGGTGGTTCACCACCATGTTCCCGGTGGCGCTGGACGCCGGTTCGGGTGACTGGGGTTCGGTACTGAAAGCGGTCAAGGAACAGTTGCGTGCGGTTCCCGGACGCGGCCTGAGCTACGGAGTCCTGCGTCATCTCACCGGTGCCGCATTGCCGGTCTCCGGGGGACCGCCTCAGATCAGCTTCAACTACCTCGGCCAGTTCGACTGGACCGCCAGTGGCGACAGCGTGTTCCACGACATCCGGGGTGGCGTCGGCGGAGCGGCCGGGCCGCAGGCGGCTCGACCACATCTGCTTGATGTCGTGGGTCGGGTTGAGCACGGCGCGCTGGAGTTCACCTGGTACTACTCGAACAACCGGCACCGCGAGGCGACTGTTCGGCGGTTGGCCGAAGGAATGATCCAAGCACTTCGTGAGATCATCGCGCACTGTGCGACGCCGGGGGCCGGTGGCCGTACGCCGTCCGACTTCCCGCTGGCCGGGCTCGACCAATCGGTCGTGGATCAGGTGGCGGGTGACGGTCGTTCCGTTGAGGACGTCTATCCCCTGACCCCGATGCAAGCCGGCATGGTGTTCCACAGCTTGATGGACACCAGATCGGGTGCCTACTTCAACCAGGTGCGTCTTGAGCTGTCCGGTGTCGGTGACCCCCGAGCCATGGGGGCCGCCTGGCAGCGAGTCATCGATCGCACCTCGATCCTGCGCAGCAGCGTGCTGTGGGACGGTGTCGCCGAACCCCTGCAGGTGGTGCGGCGGGACGTGGTGTTGCCGGTTCGCTACCTTGACTGGACACAGTGGTCGCAGCCGCGGCGGGAGCGGCAGCTGGCCCGGGTTCTTGCCGACGACCGGGACGAAGGGCTTGATCTCGCCGAGTCACCGCTGATGCGCCTGATCGTGATCACGACGGCACCCGACGAGATCCTGCTGGTATGGACATTCCACCATGTGTTGCTCGACGGGTGGAGCGCCGCCCAGGTGTTCGCGGAGGTGTGCGAGCAGTACGCGGCGATCACCGCCGACCGGCAGCCGGAACTTCCGGCCAGGCGGCCGTTCCGCGATTACATCGAGTGGCTGTCCACCCGGGATCTCAAAGAGGCCGAGGAATACTGGCGAGCGGTACTCGGCGACGTCAAGTCCACCACGCCGCTGCCGTACGACGGCAAGCGCGGCGAGGAACATCAGACCCGATCGTCGGCCACCGTTCGCATGACCATGTCGACCGAGAAGTCCGCGCGGTTGCGGGCCGCGACGCAGCGGAACGGTCTGACGTTGAGCACGATGGTTCAGGGGGCCTGGGCCGTGCTGCTGTCGGCCTACAGCGGTCAGCGGGATGTGGTGTTCGGGACGACGGTCTCGGGCCGGCCGGCCGAGTTGCCCGGCGTGGAGCCCATGGTCGGCATGTTCATCAACACCGTGCCGACCAGACTGGACGTCCAGGGTGAGAAGAAGCTGATTCCCTGGCTGCGTGACCTTCAGGCCAGCCAGGCCGAGTCGCGGCGGTTCGACTTCGTTTCCCTTGCCCAGCTCCAGAAATGGTGCGGCACCAACCTCTTCGACAGCATCGTGGTGTTCGAGAACTACCCGTTCGATCCGGACGCGGTGGCCGCGCACGGAATCGGTCTGGTGAAGTCGCAGGACGAGGAGCCGACCAACTATCCGCTCACCGTCGTGGTGAGCCCTCGCGGCGAACTGTCCGTTCGGCTCGACTACGACCCGACGCTGTTCGAGGCCGCCACGGTGGAGCGGATGGCGGCCAACTTCGAAGCTTTGCTGTCCAGCATCTCCACCGACAGTGACAGATATCTGCGCGAGTTCGACGCGGTGTCGCCGGCAGAGCGCCACCGGGTGTTGGTTGAGTGGAACGACACCGGTCGCGGGGCATCGCCGGCGTCCGTTCCCGAGGTGTTCGCCGCTCGGGTGACCCGGGCCCCGGGGTCGGTCGCGGTGGTGTCGGACGGGTTGTCGTTGACCTATGCGGAGCTGGATGCGTGGTCGAACCGGTTGGCACATCGGCTGGAGCGGTTGGGGGTCGGCGCCGAGCAGCGCGTGGGTCTGCTGATGGAACGGTCTGTCGATGTCGTCGTCGCCGAGCTGGCGGTGCTGAAGATCGGCGGGGCGTACGTTCCGGTGGACCTGCGCGCTCCGGCGGATCGAATGCGGGCGATCCTGACCGAGTCCGGTGCGTCGACCCTCATCACCGACCGGGCCTGGCGGGAGACGGCGTCGTTGGTGCACAACGGTCCCGTCGTCCTCGCCACTGGTCTCGACGATGAGTCCGCCCAGTCTCCTGACGTGACGGTCGACCCGGACGGGCTGGCCTACGTGATGTACACGTCGGGGTCGTCGGGTGTGCCCAAGGGCGTGGCGGTGTGCCACCGTGACGTCGTCGGGCTTGCCGGGGATGGCCGTTTCGCCAACGGTGCGCATGATCGGGTGCTGTTGCATTCGGCGGCGGCCTTTGACGCGTCGACCTATGAGGTGTGGGTTCCGCTGCTGACGGGCGGCCGGATCGTGGTGGCGCCCGAAGGTGATGTGGACGCCGAGGTGTTGCGGGGGATGGTTTCCCGGCACGGTGTGACGGCGGTGTGGCTGACGGCGGGGCTGTTCCCGGTGATGGCGCAAGATGATCCATCGTGCTTCGCGGGTGTGCGCGAGGTGTGGACCGGCGGGGACGTCGTCCCAGCCGACGCGGTGCGCCGGGTGCTCGATGCCTGTCCTGGGCTGGTGGTGGTCGATGGCTACGGTCCCACGGAGACGACCACGTTCGCGACCGCCTATCGCGTACCGAGCGTGGTGCCGGACATGGTGCCGATCGGCCGGCCGCTGGACGGTATGCGGGTGTATGTGCTTGATGGCGGTTCGGGGTCGGTTCCGATTGGCGCTCCTGGGGAGTTGTTCATCGCGGGCGCTGGCGTCGCTCGCGGGTATCTGGACCGTCCCGGGCTGACCGCCGAGGCCTTTGTCGCCGACCCGTTCGGGCCACCCGGCGGCCGGATGTACCGAACCGGCGATGTGGCGCGATGGACGGTCGACGGGACGGTGGAGTTCGTCGGCCGAATCGACGATCAGGTCAAGATACGCGGTTTCCGGGTCGAGCTCGGTGAGATCGAGACGGCCCTGATCGGGCACGAAGACATCAGCAAGGCCGTTGTCATCGCACGCCAAGGCCGGTCTGGCGTCAAACGACTCGTGGCCTATGTCGTCCCCGCCACCACGGACGGCATCGACACCGAAGAACTGCGGCGGCAGGCGGGCGTGCTGCTGCCGGACTACATGATCCCGTCAGCGTTCCTGGTATTAGACGAGCTGCCGTTGACCCGCAACGGAAAGCTCGACCGAGACGCCCTGCCCGCACCGGACTTCCAAAGCACGCTCGGGAAGCATGTTGCGCCACGCAATGACGCCGAGGCCGAGTTGGCGCGGATCTGGGCTGAGGTCCTGGGGGTGGAGCGGGTTGGCGTCGAGGACGACTTCTTCGAGTTGGGCGGCGACTCGATCCTGAGCATCCAGGTCGTCTCCCGAGCGCGTAAGGCCGGTTTCGGCATGACGCCGAGAGACCTGTTCCGCTACCTCACCATCGCGGAGCTGGCGGCCAGCGTGAGCGAGGTCGTCACCGAGACGATCGACCAGGGCATGGTGAGCGGCGACGTGCCGTTGACCCCCATCCAGCACTGGTACTTCGAGATAAATCCTGAGCACCCCGATCACTTCGACCAGTCGGTGCTGGTCGAACTGCGCGGCGGACTGAGCGAGGAAGCGCTGCGCGGTGCCCTGGCCGCCGTAATCGCCCACCATGATGCGCTGCGAATGCGATTCCACCTGGTTGACGGCCGGTGGACCCAGCACAACACCCAGGTCGGGTCGGCCGAGTTGCTCACGGTGCATGACCTGTCCGGTGTGGCCGGTGAAGAGTCGGAGGCGGCGATCGCCTCGGTCGCGGCCGCGGTTCACCCGAGCTTCGACCTCGCTTGGGGGCCACTGCTCAAGGCTGTGCTGTTCGACTTCGGTGGTCGCCGGTGGCCCGTGTTGTTGCTGGCCGTGCATCACCTGGTGGTGGATGGCGTGTCGTGGCGGATCCTGTTCGAGGATCTCGACACGGCCTACCAGCAGATCGCTCGAGGTGACACCGCTGTGCTCGAGCAGAAGACGACCGCGTTCCGGGACTGGGCGTTGCGGCTGACAGAATTCACGCGCGGCGGTGGGTTCGACGATGAACTGACGTACTGGGCTGACGTCGCGAGCCAGAACGATCTCGGGTTGCCGGTGGATCACGCCGGTCGCAACACGGCTTCCTCGACGCGATCGGTGTCGTTCGGTTTGAGCGCCGAGAAGACCAGGGCGTTGTTACAAGATGTTCCCGGGGTGTATCGGACGCAGGTCAACGACGTGTTGCTGGCGGCGTTGGGTCGGGTGTTGGGTCGTTGGGCCGGCCGTGACGGGGTTGTGGTGGATCTCGAGGGGCACGGCCGTGAGGACGTGCTGGCGGGCGTGGACCTGTCCCGCACGGTGGGGTGGTTCACGACCATGTTCCCGGTGGTGTTGGACGCCGGTCCGCAGGACTGGGGCTCCATGCTGAAGTCGACGAAGGAGAGGTTGCGTTCGATTCCGCGCCGTGGCTTGGGATATGGCGCTCTACGCCATCTCGCCGACGGTGAGGACCAGGCCGAAACCCCCCTGCCGCCGGTCAGCTTCAACTATCTGGGCCAGTTCGACTGGACCACCCTCGGCAAGGGCCTGTTCCACGAGATGCTGGGCGGCCTTGGATCCGACATCAGCGACGACGCCGCTCGCGGCCACCTGCTCGACATCGTGGGAAGTGTCGACGACAAGCGTCTGGAGTTCACCTGGTACTACTCGGAGAACGTCCATTCCGAGGACACGATCCGCGTACTGGCCGAGCAGTTGGTAGCGGCCCTGCTGGACATCATCGAGCACTGCACCGAACCGGGCGTGGGCGGCCGCACCCCGTCCGACTTCCCGCTGGCGAGACTTAATCAGTCCACAGTGGACGAACTGCTGAGTGACGGACGTTCGATCGAGGATGCTTATCCGCTGACGCCGATGCAGGCTGGCATGGTGTTCCACGGAGTGTCTCAGGAGGGCCAGGGCGTTTACTTCGAGCAGGCGACCTTCGTGCTCGACGGAGTGCCTGACTCGAGAGTGCTCGCCCGGGCGTTCCAGCGTGTTGTCGACAGCACACCGGTCCTACGTAGCGGCGTTGTCTGGGAAGGCGTGGACCAGCCGTTGCAGTTGGTCCATGGTGAGGTCTCGGTACCGGTGACGTTCCTCGATTGGGGCGGATCGACGGAGGAGGACCGTCAGCGACGGCTCGCGGAACTGCTGGCGGCGGATCGGGCCGAGGGACTGGATCTGCATGCCGTCCCGCTGATGCGCCTTGCTCTGGCCCGGCTGTCGGCCACCGAAGTCCAGGTGCTGTGGACTTTCCACCATGTCCTGCTTGACGGCTGGAGTGTCTTCCAGGTGCTGTCTGACTTGTTCGCCGCCCACGCCGCGCTGGCCGACGAACGGACGCCGACGCTGTCGGTTCGCCGCCCGTTCCGGGACTACCTCCATTGGTTGTCGGAGCAGGACCATCGCGCTGCGGAGACCTATTGGCGGCAGATGCTCGCGAGCTATGACTCGCCGGCAACCTTGCCGTATGACCGGTCACCGGTTCAGACGCACGCCAGCCGCTCGTCGGAGTGGTTGTCGTTCGAGGTGGACGCGGAGCGGACCGGTCGACTGCGCGAGATGGCCCAGCGTCATGGACTGACGGTCAACACAGTCGTGCAGGGTGTCTGGGCCCTGCTGTTGTCGCGGTACAGCGGGCAAGACGATGTGTGCTTCGGCGCGACGGTGTCCGGCCGTCCGTCCGCCCTTCCGGGGGCCGACGACATCATCGGCATCTTCATCAACACCCTGCCGGTACGGGTGATGGTTGACGATGCGTGTGGCCTTGTCGACTGGTTGCGGGCGGTGCAGGCAGACCAGGCCGAGTCGCGACGGTTCGATTTCGTGTCGTTGGGGGAGTTGCAGGGGTGGAGCGGGTTGCCGGGCGGGCTGAGCTTGTTCGACAGCATCGTGGTGTTCGAGAACTATCCGATCAACGATAAGGCGGCCGCGGCGCACGGGTTGGGGCTGCGCGCTCTGTCGGCCGTGGAGACGACGAACTACCCGTTGAGTGTGGTGGTGTCTCCCACCGAGCGGCTGGCCGTCGAGTTCGGGTATGACGCCGCTCTGTTCGATGCCGCGAGCATCGAGCGTATCGCCGGTCACTTTATCCGGGTGCTCGGGCTGGCCGCCGACGATCCGACTGTCCTGCTGGGATCGATTGACATCCTCGCCATGGCTGAGCGGGATCAAATTCTGTTGGAGTGGAACGACTCCAGTCGTGATGTGGCCGAGTTGACGTTGGCGGGACTATTCGAAAGGCAGGTGACCCGGTCGCCCAAGGCACCGGCGGTCGTGTTCGACGGCGGGTCGATCCGCTTCGCGGAGTTGGATGCGCGAGCGAACCGGCTGGCGCACGTGTTGATCGGACGTGGTGTCGGTCCTGAGGGAATCGTCGCGCTGGTGTTGGGACGGTCAGTGGAGATCGTGGTGGCGCAGCTGGCCGTGGCGAAGGCCGGCGGGGCCTATCTCCCTGTTGATCCGGCCTATCCGCCGGAGCGGATCGCGTTCATGCTGGCCGACTCGCGCCCGGTGGCGGTGGTGACCACCGCGGACCTCGCCGGGACGCTACCCGATTCGCACGACATCGACGTGGTGCTCGTGGAGAGCGTGTCCACCGCTGATGGCCGGGATGACAGTCCCACCGATCAGGATCGGGTGACTCCGTTGGCGGTGACCAACTCCGCCTACGTCATCTACACCTCGGGGTCAACGGGGCGCCCGAAGGGGGTGGTGGTGTCCCATGCGGGGCTGGCGAGTTTCGTCGCCGCCGAGGCCGACCACTACCAGGTGGGTCCGGGAGATCGGGTGTTGCAGTTCTCATCGCCGAGCTTCGACGCGTCAGTGCTCGAGCTGTGCATGTCGTTGCCGTTGGGGGCGGCGCTGGTGATCCCTCCGGCCGGGCCGTTGCTGGGCGGCGACTTGGCGGATGTCGTGGTGTCCCAGGGTGTGACGCACGCGCTGGTGCCGCCGGTGGCGTTGGCCACGGTGCCCGCGGGGGTGGGACTGCCGGGGCTGCGGATGCTGACGGTGGGCGGAGACGCCTGTTCGGCGGAGCTGGTGTCACGATGGGCGCCCGGCCGGCGGTTGATCAATTCTTATGGTCCGACGGAGTGCACGGTGGTGTCGACGTGGAGTGCTCCGCTGTCGGCCGGAGATGTGCCGTCGATCGGCGGGCCGATCTGGAACACCCAGCTGTTCGTGCTGGACAGCGGTCTCCGTCCGGTTCCGGTCGGAGTCGCGGGGGAGTTGTTCGTCTCGGGCGCGGGGTTGGCTCGCGGGTACCTGGGTCGGGCCGGGTTGACCGCGGAGCGATTCGTGGCATGCCCGTTCGGTCCGCCGGGATCCCGGATGTATCGGACCGGGGACGTGGTGCGGTGGAGCGCGCTTGGAACGTTGGAGTTCGCCGGTCGGATCGACCAACAGGTGAAGATTCGCGGATTCCGGATCGAACCCGGCGAGATCGAAACCGTGCTTCGTGGGCACGCCGAGGTCGATGATGCTGTGGTCGTCGCGCACGAGGAAACGCCTGGTGTCAAACGGTTGGTGGCGTATGTGGCCACCTCGAGTGCCGACGAGGGCCTGGTCGAGGCACTTCGGACGATGACCGCCGACCGCCTGCCCGAGTACATGGTTCCGTCGACGTTCATGGTATTGGATCGGTTGCCGCTGAGCCCCAACGGGAAACTCGATCGCCGGGCCTTGCCGGCGCCGTCCGGGTCGGTCTCGAGGATAGGACATGTGGAGCCGCACACCGACACCGAACAGCTCCTGGCCCAGATCTGGGCGGAAGTGCTGGGCCTCGACCGGGTAGGTACCGAGGACAACTTCTTCGCCCTCGGTGGTGACTCGATCCGCAGCCTCAGCATCGCGGCCAGGGCCAAGGTCGCGTTCGACATCCCACTGACACCTCGTGACGTCCTGGTCTCGGCCAAAGTCTCGACCCTGGCCGAACTGGTGGAGGAACGGGTCCTGCGCGAACTCGAAGAGCTTGTCGGATTGGAGTCTTCATGACGACACCGAAGCAAAGTCGGATCGACGCGCTTCCCGCAGAGGTACAACAGTTGCTGAGCCGCAGGCTTGCCGGACGTGCCGAGCGGACGAATGCCATTCCCCATGCGGAGCGCGCCGGTGTGCTGCCGCTCTCGTTCGCCCAGCAGCGCCTGTGGTTCCTCAACCAGCTCCGGCCAGGAGATTCCGAATACAACAGCGCGGTGGGCCTTCGGCTGACCGGCGAGTTGGACTTCGACGCGCTCGCGGCGGCGCTGCAGGGCCTGGCGGTGCGCCACGAGTCCCTGCGGACCACGTTCGATGATGTCGACGGCAGTGCCGTTCAGATCATCCACCCGGAGGCCGACTTCCCGTTGACGGTCACCGACTTGGGCAGCGACGATCTGGACCGAGTGTTGTTCGAGGAATATTCTCGTACGTTCGATCTTCGGACCGGGCCGCTTTGGCGGTCGCTGTTGGTTCGCGTCGCCGCCAGGGAGCACGTGCTCCTGCTCACGGCGCACCACATCGTCACCGACGGTGCGTCGATGGGCGTCGTCGTCGATGAGTTGAGCACGCTGTACGGGGCGATCACCCGCGGTGAGCCGGCCGAGCTGCCGGCGCCTGCCCCGCAGTACGTCGACTTCGCGGTGTGGCAGCGGGCCAGGCTCACCGGCACCGTCATGGATCAGCATCTCGACTACTGGACCACGAAACTGGCTGACATCGTTCCGCTGGCGCTGCCAACGGATCGGCCGAGGCCGGCCGTGCGAACCTCCGCCGGTGGGGTGCACGAGTTCGTCGTCGGCGCGGAGGTCGTCACTCGGCTCGCGCTACTCGCTCGCGCGCACAACACGACACAGTTCACCGTCCTGGTGGCCGCCTGCCAGGTCTTGTTCGCGAAGTACACCGACCAGCGGGACATCGCGCTCGGCACGGTGGTCTCCGGGCGGGACATGCCGGAGTTGGAGAAGATGGTCGGATTCTTCGTCAACACCATCGTCCTGCGGTCCACCGTGGAGTACTCGACGACATTCTCCGATTTCCTCGACGCGGTCAAGGACGTCGTGCAGGACGCCTTCGCACACGACGAGGCTCCCTTCGAGAAGCTGGTCGAGGCGCTGCGCACAGACCGCGATCCCAGTCATAATCCTCTGTTCGATGTGATGGTGCTGCTGCACGGCGCGCAGGGCGAATCCCCGCGGTTCGCCGATCTCGACGTCGGCCGGGTCGACGTGACCCGACGGACGGCCAACTTCGACATCACCGTGGAGTTCCAGGAGTCGGCGGGTGTCCTTGGCGGCTCGATCGACTACAACACCGACCTGTTCGATCCCACCACGATCGAGCGGCTGGCCGGGCACCTGGTGCGGCTGATGGGGGCGATCGCCGCCGATCCGGGACAGCCGATATCGCGTCTGCCGTTGATGTCCGGCGCCGAGCGGAACCAAGTGACGGTGGAGTGGAACAACACCTATCGCGAATGTCCGGCTGGGACGGTAGCCGAACTGTTCGCCGAGCGGGTGCGGCGGAATCCGGATGCCACCGCGCTGATCGCCGATGAGGAGTCGCTGACCTACGCCGAGTTGAACGCACAGGCCAATCGGCTGGCACACCTGCTGATTCGGCTCGGCGCCCGGCCGGAACACGCGGTCGGCCTACTGATGGAACGCTCGGTCGATCTCGTTGTGGCCGAGCTGGCGATCGTCAAGGCAGGCGGGGCATACGTGCCGTTGGACGTACGCGCACCGGCCGGCCGGATGCGGACGCTCCTGCGCGAGACCGGAGCGTCGGTCCTGCTCACCGACCGGGCCTGGCAGTCCGTCGCCCACGAGATCCACAGTGGGCACGTGGTTTCGGCTGATGGTGACCAGCTTCCGGCCGGACCGGACACCGATCCCGCGGTCGCCACACACCCCGACAACCTGGCCTACGTCATGTACACCTCAGGCTCGACCGGTACCCCGAGAGGGGTGGCGGTGCGCCATCAGGACGTGGTCACGCTGGTGGCTGATCACCGCTTCGAGGGCGGTGGGCACGAACGTGTCCTGCTGCACTCACCGTCCGCGTTCGACGCTTCGACCTACGAACTGTGGGTCCCGCTGCTGAACGGCGGCCAGGTGGTCGTCGCACCGCGAGGTGACCTCGGCGTCGACACCCTGCGACAGGCGATCACCGAGCACGGGGTCACCGGGCTGTGGCTGACCGCCGGGCTGTTCCGGATGATCGCCCAGGACGGACCGGACTGCCTCGCCGGTGTGCGGGAGATCTGGACCGGCGGCGACGTGGTACCCGCCGCCGCCATACGTCGGGTACTGGCCGCATGTCCCGATGTGGTCGTCTCGGACGGCTACGGGCCGACCGAGACGACCACATTCGCGACGTCGCATCAGATGTCGGACATCGGGTCGGTGCCGGACTCGGTGCCGATCGGGCGGCCGTTCGACAATGTCCGGGTCTACGTCCTCGACGTTGCGTTGTCACCGGTACCCGTCGGCGTTCCCGGTGAGTTGTACATCGCGGGTGCCGGATTGGCCCGTGGTTACCTGAACCGGCCGGGTTTGACCGCAAACCGGTTCGTGGCCGATCCCTTCGGCGAACCGGGTTCACGGATGTACCGGACCGGGGATGTGGTGCGGTGGACCGCTGATGGACTACTCGAGTACCGGGGTCGCGCCGATGATCAGGTGAAGATCCGCGGGTTCCGCATCGAGCCGGCCGAGATCGAAGGCGCCCTGACACAGCACCCCGACGTTGCCGAGGCGGTCGTGGCCGCGATGGACGACCATGGACGCAAGCGGCTGGTGGCCTATGTGACGTCCACAGTGCCGGACGTGGGGGACCTGCGGTCCTGGCTGAAGCGGACCCTGCCCGACTACATGGTGCCGGCCGCGTTCGTGGTACTCGACGAGTTGCCGTTGAATCCCAATGGCAAGTTGGATCGCAAGGCGCTGCCGGCTCCCGTGCCCAGCCCGGATGGGGAGGCACGTTACACGGCACCCCGCGGCGAGGTGCAGACCACGCTGGCCGAGATCTGGGCCGACGTTCTCGGCGCTGACCGGGTCGGGGTTCAGGACAACTTCTTCGAACTCGGCGGCGACTCGATCCTCAGCATCCAGGTGGTGTCCAGGGCCAGGCGGGCCGGCCTGCGGCTGACCTCCCAGGATCTCTTCCGGCACCAGGTGATCGCCGACTTGGCGACGAGCGTCGAGAAGTCGGTGACACAGGAGAGCGTCGTGCAACGGCCGCTGACCGGCCCGACCCCGCTGACTCCGATCCAGCACTGGTTCTTCGAAACGGTGACGATCGCTCGCGAGCGCTTCGCCATGTCGATGCTGGTGGAACTGCCGGCCGGGATCGACGAGAAGGCACTGCAGGAGGGCCTTGATGCCGTCGTAGCGCATCATGAGGCGCTGCGTAGCCGGTTCACGCTCCTCGACGGCAACTGGTGTCAGGTCGTCGTGCCACCCGAGCCGGCCGGACTGCTCCAATGCCGTGATGTGTCCACATTGGATGCCGAGGCGCAGCAAGGCGTGATCGAGACCGAGGCGCTCGCCGCTCAGGCCGTCCTGAACCCGGGTGCCGGACCGTTGATCAAGGCCGTGTTGCTCCACCGGGGGCCCGAGCGGCGGCCACGTCTGTTCCTGACCGCGCACCACCTCGTGATGGACGGTGTCTCCTGGCGAATTCTGCTCGAGGACCTGGAAACCGCCTACCGTCAGGCGGCCTCGGGCGAGCCGGTGGCTTTGGAACCGGTCGGTACCTCCTTCGCCCAGTGGGCGCGACGACTGACCGAGCACGTCGATGCCGGCGCGTTCGACGAGGACCTCGCGCGATGGGCCGCCGTGTCGAGTGCGGCGGAGGCCGACCTGCCGGTCGACCGCGTCGGCGTCAACACCGTCGGCTCGATTCGTACCGTCACCGTTCGCCTCGATCGGGACCGCACCGACGCGCTGCTGCGCAAGGTTCCTGGGGTGTATCGCACGCAGGTCAACGACGTGCTGCTCAGCGCCCTCGGCCGGACTCTGTCGAACTGGACAGGACGCGACGCTGTGCTGATCGCGATGGAGGGACACGGCCGGGAGGAAATCGTCAGCGGTGTCGACCTGTCCCGAACGGTCGGTTGGTTCACGACCATGTTCCCGGTCGCGCTCACGGTGCCCCGCGACGGGCACTGGGGCCGGGTTCTCCAGTCAGTCAAGGAACAACTGCGTGCCGTGCCGCACCGCGGACTCAGCTATGGCGCCCTGCGCTATCTGCGCCGGAGCCCGTTGGGCGCCGATCCGTCGCCACGGATCAGTTTCAACTACCACGGCCAATGGGACGCGGCGCCGGCCGCGAACTCGTTGTACCAAGCCCGAGGTGCCAATGTCGGCCAGGACCACGCCCCGGCGCAGATCCGTGCCCACATGTTGGACATCTCGGCCATGGTGGAGAACGGGGAACTGGAGATCAGTTGGCTCCACTCCGACCAACTGCATGACGACACCACGGTGGCGCGCCTGGCCGAGCAGATGCGCCAGGCCCTGCTGGAGATCGTCGACCACTGCGCGCTACCGGAGGCAGGTGGACGAACACCGTCCGACTTCCCGCTGGCGAAGCTCGACCAGGCAACCGTCGATCGGCTGGTGGGCAACGGAAGTGCGGTGGAGGACGTCATTCCGCTGACACCGTTGCAAGCGGGGATGGTGTTCCACGGTCTGATGGACACGACCTCCGGCGCCTACTTCGACCAGGCTCGTCTCAGGCTGACCGGCGTGTCCGATCCCGAGGCGCTCGGCGCGGCCTGGCAGCGCGTGGTGGATCGCACGCCGGTGTTGCGTAGTTCCGTGGTGTGGGAAGGAGTGGACGAACCGCTTCTCCTGGTGCATCGACAGGTCACGGTTCCCACGAACTACCACGACTGGCGTGAACTATCCGAGGTGGATCGGAATTGGGAGCTTTCCCGGGTGACGGCGGAAGAGCGTGCCGCCGCCAAGGACCTGACCAAGGCCCCGCTGATGCGCGTCACGATCGCTCGATTACCGGCCGACGAAGTGCTCCTCGTCTGGACCTTCCATCACGTCCTGCTGGACGGCTGGAGTCTGGGCCAGGTGTTCGCCGAGGCATGCGAACAGTACGCGGCGATCGTGCACGACCGGCCGCCGGAACTACCGGTCCGGCGGACTTTCCGCGACTACCTGCACTGGCTGCGTCGTCAGGACCGGTCCCTGGCCGAAGAGTACTGGCGGCGGCTGTTGTCAGGGTTCGAGGCACCCACTCCGCTGCCGTTCGACCGGCAGTCGTTGGAGGCCCACCGCACCGAGTCGACCGAGTCCGTGCACATCGTCCTGTCGGCGGAGGGGTCCGGACAGCTGCGCCAGATGGGCAAGCAGAACGGGTTGACCGTGAACACGGTCGTCCAGGGCGTGTGGGCGCTACTGCTGTCGCGCTACTGCGGCGAGCGCGACATCGTCTTCGGCACCACCGTGTCCGGCCGGCCGGCCGAACTGGCCGGCGTCGAGACGATGGTCGGCATGTTCATCAACACGGTGCCGACTCGCGTCCGGGTCGATGACACCCAGCAGCTGGTGGACTGGTTGCGAGACCTGCAGATGCAGCAGGCCGAGTCCCGGCGGTTCGAGGCGGTGTCGCTGACCGAACTGCGGAGTTGGAGCGACCTGTCCGGCGGAAACACGTTGTTCGACAGCTCGGTCGTCTTCGAGAACTATCCGTTCGACGACACCGCCACCGCGGGAGCCGGTATCCGGGTAACCGAGGTGCAAGCGGTGGACACGACGAACTTTCCGCTCAGCGTCCGTGCCCACCTCGACGATCGGCTGCACGTCACGCTCTCCTACGATCCGCGGTTGTTCGACGCGCACACGGTCGAGCGGTTGGCGGCACACTTCGAGGTGCTGCTGACCGGGTTCGTCACCGACCCGGCCCGGTCCGTATCGGACGTGCCGATGTTGACCGAGACCGAGCGACATCAGGTGTTGGTGGAATGGAACGGCTCCGCCTGCGATCTACCCGCCGGCACCCTGCCGGAACTCTTCGCGGCACAGGTGGACAGGACACCCACGGCGATCGCGGTCACCTGCGAGGGCAGCACCCTGTCGTACGAGGAGCTCAACGCCCAGGCCAACCGGCTGGCGCACTGGTTGATCGAACTGGGCGCCGGCCCCGAACGGTTCGTGGCGCTCACCCTGCCCGCGTCGCTGGACCTGGTGGTCGCGGTGATCGCGACCCTCAAGAGCGGCGCGGCATATCTGCCCATCGATCCCGAAACCCCGCCGGAGCGAGTGGAACGGATGCTTCGGGACACCAATCCGGTGGCGGTCCTGACGGCCGCCTGGATCGGATCGGGGCTGGGCGACGAAACCGACCCGGTTCTTCGTTGCACGCCGGACAACCCGGCCTATGTGATCTACACGTCCGGATCGACCGGTGTGCCCAAGGGAGTGGTAGTCCCACATCGCAACGTCACCCGCCTGTTCGCGGCCACCCGTGACCGGTTCAACTTCGACGAGCACGACGTATGGACACTCTTCCACTCCTACGCCTTCGACTTCTCGGTATGGGAGATGTGGGGCCCGCTACTGCACGGCGGCCGCCTGGTCGTCGTGCCACCGGCCGTGTCCAGATCCCCGCGCGAGTTCGTGCGGCTGCTGGTCGACGAGCGGGTGACGGTGCTCAACCAGACCCCCTCGGCGTTCTACGAGCTGATGGACGCTCCGGAACTCGGCGCCCTGCGGTACGTGATCTTCGGCGGTGAGGCGCTCGACATGGGGCGGCTGCGAGAGTGGTACGACCGGCACGGCAACTCCGCGCCGGTACTGGTGAACATGTACGGGATCACCGAAACCACCGTGCACGTCACCTGTGCCATGCTGGCGAGGGAGTCGACCAGCACGATCGGCGTGGGCCTGCCGGACCTGACGGTGTACGTGCTCGACCCTGGCCTACGCCCGGTTCCGGTCGGGGTGGCCGGCGAGATGTACGTCGCCGGCGCGGGTCTGGCGCGCGGCTACCTCAACCGCCCTGGCCTCACGGCCGACCGGTTCGTCGCCGACCCGTTCGGCGTGGCCGGCACACGGATGTACCGTACCGGTGACGTCGCCCGGTGGAGCACGGTGTTGGATTCCGCCTCCGCGGAAAAGAGCACGTCGGCGGCTGGCCAGCTGCAGTACCTCGGCCGCGCCGACCGGCAGGTGAAGATCCGCGGCTTCCGCATCGAGCTCGGTGAGGTGGAGGCCGCTCTGCTCGGGTTACCCCAGATCGCCTCGGCCGCGGTGATCGCACGTAGGGACGAGACCGGACACAACCGGCTGGTGGCCTACGTCGTGCCGGGCGCCGATGGGGACCTGCCGAACGCGGCGGACTTCCGGACCGCGCTGATGCGTTCACTACCGGACTACATGGTGCCGTCGGCTTTCGTACCGCTGACCGAATTCCCGTTGACCCGCAACGGGAAGCTGGACAGGCAGGCACTGCGTGCCATGGACGTCGACGCTGTGGCCAGCAGCGGGTACGAAGCACCTCGCACCGATGCCGAGCGCACTGTCGCGGATATCTGGGCCGACGTGCTGGGTGTCGATCGGGTCGGCATGACGGACAACTTCTTCGAGCTTGGCGGTGACTCGATCCTGAGCATCCGAGTCGCCTCCCGGCTGCGCGCGGCCTTCGGCGCCGAGGTCTCGCCGCGCGCACTGTTCTCCTTGCCGACGCCTGCCGCACTGGCCGCCGACCTGCCGGCGAAAACCGGCGCACCGGTCGCGGCGACGATCCCGGCCGTGCGCCGCGACCAGCATCTTCCGTTGTCCTTCGCACAGCAACGGTTGTGGTTCCTCAATGAGTTCGATCCGGACAGTGCCCAGTACGTCACGGTGTTCGCCGTGCGCCTGCGTGGTGAATTGTCCGTCGACGCCCTTGGCCGCGCGTTGAGCTCGCTGGTCGCCAGGCACGAGTCATTGCGCACCACCTTCGTGTCGGTCGACGGGCGGCCGCGGCAACTCGTGCACCCGCCGTACGAACTCGCCGTGGCCGTGGTCGAGGTGCCGGGGGAGGCGGAGCTCCGCAGGCTGATCGAGGACGACACCACCCGTCCATTCGAACTCGGGCGCGGTCCACTGGTGCGAGTCATGGTGGCGCGGCTGGCCGCGGACGAGCACGCACTCGTCCTGTCCATGCACCACATCATCACCGATGGCTGGTCGATGGGCGTGCTGGCCGAAGAGTTGAGCCTGCTGTACGACGGTCCCGGTGAGTTGCCGGCGTTGCCGATCCAGTACGCGGACTTCGCTGTGTGGCAACGGGAACGCCTGGCAGACGACGCGATGCGCGAACAGATCGAGTACTGGCGACGTCAGCTCGACGGACTTGCCGCGCTGGAGCTGCTGGCCGATCGCCCCCGGCTCCCCGTTCAGACCACCAACGGCGCCTCGCGTGAGTTCACCGTCCCCGCGGGGGTGACGGCCGAACTCAGGGAGTTGGGGCGCCAGAAGGACACGACGCTGTTCATGACACTGGTGGCCGCTTGCCAGCTGTTGCTGCAGCGGCTGTCCGGTCAGGACGACATCGCCGTCGGCACCGTGACTTCCGGCCGCGAGCAGCCGGAAGTGGAGCGGCTGGTCGGCATCTTCGTCAACACCCTCGTGCTCCGGTCGCACATCGACGGTCGGCGTGGTTTCCGGGAGTTCCTGGCCGAAGTCCGTGGGACAGTGCTGGACGCCTTCGCCAACCAAGACCTGCCCTTCGAGCGGGTGGTGGACGAACTTCGACCCGACCGCGACACGAGCCGGTCGCCGCTGTTCCAGGTGATGGTGACGTTGCAGAACGCGGGCAACCGGCTGCCCGAACTGAGCGGTCTCACCGTCAGTGAATATCCGCTGCCGATCACGACGGCCAGCTTCGACCTCGGCTTCGAGTTCGAGGAACACGACGACGGTCTGCGCGGAGTGGTCGACTACAACACCGACCTCTTCGACGCGGACACGATCGACCGGCTGGTCGGCCACCTTGGCGTACTGCTCGAGGCTGTCGTGGCCGACCCGGATCGGCCCATGGCGCGACTTGACCTCCTGGCGGGCGCCGAACAGCAGCAACTCCTCGTCGCCTGGAATGACACCGATGTCTCCGTGCCCTCGGCGACGTTCCCGGAGCTGTTCGAGGCACAGGCCGCGCGGACCCCCGCCGCGACCGCACTGGTGTTCCAGGATACGGCGTTGACCTTCGCCGAGCTGGACGCCCGGGCGAACCGGTTGGCCCGTCATCTGATCGACCGCGGTGCGGTTGCCGAGCGGTTCGTGGCCGTGGCACTGCCCCGGTCGGCCGAACAGGTCGTGGCGATTCTCGCCGTGCTCAAGACGGGAGCGGCTTACCTGCCGCTGGATCCTGAGCTGCCACCGGACCGGATCGACTTCGTGCTGGGGGACGCCCGGCCGATCCTGGTCATCGACTCGGACACGGCCCCCGACGGCTCCGGCGCCGATCTGACCGACGCCGAACGGGCCCGCCCGCTGGCGGCCGGCAACTCCGCGTACGCCATCTACACCTCCGGTTCCACCGGGCTGCCGAAAGGCGTGGTCGTCGACCATCGGGCCCTGACCCACCTGGCCCACGACCACCGGGCGGAGTTCGGTGCGGTCGAGGGGTCGAACCGGTTGCGGGTGGCCCTGACGTCGGCATTCTCGTTCGACGCGTCGTGGGACGGCTTGCTGATGATGGCCGACGGTCACGAGCTGCACCTGATCGATGACGTCCTGCGGCTGGACCCCCAAGCGTTGGTGGACTACCTAGCCAGCCGGCACATCGATGTGGTCGACTCGACTCCTTCCCATGTCCAGCAACTACTCCTGGCCGGCCTCTTCGCCGGCGAGCGCCATCAACCGTCAGTTCTCATGCTGGGCGGAGAGGCCGTCGACCAAGCGTTGTGGCGTGACCTGTCGGCCATCGACGGCACGGTCAGCTACAACTACTACGGACCGACCGAGTGCACGGTCGACGTGGTGTGGACGCGGCTCGACGCCCACAGCAGCCCCATGATCGGCCGGCCAGGCCACAACGTGCGGGCCTACGTGCTCGACGAGTTGTTGCGCCCCGTGCCGATCGGCGTACCAGGCCAACTCCACCTCGCGGGCAGCCGGCTCGCCCGTGGCTACCTGAACCGACCGGGACTGACGGCCGAGCGGTTCCCCGCCAACCCGTTCGGGCCGCCGGGCAGCCGGCTGTACGGTACCGGCGACCGGGTGCGCTGGACGGCCGGCGGGTCACTGGAGTACCTGGGTCGCGTCGACGAGCAGGTCAAGATCCGTGGCTTCCGCATCGAACCCGGTGAGGTCGAAGCAGCCCTACGCGGGAACCCGGAAGTCGCCGAGGCCGTCGTCGTTGCCCGTACGGACGACGGGCACCTGAGGCTGGTGGCTTACCTGGTGCCCAGCGGTGACACGACACCGGGGACATTGCCACTTCGCGCCTGGCTCAAGCAGAGCCTCCCGGACTATATGGTGCCGTCGGCGTTCGTCGTGCTCGACCGGCTGCCCATGGCCACGAGTGGCAAGGTCGACCGGCGTGCACTGCCCGCTCCGGGACGCCAGCAGGAGTCGGATGAGAGCTGGCGAGCCCCGCGCACGGCGGTCGAGCGACAGTTGGCCGACACCTGGGCCGAGGTGCTCGGCGTCGAGCGAGTGGGCGCGGAGGACAACTTCTTCGCCCTCGGCGGCGATTCGATCCTGAGCATCCAAGTCGTCTCCCGGGCCAGACACGCGGGTTTACGGCTCACTTCGAAGGACATCTTCCGGCACCAGACCGTCGCCGAACTCGCGGTCGTCGTCGAGGCGGATTCGTCGCTCGGACCGGCCGTGCCCGATCTGATCACCGGCCCGGCGCCCGGTACCCCCATCCAGCGCTGGTTCCTGGAAACCGAGCAGGGCGATCCGCACCACTTCACCATGTCGACGCTCGGGGAGCTGCCCCCCGACCTCGACGCGGATGCGCTGTCGTCAGCGGTGGACGCGCTCGTGGCGCACCACGACGCGCTACGAGCCCGGTTCACCCGGGTCGACGGGCACTGGCAGCAGGAACCCGCGCCCCTCGAGCACATCCCCGTGGTGCGTCACCATGATCTCTCCGAAGCCGCCAAGCATGAGGCCGCGATCGCCGCTCAGTCCAGCCTGGACGTCTTCGACGGTCCCCTCGTCGCGGCGGTGCTGTTCACCTTCGGCGACGAACGGGCGCCCCAGCTCTTCCTGACCGTTCATCACCTCGTCGTGGACGGCGTCTCGTGGCGCATCCTGCTCGGTGACCTCGAGGTTGCCTACCATCAGGCATTGGCCGGTCAACCGATCGATCTCGGCCTCAGGACGAGCTCCTACCAGCGGTGGGCGCGGCAGTTGACCGACCACGTGCTGGCCGGCGGCCTCGACGACGACCTGGCGCACTGGGTCAGGACCAGCGGCGAAGCGTCACCCGAGCTACCGGTGGACCGGCCCGGGACCAACACGGTCGGTTCCACCCGCACGATCTCGGTGCGGCTGGATCGGGAAACCACCGACGCCCTGCTGCGCAAGGTTCCCGAGGTCTATCGCACGCAGGTCAACGACGTGCTGATGAGCGCGCTCGGCCGGGTGCTGTCGCGGTGGACCGGTCGTGAGCGGGTCCTGGTGGCCATGGAGGGACACGGTCGCGAGGAGATCCTCGACCAGATCGATCTGTCGCGGACCGTCGGTTGGTTCACCGCGGAGTTCCCCGTGGCCCTGGCGGTGCCCAGCACGGAGGACTGGGGTGGTGTCCTCAAGTCCGTCAAGGAGCAACTGCGCGCCATTCCCCACAAAGGACTCAGCTACGGCGCACTGCGATACCTGAGCACGGACAGCCCGTTGCGCGCCGACCGGTCGGCGGAGATCTCCTTCAACTACCACGGCCAGTGGAACGCCATGGCGGACGCGCGCGGCTTCTACCGGTCCTGGGGCGCCGGCATCGGCCAGGACGCCGACGATGGCCGGCTCCGCACCTACCTGGTGGACGTGATCGGCGCCGTAGCGGACGGCGAGTTGGAGCTGGGCTGGACGTACTCCACGGCCGTGCATGACGAGAACACCGTGTTGCGGCTGGCCGAACAGGTCATGGCGGCGCTGCGGGAGATCGTCGCGCACTGTGGTTCGCCGGAAGCGGGCGGGCGTACCCCGTCGGACTTCCCGCTCGCCGGCCTCAATCAGTTCACTGTGGACAGTCTGATCGGTGACGGCCGGTCGGTCGAGGACATCTACCCGTTGACGCCGCTGCAGGCCGGCATGCTCTTCCACAGTCTGATGGACGTCGAGTCGGCCGCGTACTTCGAGCAGCTCCGGATCCGGCTGTCGGGTGTGCCGGATCCGCGCGGGCTGGGCGAGGCGTGGCAACGGGTGGTGGACCGGACCCCGGCGCTTCGCACCAGGTTGGTGTGGAAAGGCGTCGACGAGCCGGTGCAGGTCGTGGACCGTGACGTGGTACTGCCCATTGCCCAGTACGACTGGCGCAACCGGTCCGAGGTCGACCGCGAGGCCGACCTGCGGGGCCTGCTGGAACGGGATCGCGCCGACCGGTTCGATCTCGCCACCGGACCGCTGACCAGGGTGGCGATAGTCGCGCTGTCCGACGACGAGGTGCTGCTGGTGTGGACCTCGCACCATGTCCTGCTCGACGGGTGGAGCGCGGCGCAGGTGTTCTCGGAGGTGTGCGAGCAGTACGCGGATGGGCGTGAGCCGGCCGCTCGCCGCCCGTTCCGGGACTACCTCGGTTGGTTGTCCGAGCAGGACACCGGGCAGGCCGAGGAGTACTGGCGGACGGTACTGTCCGGGTTCGAGTCGCCGACCCCGTTGCCCTACGACCGCCGGCCGGTGCAGGCCCACCGGACGCAATCCGGCGAGTCGGTCCGTATCGAACTCTCCGTCGCCGAGACGAGCAGGTTGCACGAGGTCGCCAAGCGCAACGCCCTCACCGTCAACACGATCATCCAGGGGGCGTGGGCGCTGCTGCTGTCCCGCTACAGCGGCGAACAGGATGTTCTGTTCGGCACTACGGTTTCGGGCCGCCCGGCCGAACTGCCCGGTGTCGAATCGATGCTCGGCATGTTCATCAACACCATGCCGACCCGGGTCCAGATCCACGGTGGATGGACGTTGACCCGGTGGCTGCGCGAGCTACAGGCCACGCAGAGCGAGTCGCGCGGCTTCGACTTCGTGTCTTTGGGACAGCTGCGGCTGTGGAGCGATGTCGCGGCCGGTCAGAACCTGTTCGACAGCATGGTCGTGTTCGAGAACTATCCGATCAGCGAACCCGCGATCGCGGGAGCGCCACAGGTGCTGGACGTGGAGGCCTCGGACTCGACGAACTTCCCACTGTGCCTGCGTGCTTTCCTTGGCGACCGGCTCGCTCTCGACATCGCCTACGATCCGGCGTTGTTCGACGCGGACTCGGTCGCGACGATGGCCGACCGCCTTCGCTTGCTGCTCAACGGAATCGCCACCGATCCGAGCAGCTCGTTGTCCAGGACGGCGTGGATGTCCGAAGACGAGCGGGTCCGCGTTGTCCTGAAATCCTGGGGTGCCCAGCGCGCCGTGCCCACGGCGACGGTCCCCGAACTGTTCCGGAAGCAGGTAGCTCGCACGCCGGATGCGCCGGCGGTGGTGGGCCGGTCCGCCACCCTGTCCTACGCGGACCTGGATTCCCGCTCGAATCACCTGGCGAATCGGCTGGTGGAACTTGGTGTTCGGCCGGAAGACCGGGTCGGCCTCCTGGTGGAGTCATCATTCGAATGCTGCGTCGCGGAACTGGCGGTGCTGAAGGCCGGCGGGGCATACGTTCCCATGGATATCCGAGCGCCACAGCAACGCATGCGCCTGGTGCTGGCGGAGGCTGGTGTGTCGGTGCTGGTTGCCGATCCTGTTTGGGAGTCGACCGCCCGCGAGATCCATGATGGACAGGTCGTGCTCATCGACACAGCCGGCTCGCCAACAGGCCCGGACGTGGCCATGCATCAGGACAATCTGGCCTACGTCATGTACACCTCTGGATCGACCGGGACACCAAAAGGTGTAGCGGTAGCTCATCGAGACGTGGTGGCGTTGGCCTTCGACGGCTGTTTCCTGGGCGGCGCCCACGAGCGGATGCTAGCCCATTCACCGCCGGCGTTCGACGCCTCGACCTACGAACTGTGGCTGCCGTTGCTGACCGGCGGCCAGGTCGTGCTGGCGCAAACCCCGGACCTGAGCGTGCAATCGTTGACCCAGGCCATATCCGAGCATCAGGTGACCGGATTGTGGCTCACTTCGGGATTGTTCCGGTTGGTCGCTCAGGACGCGCCGAGCTGCCTGGCCGGCGTCCGCGAGGTGTGGACCGGTGGCGACGTGGTCCCGGCGGCGGCGGCGCGCCACGTCCTGGAAGCGTGTCCTGGGTTGGTCCTGGTCGACGGATACGGTCCTACCGAAACCACTACATTTGCCACCTCCCATCGGATGGCCGAGTCAGCGGCAGTGACCGAGCCGGTGCCCATCGGACGCCCGCTGGACAACATGCGTTGCTATGTGCTTGACAGAGCCCTGCGGCCGGTGCCGCGAGGAGTGCCGGGAGAACTGTGCATCGCCGGTCTGGGACTGGCCCGCGGCTACCTGAACCGCCCGGGGCTGACCGCGGAGCGATTCGTGCCCGATCCACTTGGTGTCGTGGGGGAGCGGATGTACCGGACCGGGGATGTCGTCCGGCGGACCGCGAACGGCGATCTCCACTTCCTCGGGCGATCGGACGAGCAGGTCAAGCTGCGCGGGTTCCGGGTCGAACTGGGTGAGGTCGAAGCCGTGCTGACCGCCCACTCCACCGTGGGTGAGACCGTGGCGGTCATCGACGATCGCTCGGGCAGCAAGCGATTGATCGCCTACGTCGTACCGGCGGCCGGTGCGACCATTGAGCCCTCGGACGTGCGCGCACATGCCGTGGCAACGCTGCCGGAGTACATGGTGCCGGCGGTGATCACGGTCGTTGGCGAGCTGCCACTGAACCACAACGGAAAGGTGGACCGGCGGGCGCTTCCGGCACCCGATTCCGGCAGGTCGTCAGGCGAGGAATATGTGGCGCCGCGTACCGAGCTCGAACGAGGGGTCGCCGCGATCTGGGCGCGACTGCTCGGGGTGGAGCGGGTCGGGATCGCCGACAACTTCTTCGAACTCGGTGGCGACTCGATCCTGAGCATCCGGTTGGTATCCAGGCTGCTCGCCGACCGCGGGGTGAGTGTGTCCCCGCGAGCCGTGTTCACCAACCCGACCGTCGCCGGCTTGGCCGCCGTGATCGATGCGGACCATGTCGGCGCGGGTGACCGGATTCCGGTGCTGCCAAGGGACGGTACCGCCGTCGCGCAGTCGTTCGCCCAGCAACGGCTGTGGTTTCTCGACGACTTCGAGCCCGGTGGCCTCGACTACGTCGCGTTGACCGCCGTGCGTCTGGTCGGCGAGTTGAGCGTCGACGCGATGTCCGAAGCGTTCACGGCGCTGGTGGCCAGGCACGAGTCGCTCCGCACGACCTTCGACTCGGTAGTGGGCCGTGGCGTCCAGATCGTGCATCCGCCCGCGGCGGTCCTGGTGCCCGTTGTCGACCTGTCCCAGTGGTCTCGTACGTACATCGTCGCCGAACTGGCGCGGATCATGGACGAGGAGGGCCGGCGCCCGTTCGACCTGCGCCGTGGCCCGCTGATGAGGCCGGGACTGGTCCGACTGGCAGCCGATGAGCATGTGCTGACCGTGGCCGTGCACCACATCATCACCGACGGTTGGTCGAACGGGGTGATCGCCAGCGAGTTGAGCGTGCTGTACGGCGCGGCCCTGCGCGGCGAGCAGGCAGACCTGCCGCCGCTTCCGGTGCAATACGCGGACTTCGCCGCCTGGCAGCGGGGACAGCTGTCGGACAGCGTGCTGGACGAGCGGTTGTCATACTGGCGCCGGCAACTCGCGGGCGTCGCGCCGTTGGAGCTGCCGACGGATCGTCCGAGGCCGGCGGTGCATTCGACGAACGGCGCGGCGTGCGAGACCGTGATTCCGGCGGTGGTCACCTCTCGGCTCAAGAAGTTGAGCCGGGAGCGGGAGACCACCCTGTTCACCACGCTCATCGCGGCGACCCAGGTCCTGTTCGGGCGGTGGTCAGGGCAGGAGGATGTGGCCGTTGGCACCGTAGCCTCCGGCCGTGAGCGCGCCGAGTTGGCCGGGCTCGTCGGATTCTTCGTCAACACATTGGTGTTGCGCTCCCACGTGCGTGGCGACGTCGCGTTCACCGACTTCCTCGACGTGGTACGGGAGACCGTCCGGGACGCGTTCGATCGTCAGGACCTTCCGTTCGAGCGGGTGGTGGACGGCGTTCGACCCGACCGCGACACCAGCCGCACTCCGCTGTTCCAGGTCATGGTCGTGCTCCAGAACACGCCACAGGAGCCGGCCCGGCTGCCCGGCATCGAGGTCGAGGACCTTCCACTGCCGGTCACGTCGGCGAGCTTCGACGTCACCATCGAGTTCCAAGAGGTCGACGGCTGCCTGCGGGTCGCACTGACCTACAACACCGACCTGTTCGACGCCGCCACAATTGAGCGGCTCTCCGATCACCTGGGGGTGTTGCTCGGTGACATCGCCGACGATCCGGGACAGTTGGTGTCGCGACTGACGCTGCTGTCCGACGCCGAACGCCGACGGGTGCTGGTCGAGTGGAACGACACGGATCGGGACGTGCCCGCCGTCACGTTGCCCGAGTTGTTCGAAGCACAGGTGCGACGTGATCCGGACGCTCCAGCGGTGTTCTCGCGGCTCGCCACCGGCGCGGACGAGACGGTGTGTTTCGTCGAGCTCAACGCCCGAGCGAACCGGTTGGCGCGGTTGTTGGTCAACCGGGGCGTCGGCCCGGAGCAGATCGTCGCGCTCGCACTGCCCCGGTCGGTGGACATCATCGTCGCCCAGTTGGCGGTCCTGAAGGCCGGGGCGGCGTTCCTGCCGGTGGATGTGGCCTATCCGGCGGAGCGGATCGCCTTCATGCTGGCCGACGCCCGCCCGACGCTGATACTGACACGTCGCGACACGGTCTCGAACCTGACAGTCACCGAGGACGTCACCGTGCTGGTACTCGACGAGCCCAGCTTCATGTCCGAAGTGGATGGTGTGCGTGCTGGTGACCTGACCGACGCCGACCGCATCTCCCCCCTGCTGCTGGAACACCCGGCCTATGTGATCTACACATCCGGATCGACCGGGCGGCCCAAGGGGGTCGTCGTGTCGCATACCGGCCTGGCAAGTCTCTCGGCGGCGGCGGTGGATCGTTTCGCCGTCGAACCAGGCGATCGCATCCTGGAGTACTCCTCCCCGAGCTTCGACGTCTCGATACTGGAGCTGTGCATGTCGTTGCCGGCTGGAGCAGCACTGGTTGTGCCACCTCCTGGCCCGTTGTTGGGTGACCAGCTCGCCCAAGTGCTGGCTGACCGCGCGGTGACGCATGCGGAGATCCCTCCCGCCGCGCTGGCCACCGTTCCGAAGACGTCATTGCCGGACTTCCGAACCCTCATCGTGGGCGGAGACGTCTGCCCCGCCGATCTGGCGACCCGCTGGGCGCCGGGCCTTCGGATGATCAACGGCTATGGACCGACGGAGTCCACCGTATCGGCGACCTGGAGTGAACCTCTGACGGGCAGTGGGACCCCGCCCATCGGCAAAGCGATCTGGAACACCCGCTTGTACGTGGTGGACAGCGGGTTGCGTCCGGTGCCGGTCGGTGTTTCCGGTGAGCTGTACATCAGCGGCAAGGGCCTGGCGCGCGGTTACCTGAACCGTCCCGGGCTGACCGCTGACCGGTTCGTGGCCAATCCCTTCGGGTCGCCCGGGTCGCGCATGTATCGCACCGGCGATGTCGTCCGCTGGACCGTGGCGGGTGCGCTGATGTTCTTGGGGCGGACCGACGACCAGGTGAAGATCCGCGGTTTCCGGATCGAGCTGGGCGAAGTCGAGTCCGCCCTGCTCCGGCATCCCGAGGTCGGCGAGGCCGTTGCGGTCGTGCAGGGCGAGCGCATGGTCGCCTACCTGGTGCCGGCGCCGGGATCGGCCACACCCAGCACACCTGCCCTGCGCGAGTTCCTCGGCCGGACATTGCCCGACTACATGGTGCCCGCCGCGTTCATGTCGCTGGACGCGCTGCCGTTGAGCCCCAGCGGCAAGATCGATCGGCGTGGACTGCCCGCCCTGACGGCGGCCCCCGAACTGGAAGTCCAGCATGTGGACCCGAGTAATCCCACCGAGCGTGCGCTCGCCCAGATCTGGGCGGAGGTGCTCGGGTTGGAACGGATCGGCGTGCGGGACAACTTCTTCGATTTGGGCGGCGATTCCATCCTCAGCATGCAGGTGGTGTCCAGGGCCAGACAGGCGGGCTTGGGGTTGACATCGAAGGACCTCTTCCTGCATCAGACCATCGACGTGCTCGCTCCCGAGGTCACGGGTTCGAACGTGGTGCGGGGTCAAACGGAACCGGTGGTCGGTTCGGTACCGCTCACGCCGATCCAGCACTGGTTCTTCCAGTCACACACGGTCAATCCGCACCACTTCAACCAGTCGATGTTGTTGGAGCTGACGGCCGACCTGGACGAGAAGGCGTTCCAGCAGGCGCTGGACGCGTTGTGGATCCACCACGACGCACTTCGGATGCGGTTCGAGTGCGTCGACGGGCAGTGGCGGCAACACAACGCCGCCCCTGAGGCAATGCCGTTGGTTCAGCGGCATGGCCTGTCCGACATCGATGACGCCGACGGACACCTGGCCGCCATGGAGAAGGCGGCCAGCGAGGTCCACGCGAGCTTCGACCTCGGGGCCGGCCCGCTGCTGAAGGCGGTCCTGTTCACGGTCGGCGCGGGTCGCAAGACCTATCTCTTCCTGGCGGCACACCATGTCGTGGTCGACGGAGTCTCCTGGCGCATCCTGCTCGATGACCTCGACATGGCCTACCAGCAGGCGGCGCGGGGCGAGCCGGTCGACCTCAGTACCAAGACGACGTCGTTCCTGGACTGGGCCAACCGGCTCGGCGAACATGTCGCGGCAGGCGGCCTTGACCACGAACTCGACTACTGGGCCAGCGTTCAGGACGTGTGGGAACTGCCGGTGGACGACCCGCACCGGCTCGTGGAGTCCGGGACTCCGACCGCGATGGTGTCGATGGTGTTGGACGCCGAGGACACCGGCACGCTCCTGCGTTCGGCACCCACCGTGTATCGCACGCGGATCAACGAAGTTCTGCTCAGCGCCTTCGCGTGGGCGTTGTCCCGATGGACCCGACACAGCAGCGTGTCGATCGACCTGGAAGGACACGGCCGGGAGGACGTCCTCGACGCCGTCGACCTGACCCGCACCGTCGGCTGGTTCACCACCGTCTTCCCCATCCTGCTCACCGTGCCGGACGGGGACGAGCCGCGCTGGCGGGAGCTGATCAGGTCGGTTCGCAAGCAGCTGCGCGGCATTCCCGGAAACGGGTTCGGCTTCGGAGCCCTGCGTCACCTCGGTTCACCGGCGGCACGTGAGCGCCTGACCGGCGACGGACAGGGGCCGCAGATCGCGTTCAACTATCTCGGGCAGTGGGACGGCACCGCCAAGGACACCGGGGACGGTCTCTATCAAGCCTCGCACTCCTCGCTGGGACAGGATCACGATCCCGCCGAGAGGGCCGATCACCTGGTCGAGGTCGTCGGTGCCGTCCAGGACGCGGAACTGGTGTTCTCCTGGTTCTACCAACCTGACCTGCACAGGCGCTCGACTGTCGAATCGGTTGCCGGCGACTTCGCCGATGCTCTCCGGAGCATCGCGCGGGACTGCAGGGGAGGCTGAGTCTCCATGACCGTTTCGCTGTCGCGAAACCGCGACTATCGCCTGTTGTGGATCAGTCAGGCGTTGTCGGGGGCCGGCTTCAGCGCCTCGATGATCACTTTTCCGCTGCTGGTACTCGCGGTCACCGGTTCGCCTGCGATGACCGGGCTGGTGCTGGGAGTGGCGGCGCTGGCACAGGTCGTCGTGGGAGTGCCAGGCGGCGCACTGGTCGATCGCTGGAACCGCAAGAAGATGATGCTGGCCGCCGAGGCGGCACAGGCGCTCGCGGTCGCCAGTCTCGTCTTCGCGTTGTGGCTGGACGTGGCGGCCGTGCCGCACATGGTGGTGGTCGCGGCCGTGATGGGTGTGTGCAATGCCCTGTTCGGGCCGGCCGAGGATGCGGCGTTGGCCCGGATCGTGCCGCACGGACAGTTGTCGACGGCGGTGGCGATGAACTCCGCCCGCGGCTCGCTCGGCGCGCTGTCCGGCACGGCCCTGGGCGGCTTCCTCTTCGCGGCCGGAAGGTTGGTGCCGTTCGCGTTCAACGTGTGCACCCACACGTTGTCGGTTGTGGCACTGTTGTTCGTCCGCGTGCCGCATACCCACGTGGAACGGCAGCCGGCCCGCCAGCTGGGTAAGGAGATGGTCGAGGGCCTGCGTTGGGTATGGCAGCAGCGCCACGTACGGGTCACGGTGCTGTGCGCGGTAAGCCTGAACTTCTTCTTCAGCGCCTACTACATCGTCATCATCGTGTTGGCCACGGAACGGGGAGTGTCGTCGGGCGAGATCGGCATCATGGTCGCGATGCTCGGGGTGGGCGGCATTCTCGGTGCCCTGCTCGCGCCGTACCTCCATCGCCGGGTGAGTCCGTACGTGTCGATCATCGGTGTGTTCTGGGCCCTGACCGCACTCACCCCCCTGGCCGTGCTCATCGACAACGGCTTCCTGATGGGCGGGCTGTTCTTCGCGATGGCGTTGCTGCCGCCGACGGCGAACACGACGATCAGCACCTACCAGTTGCTGCTCACGCCGGATGGGCTGCGCGGCCGGCTGACCGGGGTGATGGGGATGGTCTCGGGCGTGTCCGCGTCGGCCGGCCCTGTGGTCGGGGGCCTGCTCGTGCAGCAGGTGGCCGGTACCGATGCGGTCCTCCTGATCGCCGCGGCCATCGCGGTCATCACGGTGTTAGTGACCTGCAGCCCCACTATGCGCACGTTTCCCCGCGACGTGAGCATCGCGATGGACGCATCCGAACCGGAAACGACGAAAGGACGGCAGTGACATGGACGAGGACATCAAGTACCAGGTACTGATCAACGACGAGGAGCAGTATTCGCTGTGGCCCGCAGACCAGGATGTGCCCGCCGGCTGGCGCGGCACCGGCACCGAAGGGAGCAAAGAGATCTGCGTCGCCTACGTCGACGAGGTGTGGACCGACATGAGGCCACGCAGCCTCCGTGAACGCATGGCAGCCGACCAACTGAAATGAAGGCGGGTGGCTGGCACTCGAGGCCGTTACACCCGCCATGCGGTGCCGGTGGGTGGGGCTGCGGGCGTGGTCGCCGTCGGGTTCCAGTTCGACCAGGTTGGCGGTGCCGGTGTTGGCGCCAGGACCTGCCCGGGCGACGAACAGCCAGGCGGTGCTGGTGGCGAACAGCAGCACCGCCACGGCGGCGGTGGCCAGTCCGACCAGAATCGCCCGGCGGCGTCCGATCAGGTCGGACAGCGGCGAAGGCGGCGAGTCGAACGCGAGCTTCCCCCAATCCGAGGAAGTCAGGGGTAACTGGCGGTATGAAGGAGCGGTGGTGGGGGCACGACCCACCCGTTCGGGATGATCGGGACACACAGGGGCCGTCTAACTGACACACGTGATGGGTGGTCGTCGGGTACATTTTCGCCGTGGTGGCGGCTTTGGCGTCGGGCAGTGGTTCGATCCTGGAGTCGCTCGGTGTCCGGCGTGCGGGGGCCTACGGCGGCATGTTGTTGGATCTGGTGGCGCTGCGCCGTCAGTGGGTTACCTTTGTGGGTCTCAGTGTGGACGTGTTGGGTTCGTCTTCGCCGCTGCCGCACTGCATCGGCTGGCGTTGTTTCTAAAGGACGCAGTCTCATGGTCGCCGCCGAAGGCGGTTCCTGACAGCGCGGCAACCACATAGTCGAGCCAATCGGCGCGGCTCCAAGAACAAGATCCGAGTCACCGTCAACTACCAGCAGCAATCACTGTTCGACCCTCCGTAGAGCGGTCGCGGGCCCAGGCGCGGCTCGACAGTCGGGATGTCCTTGTGGGTCGGCCACGTCGCCGGCGGCGGTCGTTCGCGGGAGTAAAGTGGTCTATGGCGCGAGCCTGCATGACTGCGACGATGAGAGGTCGCTCAGCCGGACCGTACTTGATCTGCGGAAACGCTACTTGACTAAATAGCGTCTATGGAAAAGTCTCCGGGAGAATCTGAGACCCGAAAACTTGGCGTGTTACGCTTCTCGGCGTGCTGGACAAACGGCTCTGAGTACAGCGCTGAATTCGATCCGCCTGGGGGTCAAGGGGTCGCAGGTTCAAATCCTGTCAGCCCGACGGCGAAGCGGGGTTTGCGCAGGTCAAGGCCTCGCGAACCGCCCTCGGTGATTATCAGGCTCGATGCGTAACAGTGTCATCATGGCGTACAGCGCTCGTAGGCCCATTTGACTCGGTTGGACCCCTTGGCTCCTGTGGGCCGCGGAATTTGACTAAGAGGTCCTAACAAAGTGCGGCGAGCCGTCGGTAGGTGATGATGCAGGTGGCGATGCCGAGGAAGGCTTCGTGGATGTCGTCGCGGCGTTCCCAGCGGGTGCGGAGTCGTCGGAAGCCGTGGTACCAGGCAATGGTGCGTTCGACGACCCATCTGGTGGTGCCCAGGCCGGATCCGTGCGGTTGGCCGCGGCGGGCGATTCGGGTGCCGATTCCTTTGGCACGCAGGAGCCTGCGGTATTTGTCGTGGTCATAGGCGCGGTCGGCGAAGACCACCTGGGGGCGGCTGCGGGGACGGCCACGTCGCCCGGCGATGGGTGGGATGGCCTCGATCAGTGGCAGCAGTTGGGTGACGTCGTTGCGGTTGCCGCCGGTGACCGAAGCCGCCAACGGGATGCCGCCAGCGTCGGTGATCACATGGTGTTTGGAGCCCGGCCGGCCGCGGTCGACCGGGCTCGGTCCGCTTTTGGGCCTCGTTTGAGCGCCCGCACGTGCGAGGAGTCGATCACCGCCCGGGAGAAGTCCAGCGCATCGGCCGCGCGCAGCTCGGTCAGCAGGACCTGGTGCAACCGGTCCCACACTCCGGCCTCGTTCCACGCCGCCAACCGGCGCCAGCAGGTCATGCCCGACCCGAACCCCAACTCTTGGGGCAGATACTCCCACTGGATCCCGGTGTAGAGCACGAACAAGATCCCGCACAACACGCGGCGGTCGTCCAACCGCCGCCGCCCCGGGTGTCGTGCTCGGCGCGGCACCACCGGAAGCAACGGCTCGACCCGATCCCACAGACCGTCGGTCACGATCCACGGCGGCTGCTCGCCCCTGCGCACCGCATAGTCCTACCAACCAAGATCAACACACGCAAGTCCCAAGATCATTTTGTTAGGACCTCTAAGGGTGCCTACCGGGCGGGTCGTTGACATTTTCTGTCTTCTTTAGACTGTCCGCAACCGCCGCTCCATAGTGGACTGGACGGCGGACCTTCTGGCGTCGCAGCTGTGCTGCGGGCCAAGGACCGCAGCAGGTCTGGGAGATCGAGTCCGGCGACGGCCCGGTGATCACCAGCGCGATCCGCCTTGCCGACCGGGTCGATATGACCCGCGCGAGCCTGGCCGGGCGCCTACCTCGAGGACGGCGCGGAGTCCGTCCGCCTGTTCAGCACCGGACCGGCCGGAAGCTCCGTGCCCGTTGCTCGGAATGGGCCGGGACGTGCCGAACGGCCGGTTGCTGCTGCGCGGCGACCGGCTCGACCTTGCGTGGAGCCCGGACGCCAGCGCCGAACACTTTGACCGGTTTGTGGGTGACCATGCGGCGTGTCGCGGACGTGCTTGGCGCGGAGCGCTCCGCGGGTCTGCCCGCCTGGCTAGCGTCCCGTTTCATCACGGGTGCGGCCGCTTGGCGGCGCGCCGATGGGACACCGCCCGAGCGAGGGTGTCTGCGACGCCTACGGTGAGGTCTTCGGCCATCCTGGGCTGTTCGTCGCCGACGGGGCGCTGATGCCGGGCTGGTGGGAGCTAACCCGGCACTGACCATCGCCGCCCTCGCCGACCGCATGTCCACTCGGATGCCGGAGCGCGGCCTGCGGCCTCCGGCCGGCGGGTGATCGGCGTTTGAGTCCGGCCATGCTCCGGCCGCTGTGATAGGACGGTGTCTGGGTTCACTCGTTTGGTGGTGTTGGGCGGTTTGGGGTCAGTGCAGTCTTTGCGTGTCTGATCGGGACGCGGTGTGGGAACGCGCGTTGATCTGCTGGGGGTCCGTCATGAGATGCCACTGGATACTGCCAGCGTGCGCTCTGCTGTTGGTCGGTTCGGTCGTGGTAGTGCCGGTGCTTTTGGTCCGGCCGGCGGTTGCCGAGCCTGTTCGGGTGGTAGGGGAGGCGCCGGATGAGGTGGCGGCGGTGGCCGCGGCGCGGGTGTCGGGTAGGCGGGTCGAGGTGGTGTCGGCGCGGACGGAGACGGCGCAGGTGTTTGCGAATCCGTCCGGGACGATGACGTTGGAGCAGCACACTTTGCCGGTTCGGGTCCGTCGGGGTGGTGTCTGGGTTCCGGTCGACAGCACGCTGCGGGTCCGGGGCGGTTGGGTGGAGCCGGTGGCGGCGACGGTGGATTTCCGCTTCTCGAATGGTGGGGACGGGCCGTTGGTGGTGTTGTCCAAGGGAGAGCGGCGGTTGATGTTGGGGTGGCCGGGTCGGTTGCCGGTGCCGGCGGTGTCCGGCGATCGGGTGACCTATTCGGAGGTGTTGCCGGGGGTCGATCTGCAGGGGGTGGCTGATCCGTCGGGGCCGCGGTTGTTGGTTGTGGTGAAGACTCGGGAAGCGGCGCGGCATCCGGCGGTGCGGCGGATCGGCTATCGGTGGAGCGGGGAGGGGTTGGCGGTTCGGCGGGACGGGTCGGGTGCGGTGTCGGTGGTGGACGCCGCTGGGGAGCCGGTTTTCCGGGTCGGGGCGCCGATCATGTAGGACTCGGCCGATCATGCGCCCGCGGTTGCGGAGGTGGGGGAGGAGCGGCCGCGCCGGCAGTCGGCGGTGGGGGTGGAACTTGACGGCGCTGAGTTGGCGCTGCTCCCGGACGCGACGCTGCTGGAGGATCCGGACGCGGTGTATCCGGTGGTGGTGGATCCGTGGCTGACCGCGCTGCGGATGGGGTGGACCCACATCGACTCGGGTTTCCCGGAGGAGAGGTATTTCGACGATCAGAACCGGCCCGACGTCCCGGTCGGTGCGTACGTGCACACCAACGGCAATATCCATCTGAGCATTTCCTATTTCAACTTCGGCACGTTGGATCTGCGCGGCATGGAGATCATCGCGGCCACGTTCAAGGCGGTTCAGATTCACAACGCGCCGTTCGCCTGTGTTTCGACACCGGTCCAGTTGGTGATGACCGGCTGGGTCAGCCAGTCGACCTCTTGGCGCAATCCACCGCCGTTTGAACGTGCGGTGGCTGCGACGTCGGCTGCGTTCAAGGAAGGTCACGCCGGTTGTCCGGCGAACTGGGTGGAGTTCGACGCGAAGTCTGCGGTGGAGATCGTGGCGGCCGAACGCCGGGAGGGTGTGACGCTGGCGATGCAGGCGCCGAACTGGGACACGGTCAACCGTAAGCGGTTCGGCAAGACTGCCACGCTGGTGGTGGAGTACAACTCGCCGCCGAGCGCGCCGAGTGGGCTGACCGCCGATATCAACTTGCCGTGTGCGTCCGGGACCGATCTGCCGGCCACCAACACGTCGCCCACCCTGTTCGCGACCGGGTTCGACGCGGACGGCGCGAGCGTCGAGATGCGGTTCGAGTGGGGGGTTGCGGGCAGCGGGCAGATCATCGGCTCCTACGTGCATCCGTTCGCGCCGTCCGGCCGGCGGTTCTCCGCGGTCGTTCCGACGAGTGATCTTCGGGACGGCGTGACGTACTCGTGGCACGCTGTGGCCGGGGATGGTCGGGTATGGGGTGCGTCCAGCGGTTGGTGCGGCTTCGTCTTTGACACGACCAGGCCGACCGCCGTGCCCACGGTCACGTCGACCTCGTTCCCGGAGAACGACATCGGCGCCCGGGTGGGGGTGCGCGGCGAGTTCACGTTCAGCTCGACCGATCCGGACGTGTACGGATACCGCTATGGGTTCACCGAGAGCACCACCTCGTTTGTGGCCGCCGCCAGCCGGTCCGGACCGGCTGGCGGTGGTGCCGGTGGTTCCCTGGCTGACCGGAGGGCAGTCGCTGTTGGTCTACAGCGTGGACAAGGCCGGCAACCGCAGCCTGCAACCGCGGACGTACCGGTTCATCGCGGCGCGGAGCACCGACCCGGTGCCGCGGGTGCGGGGTGACGTGAACGGTGACGGCTTGGCCGATCTGGTTGGTGTGCAGCAGGTGGACGCCGACGAGACCGCCTATCTGACGTGGATGTCGAACGGTGCGGGCCTGTACGCACCGGTCCGGACCTGGGACAGCGGCCCGAACACCGCGTTCACCGCCGATCGGATCCAGCCGGTGACCGGCGACTTCAACGGCGACGGCCGGTCGGATGTGGCGGTGTTGCGCGACGAGGGGAACAACGGGATCACCGTATGGCTGTTCGGGGCAACGGGGTTGGTCACGATGTGCCGGCCGCGCCCGCGTGGAGCAGCGGCGCGAACAACTGGCGGCTGGCGTCCGGGCGCCCGCATGCCGGTGACGTCAACGGGGACGGCCGGACCGATCTGATCGCCTTCCATCACTACGCGAACTTCGAGACCGGCATCTTCGTCTTTTACGGCACCGCCACCGGGATCGCGGCGCCGGTGTTCGTATGGGATTCCGGGGTCAACAATTGGGACGGTGGCCGCAGCCGGGAGATGTCCGGGGATTTCAACGGGGACGGCCGAAGCGATATCGCGGCGTTCTACGACTACGGCTCCGGACAGACCAGGATCTGGATGTTCTACGGCACTGCAAGCGGCATCGCCGCACCGGTGATCGTGTGGGAATCGGGTCCGGGCAACTGGTGGTGGGGCAGCGCCACCCCGGCCGCCGGGGATGTCAACGGCGACGGCAGGGCCGACATCGCCGCATTCTATGACTACGGCGGCGGACACGCCCGGCTGTTCCTCTTCGCCGGCACGGCGAGCGGGGTCAGCGGCGGTCCGCACGTGTGGGACAGCGGCGCCGGGAACTGGTGGACCTCGGATACCGAAGTGCTCGCGCGGGATCTGACCGGGGACGGCCGGGCTGACATCGCGGCCTTCTACACCTATGGGGACGGCGCCACCAGGTTGTTCATCTTCGACGGTCACGTCACGGCCGGGGTAAGTCCGCCGGCGATTCGCTGGGAGAACGCGAATCCGGGTTGGGACGGAACCCGAACGAACTTCTACTGAGGACGGGGGCCGATCGTGAACTGCGGACGCGGGAAGTTCGGCAGGCGCGCGCATGGGCTGGTAGTGGTCGGGGTTATCACGCTCGTGGCGGGCCTGCTTCCGCCGTGGTCTCCCGCCGTGGCGCAGCGGCAGGAGAACGGGCCAACGGCCGTGCAACGCGAACCGTCGGTGCCGGTGCAACCGGTCGCTGTGCGGCTGCGCGACACCGATCCGGCTCCGGATCGGTCGTTGACCGCCGCACCACCCGTCAAGTGGCCCGAGCCGACCGTGACCGAGGTGACGCTGAGCGCGGCGCCGGCGGGCACGGACGTCGGTGCCCGGGCGGGCGGGCAGCCGGTATGGCTTGCTGCCCTGCCCGAAACCGCCGCCCCCGCCCGGATGAAGGCGGAGCTGCTGGATCGGGCCAGCACCGCGGGCGCCGGCGTGGAGGGCGTGCTGATCCGCCTGGCCCGGACCGACGGTGCTAAAGGCACGGTGCCGCTGCGGCTGACTGTCGGCTATGCCGAGTTCCGGCATGCCTTCGGCGGCGACTGGGCGGCGCGGTTGCGGCTGGTGTCGGTGCCGGAGTGCGCACTGACCAAACCGCAGGCGCCGGCCTGTCGGCAAACTCCGGTTTCCGGGCAGCGCAATGATGTGCTGGGTGGCCGGGTCAGCGCAGAGCTGAGCACCGAAGGTGGATTGTTCGCCGTGACGGCCGGACCGTCCGGATCGACCGGGAACTACACGGCGACCAGTTTGTCTCCGGCGGCGACCTGGAGTGCGGGCGGCTCCTCCGGTGACTTCACCTGGTCGTATCCGATCCGGACGCCACCGGCGATCGCGGGCAGGGCCCCCGGGTCGCGCTGAGCTACTCCTCCGGTTCGATCGATGGGAAGACGGCGTCGACCAACAACCAGCCGTCCTGGGTCGGTGAGGGGTTCTCACTGGCGGCCGGCGGTTCCATCGAGCGGCGCTACAAGGCGTGTTCGGACGACCTGGGCGGCAACAACGGGCAACGCCAAACCGGCGACCTGTGCTGGGGAACCGACAACGCCTTCGTCACGCTCGGCTCGACCGCGACCGAACTGATCCGCAACGACGGCAACAGTGTCTGGCGATTGAAGGACGACGACGGATCCCGGGTGGACCGGCTCACCGGCACCGACAACACCGACAACAACCACGAGTACTGGCGCATCACCAGCACCGACGGTACGCAGTACTTCTTCGGACTGCGCGGCGCGTCCCGCTCCACATGGACGGTGCCCGTGTTCGGCAACCACCCCGGTGAGGACTGCTACCGGGCAGGGGACTTCGCCGGGTCGTGGTGCGAACAGGCCTACCGGTGGAACCTGGACCATGTCGTGGACCCCAACGGGAACACCACCACATTCCACTACCAGACCGAGTCCAACCTCTACGGCCGCAACCTCAGTCAGGCAGCCCATTCCTACCACCGCGGCGGCTGGCTCGAACACGTCGACTATGGCACCCACACGGGTGTGCCGGGTGGCGTTGCGCCGGCGCAGGTGTGGTTCACCGCCGCGGACCGCTGTGTCACACCGGGACCGACGTGCGTGCCGTCCCAGCCGGGCAACTGGGTGGACGTGCCGTGGGACCAGCAGTGCACGAGCGGCACCTGCGCGGGCAAGACCTCACCGACGTTCTTCACCCAAAAGCGGCTGGCCGCGATCACCACGAAGGTCTGGACCGGCTCCGGCTACCGCGACGTCGAGTCGTGGACCCTGGGGCATCGCTACCTCAACCCAGGCGACAGCTCCAGCGCCGCGCTGTGGCTGGAATCCATCGGCCACACCGGCCAGATCGGCTCCGCGACACCGGGTCCCGAGGTGAACTTCAACGAAGTCCCGATGAGCAACCGGGTCGACATCGACGGCGATACCCTGCCGCCCCTGGTGCGCTACCGCATCTCCTCCATCGACAACGGCACCGGGGCGGACGTGGCCGTGCAGTACAGCCAGCGCGAGTGCAGCCGTAAGTCTGGCGTCGTACCCGTGGCCGAGTCGAACACCATGCGCTGCCAGCCGACCTACTGGACGCCTCCCGCCGGGACCCAACCCATCCTGGACTGGTTCCACAAATACGTGGTCACCAGCGTCACCGAAACCGACAACACCGGCGGCGGACGGCCCGTGCTGACCAGCTACGAGTACCTGTCGGCACCGGCCTGGCACTACGACGACGAGGACGGCCTGGTTCCACCGGAACGCAAGACCTGGTCACAGTGGCGCGGCTACGGGAAAGTTGGAGTGATCACGGGGGACGGCGTCGCCGGCAACGGCGAGCCAGCCCCGCGGGGCCGGACCGTGACCACCTACCTGCGCGGCATGGACGAGGACAAGCAGCCCACCGGGCGCCGCAACGTGTGGGTGGACAACACTGATGCCGGCAGCATCGAGGATCACGAGCTGTTCCAGGGAACGGCCTACGAGACGATCACCTATCGTGCCGTCGGGGACGACACCGTGATCTCGGCGACCGTCACCAACCCCTGGAAGTCGGCGGCCACGGCGACCAACACCCGACCCTGGGGCGCGGAGTCGGCATTCCTGATCGACACCGAGTCGGTGCGCGAACGGGTCGCGCTCGAGGCGGGCGGCTGGCGACGCTCGGAGGTGGTCAACACCTTCGACCAGCGCACCGGGTTGCAGCTCGCCTCGTCGGATCTCGGGGACACCGGCACCGCGGCCGACGACCGGTGCACCCGCACCACCTACCTGAGCAACACCGAAGCGTGGCTGCTGGCCTACCCGTCCCGGATCGAGACCGTCGGCGTGGCCTGCACCGCGTCCGCGAGCTACCCGCAGGACCTACTTGCTGACGTCCGGACCGCCTACGACGGCGCGGAGCCCGGGGTGGCGCCGGTCCGGGGCAATATCACCCGCACCGAGCAGGCCACCTCCTGGTCCGGTGGTGAACCCGGCTACGTCACCGTGTCCCGCGCCGGCCACGACCGCTACGGCCGGGTGACCGAGGCCTGGGACGCCGCCGGAGAGCGCTCCACCACCGCGTACACCCCAAACCAAGGCGGCCCCGTCACCCGGACCGTGACCACCAACCCGTTGGGCCACACCACAACCACCGACCTGGAACCCGCCTGGGCGCTGCCCGTCCGAGTCACCGACGCCAACCAGCGCAGCACCGACCTGGCCTACGACGGGCTCGGCCGGCTGCTCAAGGTGTGGCTGCCCGGCCGGGACAAGGCGAGCCAAACCCCCAACAGCGAATACACCTACCGGGTGGGCCGCACCGCAGCCAACCTCGTGACCGCCAAGACGCTGCTGCCCGACGGGCTGTCCTACAAGTACGCCTACGCCTTCTACGACGGCCTGCTGCGCTCCCGGCAGACGCAGGTGGCCTCGCCCGGGATCCACGGCGGCCGGATCCTCACCGAATCGTTCTACGACTCCCGGAACCTGACCTGGAAGTCCTCGGGCCCGTACTTCAACGGCGCGCCACCGGACGTCAACCTGGTGACCCCGGTCAACGACAACGACGTGAGCAGCCAGACGGTCACGACGTTCGACGGCACCGGACGGCCCACCGAGGCCACCTTCCGCGAACTGGGCCAATCCAAGTGGACGACCAGTACCCGCTACGGCGGGGACCGGGTACACCTCAACCCACCGGCCGGCGCCCCGGCCACCACCACGATCACCGATGCCCGTGGCCAGACCACCGAGCTGCGCCAGTACACCGGCGCCGCACCCGGCAGCAGCTACCAGGCCACCCGCTACACCTACACCGACCGCGGCGAGTTGGCCTCGCTGCGCGACCCGGCCAACAACGAGTGGACCTTCAGCTACGACCTGCGCGGGCAAAAGACCGTCACCACCGACCCGGACAAGGGCGCGACGACCCTGCGCTACGACGACGCCGGGCGGCTCGCCTCGAGCACTGACGCCCGCAACCTCACCCTGGCCTTCGCCTACGACAAACTCGGCCGTAAAACCGCCGTGCACGAGGACTCGCTGACCGGGACCAAACGTTCCGAATGGACGTTCGACCAACCCGGCGGGCTCGGTCTGCCGGCCGCCTCCACCCGCTACCACAACGGGCACGCCTACCGTTTCGCGGTCGACGGGTACGACGTCGGCGGCCGGCCGACCGGTTCCACCGTCACCGTCCCACCGGTGGAAGGAGCCCTGGCCGGCAGCTACCACACCGCCAACGCCTACCTCCCGGACGGCAGCCCGGACTGGGTGAGTCTGCCCGCGGTGGGCGGACTCCCGGCCGAGAAGCTCACCACCGGTTACACCGCCCTGGGCCTGCCCAACACCCTGACCACCGACGCCCCCACCCCGTTCGCCAGGTTGTCGGTGAGCGCGACCCGCTACACCGACCTCGCCGAGCTCAGCCAGATCGAACTGGTCAGCTCGAACAGCCCCAACGCGCTGTGGCAGACCTTCGCCTACGAACGGGGCACCCGCCGGCTGTCCCAGTTCTTCCTCGAACGCGAGCAGACCGGCGCCCAACAGGCCCTGCTGAACTTCAGCTACGACCCCGCCGGCAACCTCACCCGGCTGGCCGACACCCCCGCCGCCACCGGCCTGGCCCGCGACCACCAGTGCTTCCGCTACGACCACCTGCGCCGGCTGACCGAAGCATGGACCCCCACCACCGACAACTGCACCCCCAACCCGACCACCGCCACCCTCGGCGGCCCCGCACCCTACTGGCACTCCTACGGCCACGACCCGGTCGGCAACCGCGCCACCGAGACCCACCACACCACCGGCGGCGACACCACCCGCACCTACACCTACCCTGCCCCCGCAACCCCACAACCACATACCCTGCGCACCGTCACCACCACCCGTCCCGGCGCGCTGACCAGCACCGACACCTTCTCCTACAACCAAACCGGCGACACCACCAGCCGCGCCGTCGCCGACCGGCCGACCCGCACCCTCACCTGGGACCGCGAAGGCCACCTGGCCACCGACACCCCCGCCGGCGGGGCACCCACCAGCTACCTCTACACCCCCGACGGGCAGCCCTGCTCCGCAAAGACCCCACCGGCACCACCCTGTTCCTCGGCGACACCGAACTGCGCTGCCCCACCGGCTGCCCGGCCGACTCGGCAACCGGCACCCGCTACTACACCCACGCCGGCACCAACATCGCCGTGCGCACCTCCACCGCCCTGACCTGGCTAGCCAGCGACCACCACGGCACCGCCCAGTTCGCCGTCAGCACCACCGACCTGGCCGTGACCCGCCGCCGCACCCTGCCCTACGGCAACCCCCGCGGCACCCCGCCGCCGGCCTGGCCGGGCGATCGAGGGTTCCTCGGCGGCACCCAGGACCCCACCGGCACCACCCACCTCGGCGCCCGCGAATACGACCCCGCCACCGGCCGCTTCCTCTCCGTCGACCCCCTGCTCGACCTGGCCAGCCCGCAGTCCTGGACCGGCTACAGCTACGCCAACAACAACCCCACCACCTTCTCCGATCCCGCCGGCCTGTTCTGCGACGCCTGCGAATACACCGGCGACGGCGGCGGCCATCACGGTGTGGGCTGCTCTGCCGATGCCTCCGGCCGCTGCCGCTCGGCGGCCCAGATCGCGGACAACTGGAACATCAAAACCGGCCGCAACACCGACACCCACAAGCAGCCCAAGGTGGCCGGGCGCCGCATCCCCACCTTCGACGAACTGAAGAAGCTGCGGCCAGCCGGCCACGGCTACACCGATAAGGACAGCTACGCCCAGGCCGTCACCGACTGGGCCAAGAGCGTCTGCGGCGCCCACGCCGTCGACCGCGAGTTCTGTCAGACCGCCGGCGACCACGGCCTGCTCGATATAAAGACCAGCCCAGGCGACCAATGGCTGTTCCCCGCACTGCTTCTCGGCGCAGCCGCCGGACTGGCCGTCCGCGCCTGTGTGGCCTCCACCCTGTGCGCCGGCATCGTCGATGGCGCCCTCAACGCCACCGCCCCCGAAGGCGCCGCCCTCGCCGGCGGCGGCCTAGCCGCCGCCACCACCGCCGCCACCGGCACCGCCGCCGCCACCCGCCTAATCGACCAAGCCATCGACCTCGCCCGCGCAGCCTGCAGCTTCACCGGCGACACCCACGTTCTCATGGCCGACCGCACCCCCAAACCCCTCAACCAGATCAAAATCGGTGACCAAGTCCTGGCCACCGACCCCGACACCGGTCAGACCGAGGCCCGCGACGTCACCGCGGTGCACGTCCACCCAGACATCGTCGTTGACCTCGAAACCACCGACGGCGCCACCATCACCACCACCGAAGACCACCCCTTCTACAACACCACCACCCACCAATGGCAACCCGCCAACCAACTCAACCCCGGCCACCAACTCCACACCCCCGACGACGACGTCACCATCACAGTCCGTAGGCTGGACAAACACACCGCACGCCACGCCACCGCCTACAACCTCACCATCGCCACCAGCCACACGTACTATGTGCTGGCTGGTAACACCCCGGTACTCGTCCACAACACGTGTCCGAGGTGGGTGTCACGTAGTGAGAAAGCTGGCGACCTTGCTGGAAAGTACAAGCCGGGACAGTCAACTCGGGATCCATCGTCCCAGTGGTACCACGAGGAACTCAGCAACGACGACCTGCTGAGGAGCATTAACGACGCCGCGCAGGGAGACGGCATTGTTATCTCACGCAACGGGACGATTCTTGGGGGCCATCACCGCTGGGATGAGCTCCAAGCACTGGATTAGTTGGTTTCCAGGCTTGCGGTGACCGGGTGGGTCATCGCGTGTAGCGCTTCGTACTCGGCGGGTGGGACGTGTCCGAGTTCGCCGTGCAGGCGCCGGTTGTTGTACCAGTCGATGTACTCGACGGTGGCGATTTCCAGGTCGTCGTGGCCGCGCCAGGGGCCGCGGTTGCGGACGAGTTCGGCCTTGTACAGCGAGTTGAATGCCTCGGCCATCGCGTTGTCGTAGCTGTCGCCTGTGGACCCGACCGAGGCGACCGCGCCGGCGTCGGCCAGGCGCTGGGTGTAGCGGATCGCGCGGTACTGGCAGCACCCCGCGGTCGCTGTGATGCACGAGCCCGGTCAGGTCGGCACGGGTGGCCCGGCGGCGCCAGATCGCCATCTGCAGCGCGTCCAGGGCCAGGTCGGTGTAGAGGCTGGTGGCGACCTGCCAGCCGACGATCAAGCGAGCGAACACGTCCAGGATGAACGCGGCGTAGACCCAGCCGGCGGCAGTGCGGACGTAGGTCAGATCCGCGACCCACAACTGGTTCGGGCCGGTGGCGGTGAAGTCGCGGTCGACCAGGTCAGCCGGCCGCCCGGTCTCGGCGGCCGGTTTGGTGGTGCGCGGGACTTGTCCCGCAGCAGCCCACGAAGCCCGGTCTCGCGCATGAGCCGTTCGACCGTGCACCGGGCCACGTCGATACCGTGGCGGTTCAGCTCGGCCCAGACCTTCCGCGCCCCGTAGACGCTGTAGCACCCGCTCGATCTCCTCCACCAGCACCCGGTCCCGGGCCGCACGAACCGACTCCGGGCGGGCCTTGGCGGCGTAGTAGTCGACGGTGCGATCTCCACAGACGTCTGCTTGAGCGCCTCCAGGACCGGCTGGACACCGTGTTCCTCCCGCTGGGAATCGACGAACTCGACCTTCATCGCGACGGACGGTCCAGCTCCGCTGCGAAGAAGGACGCCGCTGACTTCAGGATCTGATTCGCCCGCCGCAGCTCACGCACCTCCCGCTCCAACTCGGCGATCCTGACCGCGTCCGTCGACGTCGTCCCCGGCCGTAGCCCATCGTCGGTCTCGGCCTGCTTCACCCACACCCGCAACGCCTCCGGATGCACACCGAGCTGATCGGCGATCCGACGGATCGCCCCACCACTCGACACCGGATCCCGCCTCGCCTCAACCGCCAGACGCGTCGCCCGCTCACGCAACTCCTCCGGATACTTCCGCGGTGCCGCCATAACTCCGGATCCTCCGGGTGTTCAATGTCTCCATCAAACCCGGGGCGGGACAAACCTCCGCCCGAAGACCACCCTGCCAGCCGCTGCCCCGAAACCCCCACACCCCGGCCCGGACGACCATCAGGCTCCCGCAACAAGCACCGCGCCACCCCGCCACAACGTCGGCAATACCACCACCGCGACCAGCAACGACAACCGACCTACGGGTTAAACGACAAACTAACGACCCGACGTGCACGTCCATGGCCGGCACCGAGGTCGAGGCCGATCGGACACCTCTAGATCTCATCGCGAATCGTGTATCTCCCGGGCGTTGGTCGCCCCTGTGCTCATTGCAGTCGACACCGCACCTGTGGGGAGACACAGATGAGAAGCAGCAACGGAAGACGTCGAAGAACACTCGCACTGACACTCGTCGGTGCCACTGCCGCGGTCCTTAGCTCGCTGAGCACTGGTCCCGCGGCCGCGACGCCGGTAGTGCCGCAGCCAGACGGCCTCAGGATGGTCAACGGTGCGGGCAAAAGCGTTACATTGCCTGCAGCCGCAGCAAACATGCTGAGATTCGCGGCCGGCCATTCCGGTAGTGCGGGAAAGGGGGACGCCGCGAAGGCGAAGCCGGACGCGGCTGTGCCGAACACCGTCATCCCTCCCGATGGGCGGGTGCAGGAGGCCGTGCCGGCCAGCTATCCATGGGGCGCCATCGCGCACCTGGCAACCAACAAGGGCGACTGCACCGGATTCATGCTCAGCCGAGACGTCCTGGTCACTGCGGGGCATTGCGTGCACTGGAACGGCAGTTGGGTTACCTCCTACACCGTCACCCCAGGTCGGACCGGTGGCAGCGCTCCGTTTGGCAGCTGTAGTGGCGGCATCAATGATGTCTGGACGACCTGGAACTGGATTAATGGCTACCCGACCGACCACGACTACGGGCTGGTCAAGCTGACCTGCGACATCGGTTATTCCACCGGATGGTTCGGCTGGTGGTACCACACCGGCGAGAACTTGGCGAACCAGTACTTCTATGTTGAGGGCTACCCGGTTGACAAGCCGGAGGGGACGATGTGGTGGGACGGCGACTACACCTATTCGCAGACCCCCAACAAGCTCTGGTACTGGATCGACACCCATAACGGGCAGAGCGGATCGCCGGTCTACCACTACAACTCCGTGACCCCCGGGCTGTGCGGCGGCTGGTGCGTGACCGGGATCCATACCAATGGTGTCGCCGGCACGAACCCGGCGAACAGCGGCACCCGGTTCCGGCCGGACGTTATGTCGTTCATCAACTACTGGATCTCGCAACCATGAATGGTGCGGCCGGGCCGGGACCACCCCGCGCCCGGTCGCTGCAGAAATATCAGACCGGAAAAAACCGGAGGATTGATTGATGTCCTTGTTGAGAAAGCTGTGGAAGATAGTCTGTGCTCTGCTCGCCAGATGGGGTCTGTGGTATTGTCGCCGACGTGACTTGATGTCGCCGGTGATCGGTGTCGACGGCGCATGGGTGCGACCGGGTGAGGTTCTCGTCGACACCGCCTTCGAAGACAGAATAGCCGACCGGCTACGTGAGTTGGGTGGCAGGCCCTACGTGCCGTCCGGCGACGAGGGCGACTGGCGGCAGCATCCATTGGCGCCCGAATACGGGGATGTCAATGCTCGGCTGGACGAGGCTGAACTCGGATGCCGCCTGTGGGTGGGATTCTCTACTCGGCGTGCGGTCGATTTGGTGCGGAAGCGCAAGCTGCCCGGTGTGCACTTCAACAGCGTGTTTTTCGGCGAGAGCATCCTTGGCTACTACCAGGGTGGGCCGAAAGGGTTCGCGATGCCGATTCCTGGGCCGCCACAGCCTCCTACGCCGTACACGGGGGGTAGTACAGTCAATGTGGGGGTGTTCGACACCGGTATGCCTGACCAATGGAAAACCCACTACCCGGCCCTGGCGAACACAGTCGACGTGGGATCGACCACGCCGCCAGATCTAGACCCGGTGGGCAGCAACATGGTTGTCGCGTTGCACGGGTGCCACGGTCTGTTCATCTGTGGCCTGATCGCTCGCCAGCACCGGGAACTGGGCATCGAATCACGCCGGGTGATACACCTCACCGGAGAAGTCGACGACGTGAAGGCGGGCTTGGCGATCGTCGCGTCGAACGCGGCGGTCCTCAATCTCTCATTCGGTGGCTACCTCCCGGGAAACTCGATCTCGATCGCCCTTGGGAACGCGGTGAACCACGCGGTGCAGAACGATCAGGTCCTGGTCGCCGCCGCCGGAAACGACGGTAGCCACAGAAAGGAGTCGGCGGACCACAACCGCCCGTTCTGGCCCGCGGCGCACTCGGCTGTGATCGCGGTCGGCGCGTTCGACTCGACCAACAACGACCTCGCGCCCTTCACCAACCGGGCAGATGTCTACGCACCAGGCGTGGGTCTGTTCAGCATGCATGCGAAGGAGCCGCAGGGTTGGCACAACCCGCCGGGGGGGCAGAATCCGCCCGGCGTCTACCAAGGCTGGGCCAAATGGAGTGGCACCTCGTTCGCGACGCCGGTGGTGGCCGCCGAGATCGCCTACGAGACCGCCGGTAGCACCGGCAGTCGCCGGCTGGCGGCCCAGAAATGGCTCATGAAGCAGCATGAGATCCCGAACTGGCCAGGCAAGCTCGGTACGGCAATGAAGGGCAGGCAGATGGATCCCGCTCCAGTGCTCACCCAATGGTGACTTCCTACGCGCCGAAGCAGACGAAGCTCGCGGCCGCGGCGAATACACCGTCGTCGCCGGGATCGACCGTGGCGCGAGCGGTGCACAGCGCCTCTGCGCAGGAAGTTCCGCGGCGGAGATAGTCGTGCAGTGACATCATCAGGGGTTGAGTGTCTACATCAGACACGGGGCTGATCGTGGCGATCACCGTGCGAGCACCGAGGGTCAGCAACGCGGAGACGAGGCCGATAACCTCGTCTCCCGCGCGGATTGCCGTGATCCCCGACTGGCAAGCCGGCAGTATCACGGTCCTCGGCGCCCGGGAGAGGTGTTCGAGGTCGTACACCGTCAGCGGGCCGTCGACCAGTTCGAGCGCGGACAACAGAGGATTGTCGGTGCGCAAGTGGCCGTGCGCGGCGATATGGGCCAGATTCGTGCCGTCGAGTGCCGCGAGCACCGCCGGGACCGTGGCATCGGCGGCGAGAAAGGTCCGAGCTGTGGGCAACCGTGCGGCGAGCGCGGCCACCTCGGCCTGCGCGGCCGGCAGACCCGGCCCGGCGGCGAGCAAGGTGTCCCCGCCGTCGTTCGCCGGCGACCGCACGGCACGCAGCCACGCCGCCGCCGACGGCGAGACCCTGACCGGCACGTCACACAGGCTGGGGAGCAGGCCCCACGGCACCGCGTGCAACCCGGCCGTTGGGACCATGACCAGCGGGCGTCCGGCGATCTCGCCGCGAATCGGTCCGAGCAGGAGATCGTCGAGCTCACGGCCGGCGGACGCCGCGGCGGCGCGGACCACCGCGCGCCCGCGCCGCGTGCCGAACGCCAGGGCCAGCGTGCGCAGCGCGGCGGTCGCGGTGTCGAGTGCGGCCGCTATCGCCGTGGGGGAGCCGACTTCGTGTGCCCGGCAACGCCCGCGCCGCAACGTCACCGCACGCAGGGTGCCGTCGTGCCGGACGAACTCGACGAGCACGACGTCGCCGAGCGCGTCAGCGAGAGCTGATGGCGTCGGCGGTGGGCTTCCGGGGCGGTGCAACGGGCTGTGCGCGACCCGGCTCGCCCGCACGACGCGTTCCTCGGCCGCGCGGCGCCCCGCCACCCGCCGGGAGCCGGTGTCGCCCGCGAGCCGCGCCCGAGTGTCCTCCGCAGTGAGCCTGCGCAGCTCGGCGAGGGCATCAGCGAGGTCGGGGTCTTGGGGTGGCTTCACCGGCCGCAGCCGCATCGTGCGTGCCCGGGCGCGCTCCGCCCAGACGAGGATGCTACGGGCGTCGCGGGCCGCGTGTGCGAGTCCGAGGCCCAGTGTCGCGAGCTCCGTGCCGAACGCCGAGACGTGCACCCGCATTTCGGTGGCTCCCAGCACCGCCTGACGACGTTCGACCAGTGCCAGGCCTGCCCGAAGCGCGGACAGCGCGCCCCGCCGGTCACCTCGGGCGAGGCGAAGCAGCGCCTGGGCGTGCCAGCCGCGTACCCGGATCTCGAGGGTGCCGCTCAACCGCGTGGGGCCGGCCCGCGCCAGCACCCGCTCGGCCGTAGCGAGATCACCGAGACGCGCCGCGACCCTGGCGGCGATGAGGGTGGCATCCAGCTCGGCGACCCGCCACCCGCTGGCTGCCAGCTTGGCCGCACACACCAGAGCGGCCCGAACCAGCGCCCGCGATCCGGTCCCGTTCGCCTCCGCCGCACGGAGCGCGACCAAGCGGGCGAGCGCCGCCCAGCCGGGCCGTCCCTGCCGGGTAAACGCGAGTTGGGCGACTCGTGCCTCCTGCTCCGCGGCATCGGCGTGACCAAGCGCGGCGGACGCCTCGGCGAGCCACAGCTGCGCCTCGGCGAGGTCGACCCGCTGTCCGGTGGCACGCAGTTCGGCGACCGCACGTTCCGCAGTATGTCGCGCGTCGTCGAACAGGCCGACGGACAGCAGTACCTGGCAACGCTCGAGCAGCCGCTGGCTCGGCCGGTTCCGCAGCTCGGGCACAAGGTCGGCCCGGTCGTAACTGGCGAGCGCGGACGGAGCATCGCCGTTCAGGGCCGCGACATAGCCCAGGTTGCACTCGGACTCGGCCACATGCACATCCCGCTCCAGCGTGCGCCACAACGTGATCGCCCGGCGGAAGTCCGCGTCCGCGGCGGCCAGCGCCCCGCCGTATGCGTGCAGCAGCCCGCGATTATTGTGCAACCTGGCCTGCCAGAGCAGGTCACCGGCGCGGCGCAGTGCGGGCAGGGCCTCTGCATAGCCAGCGAGCGCGTCGTCGAGCCGCCCGGTTCGCTGCAGTATCAAGGCTCGCTGGCACGCCAGCCGCACCGCGGGCAGACCGGACAGTTCCCCAGCCGCGCGGTCCGCCTCGGTCAGCGCTGACCGCGATCTGCCGCGATCCAACAGAATGAACGCGAGGCTCATCCGGGCTTCGGCACCGATCTGCGTGAAACCGGACCGTGCCGCGACCCGGATGCCCATCCGCATCCGCGCCTCGGCCGAGACAAGGTCGCCGAGCTCGCGGTGGGCAAGGCCGGCGGCCCGGTGCGCAGTCGACATGGCCGCCACATCACGCTCGACACGTGCCGCTATCGCAACCGCGTCGGCCTCGGCCAGTGCCAGTCGAGGGTCACGCCCAACCAGGTCGAGCGCAGCCGCAGCTCGCTCAACCGCCGGGCTTCCCGCCGCTGAAGCGATTGTGGCCACCGGGAAAGACTGCCAGATAAGGACGCAAGACCGCACCCTCGTTCACGTATCAGAGCAGCAGCAGCGAGGTCACCACCATTAGACCGTGCGGCTCGACCCGCACGACGAACTGTGTTACGCCGGAAGGCACACGCTCGAAGACGAACCGACCGCTCGGCTCCGCGAACACCCGGCGGGATGGGCCGTCATGTCCGGTGGACCGCAAGTCCACCCGACGCGGGCCAGGTGGTGCCAGCCATCCCTCGATCCGAGAATGGCCTTCACCCACCGCCGAGATGGTGGCCATGATCGTGAGACTGTCGGCCTCGAAAGTCACCGCTCGCGTATTGGCACTCACCCGGGCGCCGGCCGCGGTGACGTCCTCCTGAAGTCGTGCGACCTCGAATTCCATGGCTTCTAGGCCAATCGCGAAGAGCGCCCGGTCATCGAGGTCCGGCGGAGGTGGGTCGACGATGTCGCTGACATCGCGTACCTGCTGGAGAATGGCTTCATCGAGTTCGTCGAGCGGCAGGTCGGCGGGGTCGCTGCTCATGCCGCGCACCATTCGGGGTCGGCGAGCAGCATTGCCCGCAGCTTGGCGAGGCAGCGGCCACGGGTCGGACCGATGCTGCCGTGCGGCATGCCCAACGCCTCGACGATCGCGGCGTAGTCCGGGCGCTCCGCGTATGCGACAAGCGCCAGCAACGTTCGGCACCGTTCGGATAGCCTGGCGAAATGGCGCCACAGCGTGCGATCACGCTCGTGCGTGAGCAGCCGGTCGTCCGGTGCGGGGGCATCGTCCGGGGCGTCGTCCAAGGCTTCGTGGCCAGGGTTGGCACTCTTACGCCGTCGTGCATTGACCCGCCACGCCTCGCGCTTCGTCGCGCGCACCAGCCAGCTAGTGAGCGCGAGTGGTGAGTGGATGACCGCCAGCTGTCGCACCAATTCCAACCACGTCGTCTGCACCGCGTCGGCGGCATCGTCGTCGCTAAGTCCCTGCGACCGCGCGACGCGCCACAGCAACGGGTTCAACTCCCGTACCACGCTGTCCAGCGCGCTGAGGTCACCTTCCTTGGCGCGGGTGAGACAAGCGGCGAGCCGCTCGATCCGCTGCAAACGCAGGTCGGCACCGGAGGGATGTTCGGCATTCACTGCAACGCCTCCCAATCATCACGGAGACGGTGTCTCCGCCCAACCAACCAGGCTAGATGTTGGCACCGTCAAAGGGGACACCCCCCGGCTGCCGGATACACACTCCGCGTTCGCGTGATTCCCCGCCGTACACGAGGTGGACAACGTGTATCTCCCACCCCGGCGCCCACCCTTCCATCCAAACGCGGCCACACATCCGAGGCAGCCACCGGATTGGAAGAAACATGAAGCACCTGGTCGGAAAGACGTTCTGGGGAAAGGCCGCTGGTGTGGTGGGCATGGCGGCGGCCGCGTCCGGCGGCGTCGCCGCCGCGGTCGTCACCGGGGTGCACGAGACGGTACAGAGCAGCGGACGGGGGTTCAAAACCGCGTTCAACGACAGGCTCGCTCGTCTTGATCTCGCCACGGCCGCGACCGAGGCCGCGGAATTCGGCGACGTGTACATCGCACCGGCCGCCGAGAAAGCCAAGCCGATCGTGAAGAAGGCCGCTGCGACCGTGGCTACGGCGACGCTGACCGTCGTCACCCAGGGACTCTTCGGCGCCGGTAATTCGTGACCACCAGGGGTACCACCGTAAGGAGGGTCAGCGAAAACGTCGAGCTGCTTCGCATTACAGGGCACACCGAACCGCCGCGACAGGTGATTTCAGGCGTTGCCGAGGAGCCACGACACCCGGCCAACCTCCGTGCCCTCGTAGAGGCGGCGATCGGGTATGCGCCGTGCCGGCGGGCATCGGGGAGGGAAGTGCACCGACAGGGCGAGGCGGATCCGGCGCGGGCCGGTAGAAGGCCGTCAATCACCAGGGTCCGGCCGGACACCCTGGCGGGGACCAGCCACAGCCGGCGCTTCTCGTCGAACCTGGCGTTGCGGGTGTGTTCACCCAAGAGCTCGCGCCACTCCTCGGGAACTTCAAGAAAGACCCGGGATCCGGCCGGCAGCCGGCCGACCAACTCTCCAAGGCCATGCGGCGGGCGTGGTCGGAGGGCACCGGGCATCACGAACGGCAGGGCCTCCGGGGACGGATCGCTGACTATGATGTTGAAAGTTGCGCCACGTCAGGTGTGTTGTTCTCGCGGATGAACAACCGGAAGTTGTCGAAGTCGAGGAAACTGACCGGATCCGGAATTGGTTTCGCGTCCGTTGCCGACCAGTCCGACGAAGCAGTAGTGCCCCGGTGCCGGCTTCTCCGCGGCGGGCCAGGTGATCGCATCGGACACGGTGCACCCCACCGGTCGGCACGGTCGGCAACAGCGCCGGGCCGATGTCATGCCAGAGGTCCGGGGTGACCAGAGTGGCCACTTCGGACCAGAACACCCGGGCCTCGACATCGGTCGCGGCTGTACCGCCCTGGTTGAGCACCCGGACGTAGAGAAAGTTGTCGTGACCGGTTTCGGCGGTGTGGCCGAGGGTGTTGCTGTTCACGGTGCCGCCGCTGACGCCGAAGGCGGCCTGCGGATCCGCGACCGGCGCCGGAAGCAGGATGATGTCTGGGCTCGCCGAGATCGCCCCGGCGTGCGGTTCACCGCTGTCGCCGACGAAGTTGCGGAGGTAGACGTCCGGGGTCAGGCCGAGCACGTCGCCGTCGATGATCGCCCGCAGGTCCGGCATCACCCCGACCCGTGCGGCCGACCGAGCCGCATAGAGGAGTCCTCCACGATCCGGAGGGAAGCTCAGCCGTTCGTGCCGAACCTGGCGGCGAACGAGATCGCCGAATGCCACGGCAAGATCGATGAGTGCTGAACCGGCTCGAAGCCACCATCCGGCGGGCCGAACCCGTGCTCGGCGAACTGGCCGGCGTCCTAACCGCGAGTTCAAGGTGGCTCGTCGAGCCCCGATCGAGGCCGAGATCGGTTCTCCCGGCCCACCCCTCGGCGGTCCCGGGCTGGGCGGGGTCGGGATTCCCAAGGCGCCGAACCAGGTCGGCGGCCTGGACCGCACCTCCGGTGCGAACACCCTGATGTGCCCCGAGCATTCCGGTGGAGCACGGTGCAGCACTGTCGCTCGGCTCGACCAGACCCGCCGACTACCGCGCACCGGCTGGTGTCCCGAGGTCGGGCGCGTTCGGCCCGTCCGATCAATGATCAGTCACGCCAAACCGATCCGGCGCCTGCGTCCCCGCGTGGGACGGCAGCGGCCGGCAGCGGCCCGTCACGCCTTCCGGGCACCGGACCTGGCACTGGCGGAACCAGATCCCTGGTGTCCGCACCCACGGGGCCCGGCCCCTCGGTGATCGAATCGCTCCGTTGGCCCGCGGGATCCGGGCCGGGCCGTCGGGCGGCGCTCGCCAGCCCGGCCGAACCACGATCGTTTGGTCAACGAGCCGGCCCCGGGGGCGGGCGGCGACGCACCGGCCGGCCAGCCCGGTCGAGGCGGCCCGCTCGACGGGTCCGCGGCCGGCCGGCGCGCGTTCGGTGGCTGGACCGGGACCCTCACTCCGCTGGTCACCTAGCGAGGGAGTTCGACGGCGGCTGCGGGGTTGATGGTGTCGCAGGTGGGGTTGTTCTCGGCTCGGCTCAGGTAGTGGCATTTGAAGGTCTGGTTGTCCGGCGTTCGCACGTCGATGCGGGTTAGAAGCGAGCCGTGGTTGGGATCGAATTTCTGCTCGATCATCGGGCCTGCCGGTTGGCTCGGGCTGGTCTGCTGGACCAGATGGGTGAGGGGGAGGTCAATGACGATCGTGGACGACGTGGCGCCTGCCAGGAATTTCTGCGGATCGAAGGTGAGAAGTCGGCGCCAGCTTCCGTTGAAGCGGACGAAGCCTCGGCCGATCAGGAGCAAGTTGAACTCTGTTCCGGTCATCTGGATCGTTCCGTGTGTGCGGCGGGAGCCGTCGAAAGCGGGATCACCGGCGTACATCTGGCTTGTCATGACAAAATTCCAGTCATCGCCGTCACTCCAATGGTTCCCGGGGTAGAAGTCCAGGTAGATTCCGATCTCTTTGACCAGAACGGAATTCAACCCGTTGTTACGAATCGAAATTCTGATGCGGTCCGTCTCCGGCGTGAACGCGTGCCCCACGTCCAGGATCTGCAGCGGGGGGCCCGGCTGCGGCGAACCCTGGTGTGCCCCATCCCCTGCCGATGCTGTCGACGAGTGAGTCCCTTGAGGTGCCGATGTTGGACCAGCCGAGGTTGTGGGTGACCCGGGCTGAGGCCGGTCCGGGAGTGTGCCCGACCCCGACGATGTGTCCTCCAGCGACCGGTCAGTGGTTGACCGGTCTCCGTGGCCTGTTCGCGTGGGCTCTTCGGCCGTGGTGCTCAGCGCGGGAGCCCGGCCGGCGGGAAGGGTAACGAGGACGCCGACAAGGAGCGGGACAGCCGCAAGGCACACGACCTGCCACATCACGCTGAACCGTTGCTGCCCGTAGCGCCGGACCGCCGCCAGCACCCCGAGGCTGGTGGCCAGGATCGCCGCTGTGGTAAGCCAGGACAGCCCGGTGAGCAGCCAGACGGCGAGAACGGCCACCCCGAAGCCGGCCGCGGGCAGCACGACCAAGTCGGTCAGGCGCGGTGAGGGAATTCTCAGCCTCCAGGTCCAGTCGCTGACCGGCTTCCGGCGCTGCTCATTCGCACTCGTGGAGCCGTCGGGGGTAATCGGTGCGGCCTCTGCTCCGTTCGGCAGCGCGGGAACGCGACCGCGCGCGGGACGAGCATGGCGTGGTTGACCGGTCAGCACCCGCAGCAGGTGCTCAGCGCCGGGCTCGTCGATCGACCGGAGCACGAAGTGGCTGCCGGAGTATGGCTGGACGAACGTCGGCAGTTCGTCGAGCGAGCCGCCCGGCAGAACGACCGGCAGCACCCTGCCCAGCCAGGTCCGGCGGTCCCGGTAGAGCAACTCGCGCAACGCAGCCGTCTCAGCTTGTACACCGCGGTGCACGCCACTGGAGCCGTTACCCTCACCGAACTCCCGGTACCTGGGTGACGCCACCACGATCACGAAGTCTGCCGCCTGGATCTCCTGCAACACCCAGGCGTACCAGTCCCGGCGGCCGCCGTCGTGCCATAGATCAAATACTACGGTCACTCCTCGGGTTTCGAGGAAGCCGGCCAACGCCGCCACGGCTGACCTGTGCGCGTCACTATCGTGCGCGTAACTCAAGAAAATCCGTGGCCCGACTGGCGCAATCTCAGTCACGCCGGGAGTGTGCCCGACCCCGAACCGGCACGGCGGCCGACCATGCGCAGTGTCCATCCCTTGTCCACTATCGGCACATTGCAAGTGGCCGGCGTGCCCCAGTGCTTCGGCCCGAAGACCCTGGCGTTGAGTCCGATACCCTGGGCCGACGCACTGGCTGCGGCCTGACCGCCCGACCCAGCACCTGAAACCGCACGCACTCCGGCCGCCATCTGGCATGCAATCGCGCCGATGGCGGCCGGTTGTGCCGTTGTGGGAGCGGTCATGCCCGATCCTCTCGACCCCCCGTCGCCCGCTGGTTGTGCTGTCCGGGCAGGCATGCGGTGCTTGGCGAGTGCCAGTGCGCCGCTGGTCCGAGCGGTGATACGGGGGCCGGGGTTGGTTGGGGCTGATGTGCACGCCGGCGGAGTGCCGCGCCCGTTGTCCGGGGTGTGGGCAATGGCTGTACGGGCCGAGGTGGCCGGGGACCAGCGGCGACGTTGGCGCGGTCGGCGCCGTGGACGCCGCGGATCCGGCGGCTGGGGTTGCCGGTGGCGTTGGTCAGCATGAAATTCGTGAGTTTGCTGCTGCGCGCGACTTCGGTCCCCGGTCCGGTCCTTGACCTCCAGCGCGGGCGATATCCGGTCGCGGCACTCAGGCCTGCGCGGCACCATGCGGTCCCGTGGATGACGCGGTTATCCCCGGGCTGGAACTGTCGCGCCGGTTCTACCAGGAGGCGGTACGGCCGCTGATCCACGCCCACTTCGGGGACCTGCCCCACACCGCCGCGCGGATCGGCACCGGCTCGGAAGTCCTCGGTTTCGACACCGCCCGGTCCGCCGACCACGAATGGGGGCCACGCCTGCAGCTGTTCCTGTCCCGCGACGACGCCGACCGGCATGGCCCGGATGTCGTGACGATGTTGAGCAACGAGCTGCCCAAGACGTTCTACGGCTACCCCACGAACTTCGCCTCCGCAGGAGACGAGCGCATCCGGCACATGGCGCTCACCGACGGGCCGGTCTTCCACCGCGTCGAGGTCACCAGCCTCGACGTGTGGTTCACCGACAATCTGGGATTCGATCCCCGCGACGTCATCACCACGCTGGACTGGCTGTCCACCCCTACCCAGACGCTGGCCGAGGTCACCGCCGGCGCGCTCTGGCACGACCACACCGGCGAACTCACCTCCGCTCGGTCCCTCCTCGCCTGGTACCCGGAGCAGATCTGGCGCTACATCCTGGCCTGCCAATGGCAGCGGATCTCCCAAGAGGAGGCGTTCGTCGGACGGTGCGGAGAAGTCGGCGACGAACTCGGCTCGGCCATCGTCGTCGCCCGGCTGGTCCGCGACCTCATGCGCCTGAGCCTGCTGATGCACCGCCGCTACCCGCCCTACAGCAAATGGCTCGGCAGCGCCTTCACCCAACTCCCTTTCGCCGCCAGCATTTCTCCGGCACTGACCGCGGCGGTCGCCGCCACCAGCTGGCACGAACGAGAAAAGCACCTCGCCACGGCGTACTCGGCCCTCGCCACGCTGCACAACCAACTCGAACTGACCGAGCCGCTCGATCCCAGTACTCGTCCCTACTACGGCAGGCCATTTCAGGTCCTGCATGCGGACCGGTTCAGCCAGGCGCTGCTAGTAGTACTTTGTTAGGTGTTGGCGTGTCGAGTTGATCGTCCATTGTGGATTCTGGTTGGCTGCTGGTTGTGACGCCGGATCAGATCGGGCAGGTGGGTCCTCGGCTGGCGGGGTTTGCCGAGCGGATGTTGGGTGGGC